>CAZFSE010000006.1:0-23578 GCA_964521805.1 uncultured Verrucomicrobiota bacterium
AAAAATGAGGTCTGCATTTCTTACCACCATCGTGGCGGGATTTCAACCGCGGGTTCGGGTTGGGGTTCGAGGATCATGGGGGTTTCCTCGCCCTCCACGGCCACGGGGTCCAGCAGGATGTCGTTCTGGGCTTGGACTCCGCAGGTGGAGGATAACAGAAATCCCGCCACGATGGTGGTAAGAAATGCAGACCTCATTTTCATTCATGCCTCCTGTTTATGGATTGGGCGCGTCTTTTGTTTCAGGTTCAAGGGTTACGTTTTGCTCGGTCAGGGAACGGACAATAAAGCGGTACGAAGACCCTTCAAAAGAGACCTCGATCACATCGCCCAGGGTGACCATGCGATTATTGACCAGGACAAACTGGCGGGCGCCCTGTTTGAGGATGCCGCCCACCACAATCTGGGCGGAAAGGCGGCTGAGCTTTTCCGGGGTCAGGTCTTCCATCTTGATCTGGAGGTTGGAAGGCTTTTCCTCCACGGTGGCTTTTTTGTCCGGCTGGGCGGTCGCGGTTTTGGCGGGTGTGTAGCCGATGGGCCAGAAGGGATCGCGCAGGGCTTCGGCGGGTTGCGGTTCGACGCTCTCCGCCTGGCCGGGGAGGGGCTCTTCTTCTGCGTTCAAGGCCAGGGGAAGGAGGGCCAGCGCCGCCACCAGGAGCCTCCACGCAAAGCCCTTTCGGGGCAGGCCATACCCTACAGATCTTTGGGGCCGGTTGTTCATTCGTTCATCCCTCTGCATCCATTCACGGCCCGGGCGCGGTCTTTTCCGCACCCGTCCCCGAAGGGCGGGCCGTTTCCTGGGCCGTCCTCATGGGCCAGTCCACCACCAGGCTGGCCATGTGTTTTTCCACTGTACGATCCTGCGAAGAAATGGAAATGCCCGATACGCAAAGATAGGGGTTGCTTTTTTCCAGCGCGGCCACCATGCGCACGACATCCTGATACCCGCATTGGGAGACCACCCGCACGGAATAGGGCGTGAAGCTTCGGACCTGTTTTTCCAGCCGGTCGCGCGCGCTTCCGGGGTTGCCCACCTCGGCGACGGAATCAATCTCCAGGCCCACCTGGCGGGCGACGGAATAGATTTTTTCCGTGACCCATGCGAGAGGATTCTCGCGGGGGGCGATATACAACTCGTTGGCCTGGCTGATTTCCTGCTTTCCGGTTTCCAGGTCGGCCAGGATGGCCGCCTCCCTGGTGGCCATGTCCTCGCCCTGCGCCAGCTTGTCCTGCAGTTCCCTGAGTTCCGCCGCGGTCCTGGACTTTCCGGTCAGCAGGGGATTGATCCCAAACTGATAGGAAATAAAGAGCGCGGCAACCCCCAGCATGACCACCAGGATGGTGATCTTTTTCTGTTCGGCTGTTTTTTCCTGCCACTTCATTTGATTTCCTTGGAATAGGTGGCCGCTTCAATATTAAAAATGCGGGCGGTGGTTTCCCGGCCGCTCTCCAGCCTCAATCCCTGCAATTTGACGGACTCCAAAATGGGTTTGAAGGCGGTGGTTTGGCGCAAATCATCCACAAACTGAAGAACGACCTTGTCTGCCAGCTTGTCATCGGCGCGGCCTTCGAAGTTGATCAGATACTTGCGGGTGGGGGCCGGTGTTTGTTCCGGCGTCTTGGGTTTGTCCAACGCCGCCTTTTTTGAGGTCGCGGCGGCAGGTTTTGGGTTCTCGACGGCGCCCCAGATGTTCAGCCGGGTGAATTGGGTGGCGGCCGGGGCGATGCGCGGGAGTTCCCGCAGGGGCTCATGCCACTCCACCCGGGATCGTTGCCAGCCCTTGAGCTCATCGAGCAACAGCCGGTTGTGGCCGATCTCCACCTTCATGGCCTGTACGTTTTCATAGGCCGGTTTGATGCGATTCCAGCGTTCTTGTGACCAGGCCAGCGATTGCTGAAGGCTCCTGTATTGGATGAAAGTGGCCAGCAGATACAGGATGAACATGCACCCCACCGTGATCAGGGAAATCTGGACAATAAACCCCCGGCTGACCGCTCCCTGATAGCGGAATTCATTTTCCTTCAGCAAATTGACCCGAATCATCATGGGGTGTCAAACGCTCCTAATACGGCGCCCACCGCCGCGGCAAACCTGGATTTCTGTCCGGCCAATTCCGGCGGAATGACATTGGACGAAACGGAAAAGGCCTCAAACGGATCCCACGTTTCCGTCCCCATGCCGGTGGCCTTTTTCAGCTCATCGACCCAATATCTGGAAAGGTTCATGCCCCCGGAGAGATACAGCTTGGAAAGGCGGCAATCCTCGCGCCGCTCGACAAAATCCCGCGAGATGGAGAGTTGCCGCAGGAACGGGTCCATCACTTCGTGGACGGATTGGGAGATGTCGAAGGATCCGTCCGAGATGATGCCCTGGGCGATTTCGCGGTTGACGCCCAATTGCTGTTGAACCTTGGCGGTGATCGCCTCGCCGCCAAAATCGAATTTGCGGACAAGGGCCAGGTTGCCCTTGCTGAAGAGGGCGAGGAAACAAACCCTGGCCCCGGCATCGAGCACGCCGAAGGATTCTTGCTCCAAGGCCACGCCGGCGCCGTGCAGGAAGGCGTTGAGAACGGAGAGCCCGGCGATTTCAATGGAAACGGGGGCGGGGGCGCCAATCGGCGCCAAACCCAGCAGGATTTGGGCTTCGGGCTCGGGCAAGGCCGCCACGAGCATTTTGGTTTCGGTTTTTCCCTTTGGCGGAGTGGTAATGACGTACCCCAGCCGGTATTCCCCTTCCAGCCCAATGTGCTCGCGGACCTGGGATTCAACCATCTGGGTCTGCTCCGTGTGCCCGGGCAGACTGAGGAGGCGGACCACGGCGCTGTTGCCGGTGCTGGTCAGGCAGGCATAATTGGCCAACAGCGCCTTTGGCAGGATTCCCCGCAGATAGGAATCGTTTTCATCCAGCTCCAGTTCCTTAAGTGGAATGGGCGGGAGAAGCTCCAAACCTGCAAGGATCGGTTTGTCCTTGCCCCGCCTGGCTCGCACTACCTTGGTTCCGGTGGTGGCAATGTCAACGCCCACCAAATCAGAGGGACCCCGGCGCGAAGTGGTTTTCAGTTTTTCAAAAAAGAGCTTCATAGGCCATTTCGCAGACGACTATATATAGGCTGTTTGCGACCGATTGTAACTCAAAAAAATCAGAAAAACAGGATTTCTTTTCAGGGGCGTGTTGCGCATGAATGAGGGATCCAGATCAATACCACCCCTCCGCGGCCCAGCTGGATTCTTCCCAGGTTAATACCTCCACCCCGAAAACCCGCGTCATGCCGGGAGGAACCTGCGTATTATAGATTGGGTCATAGCCCCAGTTGCGAGTGGGCGCGGTATACACAGGGCTTCCATAGCGCCATGCGCCCGTGGCAATCTCGCTGTGCCACAAATCAATGATGGAGCCGCGATAGGTCACGGTCTTCCCGCTCCAATCCTCCAGGAAGCGCAGGACGTTTTCCAACCCGCCGTTGTAATTGCCCCACGAGGTTGGAGAGTTTCCCGTCATGATGACGGTGTTATACGTGCTGTTGGCGGGGCTTCGCAGGGCCATGGATTGTGAGCTGTAGGCGTCCTGCCAGGATCGGGAGAGGAAGGTCACGGCATCCCCCGTGAGCAAGGCTGGCCGGACGGTTCCGATATTGTAGTCTCCCTCCACATAAATGGGCAGGTCGGAGGCGAAGGTGAGTCCCCCATGCGGCAGGCTGGTTCCATTGCGGATGCGCACGCAAGGCTGGACCCCCCCTGCGCCATCGGGATCATCGCGGGTGACATAGACCACCCCGCGGCCTTCCTCGATGCCGTACGTTGAATTGGCCACCTGCGGGAAGGCGCTCGTCAGGGTGTTAACGTAAATATCCACCGGCGCCATGGTTTTCTGTTCGCGTGCGTCGTAAAAGTGATTGGTCACCCCGTAGGCGCCCGCCCTGGAAAACGTGTAGTTGCTGGCCGAGTTTTTGGAGTACAGCGGTTTCCCGTCGGAGGTGCCGCTGACCCGAAGCACCGCGGCCGTGAAGTAACTGCTGACATCATTGCCCCGGCTGTCCCTGGCGCTCAGGGTGTTGTCGGCATGGATGCGGATGGTCAGGCAGGCCTTGTTGGCAAATTTTTCACTCTCCGTGGCTTCATTGCGTCCGGGGGTTCCCGCCGCGATGGGCCGCTCGACGAGATCATGGGGGACATCCGTTGGATCAATGGGGGCATCCAGGCGCGGATATCCGTGCGTGCGGGAGAGGACCCGTCCGTTCCAGAGGTTGATGGAGTCGGACATCCAGGTGGGCGTTGAGCTGTCAATGTCCATGCTGACGTCTGTTCCCGCGGCGTTGCGGATGCGCACACTGCCGGGGTTGTATTGACTGCGGTCCAGCCGCCCCCGGTGCATGTTGCCCGCGGAAGTCAGCCGGTCGCCAAAACGGAGGGTCGCCTGGGAATCCATATAAACCTCTCCATTGGCATGGACCCAGCCCTCAAACGACATGTTGGCCCCGGGCGCGATCTCTAGAATCTCTTCATAGAATACGCCAAAGCGAATCAAGAAGAGTCCCGCGCCTTGAAGGTCGCGGGCCATGACGGACCCCACGCCGGTGCCGGGATTGATGGCGCCGGCGCGCACACGGAACAGTTGATATTCACCGGTTCGGGGCGAGAAGGTGCCGCGCTCAATGGGCCCGTACTGAACGTCGGACATGCTGACCACCTCAAAGGCCGGCGCCCCGCCGGGGGTTTGATAGGCATATGTCTCCAGCGGGGGCGGCGGGGGGATTTCCGCCAGCAGGGCATCAAATTGCGACCGGCTCAAGAAGCTCAACTGATTGCGCATGATGATGTTTTTTAATTGAATGGTCCCATATTCCACGGCGGATTCCGCCGCAATTCGGGCCTTTTGGAAATCGATCGAGCGGGACGTCAGCCGGGAGTCTGCGCCCACATACCCCAGAAATGCGCCCACGATGCTCACGGCGATAAAGCAGAACAGCAGGGCGGTCAGCAAGGCTCCGCCCTCATTTTTTCTCAACGTGCGTCTTGAGTTCATAATGCCTCCCTATAGCCAGATTAAGGTTTGCCTGCGTGGACTAGCCGAAAAGCGCATTTCAACGCCTTGCCATCCTTGCCCGGTCTTGTAGAGGCCGTAGTCCTCCTCGGTCATGCCGTCTCCCACATGGAATCGGAATTGGACCGCGGCCGGCGAGCTGGGCAACAGCTCAAACATCGGGGTTTGAAGGGTCCCATCCCAGAGGCTCATGACATTCTTGCACAGCACCTGGTAATCTTGTGGCTGATTCATGTTGGGGATGTAGCGGAGTTCGTTGTCGTCTGCCGTTCCCATAATGCCATCCCCATCCACAAAGGAAATTCTTGAAATCAGGCGGCTGTCCACCGTGACGTCCACATAGGTGGGAAAGACCGAGATGGACTGGCCGCCTTGCACAATTTTTGTGATTTGGCCTTCAGCGGAGCGGGCCATGGCCAGGAAATTAGCCTGCGAGGTGCCTTTTTTGACATCAAAGAGGGTTTGAATGAACACGATGTACACGCCGGCGGAAACCAGCGCGAACAGGAAAACGGCAAAGATGACCTCGGTCAGCGAAAAGCCATTTTTTCGGATCCAGGAAGGCCTCTTATCGTGCAACGCGGTCATAAATCACCCCCTGCAGATTTTCTTCGAAATCACGCCCTTGATACGACCACTGAACCTGAATGGTGACCAATTTGGAAGGGGGCGTATTGGTGGCCAGGATGGTGCAAGATCGTTGTCCCCAGATGGGGACGCGGGAAAGCCCGCCCAGATTTGTGATGCGCACGGTCTGTGGCGAAAAAACCGTGGTGGTCACATTGGTGAAGGGTGATCCCTTCATCTGCTCGTACCATTCCTTGCACAGGCCGAAGGCTGTGAGGCGCTGACTGCTGGCTTGGTTCAGTCGTGCGCCCAGCAATACGGAGGAAACAACACCGAGAAGAACGATGGTGGTGAGGCCCGACATAATAACCACCTCCACCAACGTCATCCCATCACGGCGTCGCTTTGATCGGGTTGTTTTCATGGCAACTCTCTTAACCAGCAATAAACATGCCGTTTCAATCTTTTCCGGCCACGCCCCCCCTCAAAACCCCCATTTTTTGACCTTTATATGGACCGAGCCTTTTTCATTTATGAAAAAACAGACGGGACGAAGGATATTTATTGACAAGTTCTGATCACGAATTCTCAATCCGTAGAAGATTTGACCGATTTTTTACACTCTTAATAAGCTTTTAATCAACATTTTGCGCAAAAATGATGTTTTTGCGCCTCCTAAAGAGTATTTTTTACGACATAAAAAACAAGGTGATTGATGAGCAGGCTGTAGAGGCAGGCAAAGACGTCGTCGATCACGATGCCAAATCCGCCGTGAACGGATTGCAAGTTCTTGGCTGGAGGCGGTTTAATGATATCGCAGATTCGATTGGTGATGAACGCCATAGCCAGGACCCACGGGGTGGTGACCGGCAAGCCAATCACACAGAGGGGAAAGGTCATATACTCGTCGGCCACGATTCGTCCGTCGTCTTTTTTTCCAAAGTGCCGTTCCGCCACCTCGCAAAACGGAATTGCCATCAGGGCCAACACCACCGCAAAAACGATTTGCTGGAAGAGGCTCATGCCGGGGAAAAGAAAATAGACCAGGATGGGCCCGGGAATCGAGCCCACCGTGCCGGAGGCCACGGGACTGTAGCCCAAGCCGAATCCGGTGGCCACCCACACGCCCACTTTCGCCAGCCAATTGGTCTTCATGGTTCTCTCCCCATTTCCAAGCTCAACCTGGTTTTTTCCGCGTCCGACGTTAATTGAAAAACACCCGCCTTCATCGGCGCAATCGCGTCTATCCAAGCCTTGGCCTCATTCAAATTCTGGCGCATGCGCTGGGATCCGGAGGAGTCTTCCAGCAGGAGCTTGAGCGACCAGGTGGAGATGGCCAGCCGAAGTGATTTGGCGGCGCGCTCCAAGTCCAGCCAGCCCTGTATGCTGGCCTCCGATTGAGACAAGGGCGCCAGCCAGGGGCTCCGGGCCGCCTCTTCGGTGGACACGACCCGTTCGTAGCGGGCCACCAGTTTCATCAGCACGTCCAAATTGCTGGAGAACACCAGCCAGTCCCCGCAGACCGCATACGCCGGGCTTTCCTCCGCCGTAAACCGGCTCATGAAGCCTTCCCCGGTGGATTCCAAGGCATGGACCTGGCGTCCTTCCGCCAAAAAAGGGCGGGGGATGAGGCCCCAGCGGTAAGAGCGGTTCACGTGGTCCAGGGCGTCGCGGATGGACTGAAGGGTCGCGGTGGAATCGGAGCACCGAATGGCCGCCAGCAGGCTGGGAACCTTCAGGCCCATGAGGCGCCCGCTGTACTCATCGGCGAAGGCCCCGAGAAACAGCGTCTCCCCAGGCTGTGCCTTCACCAATTTGTGCACCTGGCGCAACCAAGGCTCGCGCGAACCCGAGAGCAGGGCGAGCGCTGTCTCCTTGTTCATGGCCAGCACGGCTACGGGCAGGGGCCCCCATAAACGGTCCAGCCCGCGCATGGATGTTGTTCCCGTGGCCGAATGCAAGGCGGAGAAGGTTTGGGCGGCCAGCAGGCTCGCCTTCAAGCGGTTGGTTTGAAGCTGATCCAGTTGGAGAAAGAGGCTGGCGGGAGCGTTTGTCCCGGGCACTTGCAGGCCGGGTGCATGGGCCCACGCGCAATCGTCGCTCGCCGGCTCCCTTTCCGGTGCCATCGCGCGGCAAAAATCTTCGGACGCCAGCAGGGATGGCGCATACCCGTCGTAGGTGTCCAGCACGCGCCGGATGTCCAGGGGATGCCCCGAAACACAGGCGAGCAACATGCCTTCCACCAGGCTGATGGTCAGCACCGTGCCCGGCTCAAACATCGTGCTCTGCACCATCCAGCAGGGATGTCCGCGGTAAGGGTCCATCTTGCGAAACACCGAGCGGTCGGCCCAATGCATTTGCCAGCGCAGTTTCTGGCTGTCGGCGCCCAGCCAGCTGGCGGCCACCCAGGCCTGCTTCCCGCTGGGCCCCAGATGTGGCACAAACGCCAGCGCCACCCGTTTTCCCGCCAGCTTTTGCATCCAGGCTTTTGATTCCTCGTTGGTGGACAAATCCGCCAAATCCTCCGGGCGCATGCCCAGCGCCCCCAGCAGACTGCGCGTGATCGGGTTTCCGGAAAAGGCGTCCCAGCGCCCGGCCAGATCCCGGTGGGCCAGCACCACGGTCGCGTCGCGGGGAAGGGGCTTGTACATCAGTTCCGGTCGGTAGGGCACATGCAACACCCACCAGGCCATCAGCCCCAGAAAGAGGAGAATCAACAAGCCGGCCAGGACGTTGCGCAGGTGGGGCTTCATGTTTTCAGGGCCCCTGTCAGGCTCGAAATCTCCGTGAGCTGGTGGCGCTGGAGATAGTCTTCCAGCCCCGCGATCACCCGCTCCGCCGTGTCCGGCTCCGAGAAGTTGGCCGTGCCGATCGCCACCGCCGTCGCGCCCGCCAGAATGAATTCCAGCGCGTCGCCCGCGCTCATGATCCCGCCCAGGCCCACGATTGGAATCTTGACCGCCTTGGCGGCCTCCCAGACCAGCTTGACCGCGATGGGCCGGATGGCCGGGCCGCTGAGCCCGCCGGTGATATTGCCCAGGCGCGGGCGGCGGGTTTCCACGTCAATCGCCATCGCGGGGATCGAATTGATCAGCGAGATCGCGTCCGCGCCACAGTCCTCCGCCGCCTTGGCGAACGCGCCAATCTGGGTAATATCCGGCGCCAGCTTGGGGATCATGGGCAGGCGGGTGCGCTCGCGCACCGCCTCCAATACGCGCCGGAACAGGTCCATGTTGGCGCCAAATACGGCACGGCCTTCCTTGATGTTCGGGCAGGAGACGTTCACCTCGAGCCCGGCGATGCCCTCCACCTGGTCAAAGCGCGCGGCCACTTCGGCATATTCCTCGAGCGTCTTGCCCCAGATATTGACGATTACAGGGGTCTCGAATCCCCGCAGGAACGGCAGGTACTTTTTAATAAACCCGTTGACGCCGGGATTCTGCAGGCCGATGGCATTGAGGAGTCCGCTGGCCACCTCGGCCGTGCGCGGCGTGGGGTTGCCGCGCGTTTCCTCCAGGCAGATGCCCTTGACCACGATCGCGCCCAGCTTGTTCAGATCCACCAGCTCGGCATATTCCGGCCCATAGCCAAACGTGCCGGAGGCCACCATCACCGGATTCCTCATCCGGATGCCGCCCAGGTTAATGCTCAGGTTGATTGTGCTCATGATTCGCCATCCCATACAATGGTTCGGCCTTCAAACACCGGCCCTTCGCGGCAGACCCGCAACCACTCCCAGCCGCCCTCCGGCGTCTGGATTTTTTGCACGCACGTCAGGCAGGCGCCCACGCCGCACCCCATGTGCCGGTCCATCGAGATCCAGGCCTTCCAGCCGCCGGGAAGCGCGCGTTCCGCCACCGCCTTCAACATCGCATTCGGCCCGCAGGCAAAAAACTCCGGCGTCACGCCCGCGGGTTTGGCGGCCAGCCATTCATCCAGCGCCTTCGTGACCAGCCCCTTCAGGCCCCGCGAGCCATCCTCCGTCGTGGCGCGAACCTCCCAGCCCAGCGCCTCGAACTCCTCCACGCAAAGAATATCCGCGGCGCGGCGCCCGCCAAAAAAAGCCAGCCCCTTTTGAGGCGCTCGTTTGGCGCAGAGGTACAACGCGGCCATGCCGTACCCGCCCGCCACCAGCACCGGAAGCGATCCGGCGGAGGGCGCGGGAAAGCCGTTGCCCAGCGGCCCAATCAGGCTCAGGCACTCCCCCGCCCGCAGGGCCTTCATCGTTTCCGTGCCATGGCCCACCGCCTTGTACAGAATGGAAAGACGGTCCGCCTCCGCCTTGAAAATGCTGAACGGACGCCGCAACAGCGCCTCGCCCAAATTCGGAATCCGGACGTGAATAAACTGGCCCGGCTGAACAAACGGCGCAACCTCCGGCGCCTCCAGCGTCAGCAACTTGTAACCGCCCGGTTCCTCGCGGTGTTCCAAAATCTTGGCAGAGCACAGCTTCATGATTCTCCTCAAAAAACTCGCGGCGCATTCTCCATACTTCGCCCCCGCCCGTCAAATAACAACCGCACGGGAGGCCGCTGAAAAATGTTCCAACCCTTGGAAAAAACCGAAAAAAAAGTTCCAACCCTTGGAACTTTTTTACAGGGGCTGTTCGGGCGGCATGCCGGGCGGGGGCTGGACCTTGTTGACCCGGAAGGGGTACCGGATCTTCAGGTCGCCATCGAGCAACACCTCGATCCAATGGGTGCCCTCCTCCTCAAACCCGACATTCAAAAACACCTCGACGTTGGTGGCCGTGGATTCGGAGTTGGGCAGTTTGACGGGGATATCCTTGCCTTCCACCAGCACGGAACTTTCATCCGGCTTCAGAATGCGGGTGCGCTGGGTAAACTCCCCCTCGCCACTGCACCAGCGCGTCACCATGAACAGCCGGGGGTACCGCATGGGAAAGTTCGGCGAGCCGATGGCATCGAAAAGGCCAATCAACATGAACTTGCCATTGCGCTCCTGGCGGACGTCGTCACAGAGGATGCTGGATTGAAGATCGGGAATCATTTTTTTCATAGTGGCTCCAGTATGCCGCTTGCGGGGCGGCGTTGCACGGAAAAACGAGGCGCGCTTACCGGACGCCCGCCGCCACCAGCGCGCCCGCCAGCGCCCCGGCCATGTTCCAGGCCATGTCCCGCCAGCTCCAGCAGGTGCCCTTGCCCTTCACGTCGTACAGCTCTTTCCCTGCGCCCACGCTGAAGGTGACGGCCACCGCCGCCAGCGCCGCCTCCCCATCGTTTCCGCCCGCCTGGGACGCCGCGATGGCGGAAGCCCCGCCCACCAAACCGCCGGCGGCAAAATGCTTCATCTTGTCTTCGCCCAGCCACGCATCATCGCAGACGCGGAACGAGGCGCATCCGTTGCAAAAAAACAGCACGCCCGCCAGCGTGCGGGCAAGGTGGAAAGAGGAGATCCTTTTCATGCGCCGAAGGATACCGGGCCTCGCCGGTTTCATCAAGCCGCCGCGCCTTAATTTGCGTATCGAACCTCCGCAATCCGGAAGGTCCCCTTTCCAGCCCAAGCCCCGGGCATGGGGAAGAGGAGCAATCGCTGAATCGCCTCGCCGCTATGCACCACGCCCGGCGCCAGCCAGGTGTCAAAGGCGAGCTCGGTCCATTCGGTGTCCGAGGGAGCGTGCACGACGTTCATGTCCTGCTCCACGCCTTCCCGGCTCCACAGCTTTCCAAGCAGTTCCACTTTCCCGCGCACCCGGATGATGAGATAGCGGTGCAGGGCGGCCCGTTCAGGATCGAGCGTGAGGGCCATGTAATTCCATGCATGGGTTTTTTCGTAGTCCATGCGCAAGGCCTTTTGTCCGTCTGCGTCATCGAGATCCATCGTCCAGGTGGGATTGTCATTAAACCAGGCCTCTGTGGAGCCGTCGCCGGCCGACCAGGCCTTTCTCGACAGTTCCGCGGGATTGGACTCGCCTTCCAGAGGCTCGGATTCCGGGCCGTAGTGCCCCGCCTGGTTGATGGCGGTCAGGCGGATCCGATAGCGCTTTCCCGCGGCGAGAAGGAGGGTTTGCTTTTCCTGTCCGCCCGATGGCTGGAGGGCCGGCAGGTAGGTGATGATTTCCGCGGCCTCGGGAGCGCCGGCCTCCACGGCTCGCACCCGGTACCTGCCCAGCCGGGCGCCGGAGGTTTCCGGCGCGGTCCATTGAAGGGCCACGCTTCCCCCCAGTTTTCCGGGTTCCAGCGTCCACGTTGAAATGGGGCCGGGCGCGCGGGTTTCCACTTGTGCGAGGCAGGTGAGATTGTCCAAAGAGGGCCGGGCGCCCGTGGCCCGGGCTTCGATGGATACGCCCCCGAGGGCGGCGGCGGGCGCTTCTGGACCCAGCCGGTAAACATACTGCGTCCAGCCGCCGCCCGGCAACTGGTTTTCCCGTTCCAGTTCAACGGTTTTTCCGTTCAGCTCCACGGAGCACTTCAGCGGTTCAAGATCTCTCGCCCAGAAGGCGAGATAGCGGTCGTAGTGAAAATCCAGCAGATCGTTGGCGGGAAGCCGGGCGGACAGGGTGAAGGGTTCGGAGGCCGGCTGGATTGCAAGCCCCCGGTGGCCGTTCTGGCGGGCGGTGCTGTTGGTCTCGAGGACACAGCCCGTTGCGCTCCAGCAGGCGTAGGGCGGGGCTTCGGGAGGCAGTTCAAAGTCATCCACCACGCCGGTCATCTGTGCGCGCCGGACAAAGTTGGACATCACCCTGCTTTGTGAGAACAGGTTCCAGATCAGGCCGCTCCGGTGGTTTTCGATCAACTGCACCATCGGGCCAAGCTCGATGCCGACAAAGCGCGGGCTGACAAAGTTGTTTTTCGGATTCACGGAGCTGGTGAATCCATACTGCCCGTACGCGCGGTCCCCGAAGGTGCCGCGGACATAGCGCATGGCCTCCATGGAGAGCCGGGGGGTGTGCGGCAACGCGCCGGCAAAGGCCGTGCATCCAATGGTTCCATCGTTTGCGACGGGTCCTGGCGGGGCGGCATGGCTGTAGGTCTCGAGGCCAAAGCAGTCCGTCAACCCCCAGAGCGTGTCCGGATATCCATTCTCCTTCACATTAAAGGCCCGGTCGGCCAGGATGGCGTTGACGGCATCCAGAAAGTAGTCCATTTTTCGGTCGCGCTTGCGGCTGAAGCGGACGAAGGAATGTGGAACCTGCCGGCAGAACAGGGCGCCGGCCATGGCGCATTCGTGGCCCTCGTAGGCATCCAGGGTGAGGGACTCCACGTACTGCTCCCAGGTTTCCTGTGGAATGGGATGGGTGTCCGATCCAAGGGCGAGCACATAGATCAGCAGGGAGTTATCCACCAGCCCGCTCATGCTAAACGGAAGCAGGCCATCCACGTCGTAGTAGTTTTCGGAAACGTGCAGGGGGACCCATCCAAAGGAGAGCAGTCCGGGCCGTCCATCCGGGTGCTTGAGCACAAATTGATCCCACTCGACCCGGTCGCACAGGGTGTTGGCGATCTCTTCCACCTCGGTGCCTTTGAAATACTCGCCCGCGATGATGGCTCCGGCGATCATGTCCGCGCTGTCGCACAGCGCCACGCAATCCACCGGACTCATTTTTCCGGTGTGGCCATCCACAAAGTGCCACCAGAGCCCATACTGCCCCTCCACCTTGTCGCGAAAGGTCTTGAGGGTGAGCAGGGTTCGCTCATAGGCCTGCTCGCGGGGGAGCCAGCCCCGCTCCACGCCAATGCAAAGGGCGGCCAGCCCAAACCCGGTGGCGGCCACCTTGCCAATTCGGTTCTCGGTGTGGTCGATGGCAATTCCGGTCTCGGGGAAGACCTCGTTCCAGAAATAGGAGACGATGCGCCGTTGCAGATCATCCAAAAACGCGGAGTCCTCTTCGGAGGGCACCGGCGGGATGGAGGCAGGGGCTTGGGCCGGCGGCGGCGTTCTCTGGGGCGCCTGACAGCCGGTGCCCAGCAGGATCCCCCCCGTCAGGGCGTAAGCGATTACGAGTCGTGCGTTCATGTTGTCTCCGTGCGGTTGTTTGGAATTTCGACATGCATAGCACGTGGACTTTGCGAGGTCAATCCGCCAGCAAAAACGTTTTTTGCTTCTGCAAGACGCTTGTATGTTCGAGGGAGGTTCATTAAGGTAACGACCTTCTGTTGGGGAAAATGGGATGGCCGAACAAACAATGAAAATTCTGGTGATTGGAAGCGGCGGGCGGGAGCATGCGCTGGTGTGGAAGCTGGCCTCGGATAGCCGGCGGCCCGTGGTGTATTGCGCACCCGGCAATGCGGGAACGGCCGCCCTGGCCAAGAATCTGGATCTTGCCGCGACGGATGTGGATGGGTTGCTGGCCTGGGCCTTGGAAAACCGCCCCGACCTGACGGTGGTGGGCCCGGAAGCGCCGCTGTGCGAGGGCTTGGTGGATCGCTTCCAGGCGAAGGGCCTGAAGGTGTTTGGCCCCAGCCGGGCGGCGGCACAGCTGGAGGGAAGCAAGGCCTTTTCCAAGGAGGTGATGGTTTCCGCCGGGGTTCCGACGGCAAAGGCGGAAACGTTTGATTCCGCGGAAGACGCGCTGGCCTATGTGCGCGGACAGGCGTTTCCGCTGGTGGTGAAGGCGGATGGCCTGGCGGCGGGCAAGGGCGTGGTGATTTGCCAGACGCTTCAAGAGGCGGAGACGGCGATCGACGAAATCCTGGTGAAGGGTGTTTTTGGCGCGGCGGGCCGTTCGGTCCTGATCGAGGAATATCTCGAAGGCGAGGAAGCCTCGATCCTGGCTCTGGTGGATGGGCGCGAGATCGTCATGCTCGCCTCGGCGCAGGATCATAAGCGGATCTTTGACAACGACCAGGGGCCCAATACGGGCGGGATGGGGGCCTATTCGCCCGCGCCGGTGGTCAAACGCGATCTTTGGCCCCTGATTCGGGAGCAGGTTTTTGAGCGGACGCTGGCGGAATTGCGCCGGCGGGGCATTGAATACAAGGGCGTTTTGTACGCGGGCCTGATGATGACCCCGAAGGGCCCGAAGGTGCTGGAATTTAATTGCCGCTTTGGCGACCCGGAGACGCAGGCCATTCTGCCGCGGCTGGCGGGCGACTTGATCCCCGCGCTGGAGGCCTGCGTGAACGGCACTTTGCATGAGCGCATGGCACAGTGGAAGCCGGAGGCGTGCGTCTGCGTGGTGATGGCCGCGGAGGGGTATCCGGGGCCCTATGCAAAGGGCCGGGTGATCTCGGGCCTGGAGGAGGCCGGACGCTTGCGGGATGTGGTGGTGTTCCATGCCGGCACGCAGGCGGATCAAGAGGGCCGCGTGGCGGTCTCCGGCGGGCGGGTGCTGGGGGTGACCGCGCTGGGCCGTGATTTGAGCGCCGCCGTGGCGCGGGCCTATCAGGCCGTGGGGCAGATCGCCTTTGAAGGCGCGCAATTTCGCAAGGATATCGGCGCCCGGGCGCTCGGGCGGTAATCAGCAAGGGCTTGGCGGAGGACACAGCAGGAGAAACAGGGTCATGGCAAAAGCAAAGAAACAGCCGGTGGATGTGGCGGTTTTAATGGGGAGCGATTCGGACTGGCCGGTGGTCGAGGAAACCGTCCAGACGCTCAAAAAATTTGGCGTGGCGGTCGAGGCGCAGGTGATCTCCGCGCATCGCACGCCGGAGAAGGCGGCGGCCTTTGCCTCCAAGGCGGCGGCGCGAGGGATCAAGGTGATCGTGGCGGCGGCGGGCGGGGCGGCGCACCTGGCCGGGGTGCTGGCGGCGCATACCACGCTTCCGGTGGTGGGCATCCCCATCAAGGGCGGCGCCTTGGATGGGCTGGATGCGCTGTTGGCGACAGTGCAAATGCCGGCGGGCATTCCCGTGGCCACCGTGGCGCTGGGACGCGCGGGGGCCGTGAACGCGGGCCTGCTGGCGGTGCAGATGCTGGCCATCACCCGTCCGGACCTGCAAAAAAAACTGGCCCAGCACAAGCAGGAGTTGAAGACTAAAGTCGAAGAGGGCAACCGCAGGATCGCGGCCCAACAGGAGAAAAAGTGATGAAGAAATTGGGTGTCGGGAGTTGGGTTTGGACAGGACTCTGGCTGTTCCTGATGAGCGCCGGGACGGCGGTTGGGGCGGCCCCTTCTGAAGGGAAAGCGCCCTCGCGCATCGCGGGCTTTGATGAAAACATGATTCAGCCGGTCAAGGAGATGGTGTCGCTGGTGGAAAAGTACAAGCTTCCGCTGGATTCCAAGGCGGCGGGAAAGGCCATGGTGGAGGCCTTGCTCAAGACGGCCGACCCCTTCAGCCGCATGATGACCGAGATGGAAGCGGCCCAGTGGAGGGAGCGGCAGAAGGGGCTGGCGTATGTTCCGGCCTTTGATTTTGTGGTGTCCAACGGACTCCCGGTGGTCAGCGGGTTTCTTCCGGATTCAGCGGCCGCCATGGCGGGTTTGCTGGAAGGCGACTTGATCGAAAAAATTGACGGCCAGGAGCTGATTTCCAGCATGGCCCCCGCGGAGGTTGCGGCCCTGTTGAAGTCCGCCACGCCAGGCCCGGTCCAGCTGATGGCGCGAACCCCCGGCGGCGCCAGCCGCGAGGTGGCCGTGGAACGGGCTGGCGTGCACCAGCCTTCCGTGGCCAAGTCGGAGGAATGGCCGGCCTCCTTCTGCTATGTCAAGCTAAACGGCCTTTTCCCCGGCACCGGACGCGAGGTGGTTTCCATCCTGCGGGGATGGAGCGAGGCCGGCCGGTTTGGGGTGATCGTGGATTTGCGCGGCGCGGGCGGCTCGGACTCGGAAAGCGCGAGTGAAATGGCCGGGCTGTTCTCCGAGGGGGGGGCGGTGTTGTTCTCCTACCGGGACAGCGACCAGCAGGAGCTGGAGGTGGCGAAGTCCCACTCGACGGTGCATATCGGACTGCCGGCCATGGTGCTGGTGGATGCCCAGACCACCGGCGCATCGGAATTGCTGGCGGCGGTGCTGTCGGAAAGTGTCCGTGGCGCCATGCTGATTGGCCAGCCCACCGCCGCCGATCCCCTGGTGCGTGACATCCTTCCCCTGCCCTCGGGAGAAAATTTGTACGTCGCCACGCGAAGCCTGCTGGTGGGCAATGGCAAGGTGTATGCCGGCCGAGAGGGCGTACAGCCGGATATTCTGGTCTCGAAGGAGGAGTCCGCCCAGGCAGAGTTCGAGCCCGTTGCGCCGCTGAACCCCAAGGAACTTTCCCCTGAAGAGGTGGAGGACCGCAATTTGCGGGAAAAAACACGGGGTGATGCGGCCTTGCGGAGGGCGGTGGATGTGTTATTGGGCTTAAAGGCGTTGAATATTCGTGGACTTGGCGCACCAGAACCTGAAAAAGATTGACGGACGCCATCCGGAGGAAGGGGGGGTCTCCGAGGCTGTTGGCTGTTTGCGGGAAGGCCGGCTCATCGTGCTTCCCACGGAGACGGTCTATGGGCTGGCGGGGGATCTTTCCCTGCCGGGCGTTCTGGAGAGGATCTATCAGGCCAAGGGGCGGCCCGAAGACAAGCCGATCCCGCTCCTGGTGGACAGCCTGGAGCGTGTGGAGGCGATGGGGGTGTGCGTCAGCGCGCGAGCCCGGCGGCTGGCGGAACGGTTTTGGCCTGGGCCGTTGACGCTGGTCCTGAAAACGGGAGAGGGGTTCAAGGGGTTCCGGGTGCCGGACGATCCGGTGGCGCTGGCGGTACTGCGGCGCATGGGGCGGGCGCTGGGGGTGACCAGCGCCAATCGCAGTGGCGAGCCGCCCGCGTTGACGGCGGCGGCGGCCCTGGCGGCCGTCGGGGCGTCGGTGGCGTTGGTGCTGGATGCGGGGCCCTCGCGGGGCGGAGTGCCCAGCACCGTGGCCCGGGTGGAGGGTGATGAGGTGGAAATTCTGCGGGCCGGGGCCATCCCGGAGCAGGTGTTGTTGCAATGAGGGCATGATGGCAAAAACAAACGAAGTCATTTTTGTATGCACCGGCAATGTGTGCCGCAGTCCAATGGCGGAATATATCCTGCGGCTTCGGCTCGGGGAAAAATCCGGCTGGAAGTCGAGCTCCGCCGGGCTGATGGCGCCCATTGGTTCGCCCGCCAGCCGCGAGGCCGTGCAGGCGCTGGCGGACTGGGGAGTGGACTTGACCCCGCACCGGAGCCGCCAGTTCAGCCGCGACATGGTCCAGCGCGCCGCCCAGATTCTGGTGATGACAGAGGCCCACAAAGACGCTATTGTCCACTCCTTTCCAGAAGCCGAAGGGAAGGTTTTTCTCCTGAAATCCTTCAGCCCCGGCGGAAAAGCCGGGGATGTGGCCGACCCGATTGGGCAATCGGTTCAACGGTACCGGCAATGCCGCGACGAGATAGACGGCGCGATCTCGGACTGGATTTTACAGATGATGGAACAGGGAGTGCTCCAATCGCCTCCCGTGGAAAGGTTGCCTGCAATGAAGATAGCCATTGGATCGGATCACGGCGGTTTTGAGCTGAAGGAATTTTTAAGAAAGAAGCTGGAAGGCCGGAAGGTTCAGGTCGAGGATGTGGGATGCCACGGCATGGAGTCCGTGGATTATCCGGATTATGCCTGCGAGGTCGCCCGCCGGGTTTCAGAAGGCATGGTGGACCAGGGCCTGTTGATCTGCACCACGGGCATCGGCATGAGCATTGCCGCCAATAAGTTCCCACGCGTGCGCGCCGCCCTGTGTGTCACCCCGCGCATGGCCAAGATGGCCCGGGCGCATAATAATGCCAATGTGCTGGTCATGGGCGGCGCGCTGGTCACCCAGGATGAGGCCGCGCGCATTTTGGAGGAATGGCTGGATGGCGAATTTGAGTCTGGAAGCCGCCACGAACGCCGCGTAAACAAGATCCGGGCGTGCGCCGTCAGCGCCGCCGACCCCGTCATGATCTATCAGTCGGATCCCGAGGTCTACTCCTCCCTGCGCAATGAGACGCGGCGCCAGCGCGAAAACCTGGAGCTGATCGCCTCGGAGAACTACGTCAGCCGCGCGGTGCGCGAGGCGCAGGGCTCGGTCATGACCAACAAGTATGCCGAGGGGTATCCCGGCAAGCGCTGGTATAACGGGTGCGAGTATGTGGATGAGGCCGAGCGCCTGGCCATTGACCGCGCCAAGGAGCTGTTTGGCGCCGAGCATGCCAACGTCCAGCCCCACTGCGGAAGCTCCGCCAACATGGCCGTCTATTTCAGCATGCTCCAGCCGGGCGATACCATTCTGGCCATGAGCCTGGCCCATGGCGGGCATCTGACCCATGGTCATAAGGTCAATTTCTCCGGCCGCTTTTTCAATGTGGTGTCCTATGGGGTGGATAAGGAAACCGAGCGGATCAGCTACGACGAAGTCCAGGAGCTGGCCACCAAAAACAAGCCCAAGCTGATTTGTGCCGGGGCCAGCGCCTATTCGCGCATCATTGATTTCAAGCGCCTGCGCACCATCGCCGACAGCGTGGGCGCCCTGCTGATGGTGGACATGGCCCACATCGCCGGGCTGGTGGCCGCCGGATGCCACCCCAACCCCGTGCCGCATTGTGATTTTGTCACCACCACCACGCACAAAACCCTGCGCGGCCCGCGCGGGGGCATGGTGCTCTGCCGGGAACGCTTCGCCCAGGATATTGACAAGCAGGTCTTCCCAGGCATCCAGGGCGGCCCGCTCATGCACGTCATCGCCGCCAAGGCGGTCTGCTTCTACGAAGCCCTGCAACCCGCCTTCAAGGAATATGCCCAGCAAATCATCCGCAACGCTCAGGCGCTCTCGGATGAGCTGGCGAAGGGCGGCTTGCGCATTGTTTCAGGCGGTACGGACAACCACCTGATGCTGGTGGACCTCACCGGCATCAATGTCACGGGCAAGGACGCCGCCACGGCGCTGGACAAGGCCCACATTACCGTCAATAAGAATGCCATCCCATTCGACACCAAGAGCCCCTTCGTCACCTCCGGCATCCGGGTGGGATCGCCCGCCGTGACCACGCGTGGCATGAAAGAAGCGGAAATGGTTCTGATTGCGAAGTTTATGCGTGAGGCCCTTTCCGATCCGGACAGCGAAAAAGCCTTGTCCGGCGTGCGCGAAAAGGTGGAGGCCCTGACCTCCCGATACCCCGTGCCGTAAGCCGCCTTTTGTCCCAAAAAAGACTTGCCTTGGATTTGTTGCATCTGCTACGTTCAATACAGATTGAACGATTTGTGTTTATCCTTCTGCTCGCCCGTTGCCGGGAATTCACGGGGACGAAGTCTGCCGCCAACCCCCCGGCCTTGCGCCGGGGTGTATAAGGCTGGCCGCTTCGGCCCCTGAGCGCTCCCCAAAAAAGTTCCAACCCTTGGAAAAAATCACAAAAAAAGTTCCAACCCTTGGAAGATTTTTTCCTTCAGCTCCCCCAAGCCGCGGAGTCATCAGCCTATGAAAAGCAACCCTTCCCCTCATTCGTTGGAAGCCATTCGTCAGCGCTATGTGGAAGCCGCCGGGCATGTGACCCAGTCACTGGGCGCCGGGCGCGTGCTGGGCCAGGTCTATGCACAGGTCTATTTCAGCCGCGCCCCCCAGTCGCTGGATGACCTCACCCGCGACCTGGAAATCAGCAAGGGAAGCGCCAGCATGTCGGTGCGCCAGCTTGAGCAGTGGGGCGCCTTGCGCCGCGTCTGGATCAAAGGCGACCGCAAGGATTATTACGAGGCCATGGATTCCTTTGGCAAAATTATCCGGAAGGCTTTGCTGGACATGATTGGCCGCAAGATGGAGATTGGGGACGGCTTGCTGGAGCAGTCGGAGAAGCTGATGGAAGAGACCGCCACTGACCGGCAGGTCTCTCGCGAAGATGTCGAGTTTATGAAAAACAAGGTGGCTCGAATTCGCGCCTTTCGCGATCGCACTCAGCGTATTTGGGACAGCTCGCTTCTCACGCTTTTGTTGAAATAAGATGAGCCCAGAACAGCAAAATTCCGAGGTGGTGGTGTGTACGCTGGAACCAGGGTGCGGGTATCCGCCCCTTGATCAAGCGCCATTCCATCCCTCTCAAGCGTACCCGGAATATCACGGCCCGCTCGCTTCCCAGCCGAATGCGGTGTATGACCTGGTGCGGCGGACGCTGGCCGAGTTGGGGCTGGACCGCGCGCGCTTCGGAACGGCGGAGTGGAACCCGCTGGGCGAACTGGTGCCGCCGGGTGCGCGCATCGTCATCAAGCCCAACTGGGTGCATGACCACAATATGGGGCCGGGCGGCTGGGAGTGCCTCATTACGCACCCCTCCATCCTCCGCGCGGTGCTGGATTACGCCCTGCTGGCGCGCCCGTCGGATGTGCTGATGGGTGATTCGCCCATCCAGGATTGCGATTTCGACCGCCTGCTCGCCCTTGGGGTGCTCCCGGTGCTGGAGCATGTCCGCGCGCAAAAAGCCCCGGTGCGGCTGGCGGATTTCCGGCGCACCACCCTTCAGGCCGATGGATTTTCCGCCAGGATCAACGAGAACATCCGGCCTCTGAAGGAGTATGTCACGGTGGATCTGGGCCATGAAAGCCTGCTGGAGCCGATCGCTGAGGATGCCGCGCGCTTCCGGGTCACCAAGTACGATCCGCGCAAGATGAAGGACAACCATCGGCCCGGCACGCATCGCTATTTGATTGCGCGCGACCTCCTGCGCGCAGATCTGGTGGTGAATCTGCCCAAGCTCAAGACGCACAAGAAGGCGGGCGTGACCGCCTGCCTGAAGAATCTGGTGGGCATCAATGGGAACAAAGACTACCTGCCGCATCACCGCAAAGGCTCCGCCCGCTCCGGCCATGGAGACTGCTATGAAAAGCCCTCCCTGCTGAAATCGGCAGTGGAGCAGGTGCTGGATGTGAAAAATATGCATCCTCAGCGGGAACTTCTTTGCCGGGCTTGCGGGTACCTGGCATATCATCTGCTGGTGCTTAACATGAAGCTGGGCGGCTCCGGGGAGGTCGAGGGAAGCTGGCACGGCAACGACACCCTCTGGCGCACCTGCCTCGATTTGAACCGCGTCCTGCTCTATGCCGATGAGCAGGGGCAATTGCATGACGAGCCCCAGCGGAAGGAGCTGAATCTGGTGGATGCGCTATTGGCCGGCGAGGGCGATGGCCCGCTGAGCCCCGCGCCCCGTGCGCTGGATCTTCTGCTCGCCGGGCGGGATCCGGCGGCCTGCGATTCCGTGGCCGCCATGCTGATGGGATTGGACCCACATAAAATCCCCATCATCCGGCATGCGTTTCAAATCGCCAAGCATCCCATCAGTGAGCTATCTTCCTTCCCTGTGGCGTGCCGCTTAAATGGGCAGGAGATTTCCATGCGTGCATTGTTTCAGGATTTGGGAAAAAATTTCATCCCCCCACGCGGGTGGCAAGGGTATTGTGAAGCCAACAAGGAGTCCGCCAAATGAATCAGAATGTCGCAGTGATCGGCATGGGATATTGGGGAAAAAATCTGGTGCGCAATTTTCATGAGCTGGGCGCGTTGCATACGATTTGTGACACCAACGCCAGTCTCGAAACCATTGGCCATGAGAAATATCCGGGGGTCGCCTTCAGAAGCCGTCTGGAAGAGGTGCTGAAGGATGAGACCGTGAAGGCCGTGGCCCTGGCCACGCCCGCTGTCACGCATTTTGAAATGGCGCGGCTGGCCCTCAACGCGGGCAAGGATGTCTTTGTGGAAAAGCCGCTCTCCATCCAGGTCTCTGAGGGCCGCGAGCTGGTCGAGTTGGCCAAGGCCAAAGGACGCATCCTGATGGTCGGGCACATTCTTCGCTACCATCCAGCCATTCTGAAGCTAAAGGCGCTGATCAAGGAAGGTTCGCTGGGGCGCCTGGAATATGTGTATTCCAACCGACTGAACATCGGAAAAATCCGCACCGAGGAAAACATCCTCTGGAGCTTTGCGCCACACGACATCTCCGTCATGCTGGCTCTGCTCGACGAAATGCCGGTGAAGGTTTCCTGCCAGGGCGGCGAATACCTCAGCCAGACCGTCAGCGATGTCACCGTCAGCCAGTTTGTCTTTGGGAACGGCGTGCGAGCCCATATCTTTGTGAGCTGGCTTCACCCCTTTAAGGAACAGCGCCTCGTGGTGGTTGGCTCCGACAAGATGGCCGTGTTCGATGACACCGCCGAGCACAAGCTGGTGCTTTATCCGCACAAGGTGGAATGGAAAAACCGCGTGCCCACGGCAATCAAGGCCGAGGCCGAGGTCGTGGCACTGGAGGCCACCGAGCCCCTGAAGTCCGAGTGCCGTCAGTTCCTCGAGAGCATGGAGAGCCGCAAGGCGCCCGTCACTGACGGGGAAGAGGGGCTTCGTGTTCTCTCCGTGCTGGATGCCTGCCAGCGCTCTCTCGAAGGCGGAGGAAAAGTCCTGTCGCCCGCCGATGGGAGCACCGCCACCAAGCCCTATTTTGTCCATGAAACCGCGTTGGTGGACGAGGGCGCGGACGTCGGCGCCGGCACAAAAATCTGGCATTTCTCGCATGTGCTCAAGGGGGCGCGGCTGGGCCAGAAGTGCATTCTGGGCCAGAACGTCAATATCGCCAACGATGTGCACATGGGCGACAACGTCAAAATTCAGAACAACGTTTCGATTTATACCGGCACGGTGGTGGAGGACGATGTATTTTTTGGGCCGTCCTGCGTGCTGACCAACGTCACCAATCCCCGCTCGCAGGTGAACCGGCATTCGCTGTATGAGAAGACCGTGTTCCGCCGCGGATGCACCATCGGCGCCAATGCCACGATCGTGTGCGGCGTGACCATTGGCCGTTACGCCTTTGTCGCCGCCGGCGCGGTGGTGACCAAGGACGTGCCGGATTATGCCCTGGTCATGGGCAATCCAGCGCGTCCCGCCGGTTGGATGAGCCGCCATGGACACCGCCTGTCCAAAAACAAAAAAGGCGTCATGGTTTGTCCGGAAAGCGGTTTGCGGTACAAGGAAGTGAAAAAAGGGGTCGTGAAATGCCTCGACCTCGACGAAGAATGCGCGCTTCCCGCTACAATGACAAAAGGCGAGAAGCCGTATGATGAGTGGAAGA
>CAZFSE010000006.1:23678-48451 GCA_964521805.1 uncultured Verrucomicrobiota bacterium
TTTTTTATAACCCAAAGGAGAACACATGAAAGTACCTCTGCTAGATCTCAAAGCGCAGTATAACGGCATTCGGAGCGAGATAGAACCTGTCCTCAAGGAGGTTTGCGAATCGCAGTATTTTATCTTGGGGCCGAAGGTCCAGGAATGCGAGAAGGCGATCGCTCAGTACTGCCAAGTCTCGCACGCCGTGGGCGTCACATCCGGAACCGATGCCCTGCTGATTGCGCTCATGGCCGAGAACATCGGCGATGGCGACGAAGTCATCACGACGCCCTACACCTTCTTTGCCACGGCCGGCAGTATCGCCCGAGTCGGGGCCAAGCCGGTTTTTGTGGATATTGACCCGGTGTCCTTCAACATCAACCCGGCACGCATCGAACAGAAAATAACGCCTAAAACCAAGGCCATCATGCCGGTGCATCTGTATGGGCAGATGGCGGACATGGACCCCATCCTGGAGATCGCGCGCAAGCACAAGCTGATTGTGATCGAAGACGCCGCCCAGGCGATCGGCTCGGAATACAAAGGCAAACGCGCCGGCTCCATCGGCGATTATGGATGCTTCTCCTTTTTCCCTTCCAAAAATCTTGGTTGCTTTGGCGATGGCGGCATGGTCGTGACTCAAGATGCCAAAAAAGCGGAGAAGCTGGGCATCCTGCGCGCGCATGGCTCGCATCCCAAGTACTATCACAAGATCATCGGTGGCAATTTCCGGCTGGACGCCTTGCAAGCGGCCATTGTCAGCGTGAAATTACGCCACTTGGACGCATGGACGGCGGCCCGCCAGTCCAACGCCGCGCGCTATGACAAGCTGTTTGGCGCAACCAGCTTGGTTCAGAAGGGTGCCGTGCAGTTGCCCGCCACGGTTGCCAGCCGGCATATCTTCAATCAGTACGTGATCCGTGTGCAACGCCGCGACCAACTGCAAGCCTTCCTCAAGGAAAAAGAGGTCGGTACCGAAATCTATTATCCCGTGCCCATGCATCTCCAGGAATGCTTCGCCTACCTCGGCCACAAGACAGGCGATTTCCCCGAGAGCGAAAAGGCCGCCCTGGGAACCCTGGCCCTGCCAATTTACCCCGAACTGACGGATGCCCAGGCAAAACACGTCGTTGATTGCATACAAGCATTTGCAGGATAATCAGTAACGACGTTTCTGTCTGAATAATCCGTCCGAAATTCTCCGGAAATAAGCTTGATATTTTACAGTAGCGATATAAATTATCGCCATGTATAAACAGAGAGCAATCGAAGGTTTGTTGCAGGAAGCCGCCCGCCACTTCCCGGCGGTAGCGGTTGTCGGGGCTCGGCAAGTGGGCAAATCCACGCTGTTGCGGCACTTCTTTCCAAAGGCGGATCTGGTGGTCTTTGATCCGGTGCAGGATATTGAAAATGCCCGCAGGGATCCCGATCTTTTTCTGTCCAACCACAAAAATCCGCTGATCTTGGATGAAGTCCAGTATGCGCCAGAAGTCTTGTCATCGGTGAAGAGGGCCATTGATCGGAATCGCCAGCCCGGCATGTTTCTGATTACGGGCTCGCAGCAATGGATGGTCATGTCGCAGTTGTCGGATAGTCTTTCTGGACGAATCTGCATTTTGCATCTGGAAGGATTTTCGATGGCCGAGCGGTGTGGAGCTCCGGAGTCCGCCTGGCTGTCCACCTGGTTGAAGCATACAGAGGAAGTGCCTCGCAAGCGGCTGGCGCATCACCTTCATCCCGCGGAACGGATTTGGAGGGGCGCCTTGCCTGAATCGGAGGCACTGCCCGAACGGCTTGTCCCCGGTTTTTTCGATGATTATCTGAAAACCTATATTGAGAGGGATGCCCGCCAGATGGGCAATGTGGCGGACTGGCAGTTATTCTCCCGGTTCACGCGAATGGTCTTCGCCTTGTCTGGCCAGGAAATCAACCGGAGTCAGTTGGGCCGGGAACTGGGCCTGCATAATCAAACAGCGCAGGCTTGGCTGGCTCTGTTGTCCGCAACTTTTCAGTGGCATGAAACGCCTCCATGGCATGGGAATGCCCTTAAGCGCCTCTCAAAAAAGCCAAAAGGGTATGCCGCTGATACGGGCTTGATGTGCTCCGCCCTGGCCATTGGAACTCCATCATCCGTTTCCGCTCATCCGGCTTGGGGTTTTTTGTTTGAAACCTCGGTGGTGGCGGAACTTCGGGCTCAGCTTGAGGCGTTTGTGCCGGGGGGACGTTTGCATCATTGGCGCTCGCATGGCGGAGCGGAGGTGGATGTGGTGATTGAGTGGAACGGACGCCTGCACCCGATCGAGATAAAAGGCGCCAGCCATCCCGGCGCGCAGGATGCCTCCGGTATTCAAGCCTTTCGAGAAACCTATCCGGAACAGGTTTCGGACACGGGCTTGATTCTGGCCCCGGCGGATAGCGCGTATGAAGTCAAACCCGGCATATGGGTTGTCCCATGGGATGCCGCATATGAATCCTGAATCGAGACCGCATTCCGTTCCAACATGAAAATCGTCTCCATCGTCGGCGCCCGCCCGCAATTCATCAAGGCGGCGGTTCTGTGCCAGGAATTGAGAAAGCGGCACACCGAAGTGCTGGTCCATACCGGCCAGCACTACGATGCGGGCATGTCGGATGTCTTTTTCAACGAACTGGGCATTCCGGCGCCGGACTATCATCTGGCCATCGGGTCTGGGGCACACGGCCTTCAGACGGGGCAGATGCTGATCCGAATCGAAGAAGTTTTGCTTAAGGAAAAGCCGGACGGTGTGCTGATTTACGGAGACACCAATTCCACGCTGGCCGGGGCGCTTGCCGCCGCCAAATTGCTGATACCTGTTGTGCATGTGGAGGCCGGGCTGAGAAGTTTTAACCGCGCCATGCCGGAGGAGCTCAACCGGGTGGTTGCCGACCAGTTATCCGCCCTGCTGTTTTGTCCCACTCAGACGGCTGTTGAAAATCTGCGCAAAGAAGGCATCACGCTGGGGGTGCATCTGGTGGGCGATGTCATGGCCGACGGCCTTTTGCTGGCGCGTGACCGCGCCAGAAAGGACTCCCGTATTCTTGAGGCCCTGGGGCTTTCGGAGAAGAAATACCTCCTCGCCACGGTGCATCGGGCGGAAAATACGGATGATCCCTCACGCCTGCGCGGAATCTTCCAAGCCTTGGAAAAACTTGCGGAGCAGGAGCCGGTGGTCATGCCCCTGCATCCCCGCACTCGTCGGGCCCTGAGGTCGCTGGACCTTGCCCCGTCCAGGTTGCGCCTGATTGAACCCGCCGCATACCTGGACATGGTCCGGCTGGAAGAGAGCGCCCGCATGATTTTGACCGACTCCGGCGGTGTGCAAAAAGAGGCGTATTGGATGCAGGTCCCCTGTGTGACCCTGCGTGATGAGACGGAGTGGGTTGAATTGCTTGAAGATGGCTGGAACCGGCTGGCGGGGGCTGACCCACACAGGATTGTGGATGCGGTTCTGAACGGGATGCCGCCTGGCCGCCAGGCCTTGCCGGGTGGCGATGGCCAAACCGCGGCCCGATGCGTGGCGCTGATGGAACGCGGATTGAGCACGAAATGATCGCTCAGGAACTAAAGCGGTTGGGCCGCAACATGCTGATCTATGGGGGTGGCGATGCGCTCGTCCGCTTCATCAGCTTCTTTCTTCTGCCATTATTCACCCGTTACCTGACCCCCGAGGACTATGGGTTGAGAGGGCTGTTGCTGGCCATGACGGCCGTGCTGGCGCCTGTGTTCTCTCTGGGCTTGAGCGCCGCCATAGGGCCCTGCTATTTCGAAGGCAATAGTCTACAGCGAAAAGCTGAAACCATCTGGACGGCAAGCCTGCTGTTGCTCGCCAGCGCAGGGGTCATGCTGGTGGCCGGCACGTTCTTTGCCTCGACGATTTGCCAGTGGATGTTCGGATCCGTAAAATATACCGGCCTGTGGCATTTGTCGCTATGGACGGTGGCTCTGACTATTTTTTCCGAGCCGTTTAATATGTATCTGCGATTTGAGGAAAAAGCTCATTTCGTGGTGGTGACCTCTGTTACCTCTGCTCTTGTAACCATTGGCGCAAGTTTTGTTCTGGTCGTGTATTTCCGCGAGGGCGTGCGAGGCTTGGTTCTTGGCGCCTTGGCGGGCCGGCTGGTGATGTTGGCCATGCAGGTGGGGCCCGCCCTGAGGCATCTTCCGCTTCGGTGGGCCCGTTCGCTTGTTCGGGCCCTTCTGGTGATGGGCATTCCTCTTATTCCCGCTTTCGCATGGCTCTATATCATTCAACAGGCCGGCAAGTACTTGTTGCAGTGGCGATGGGGGATGGCCGCTGTGGGGCTTTATCAAGTCGGATTGAGCGTCAGCAGTTTTTCCTTCCTGGCAGTTTCTGCATTTCAGAGCGCATGGTATCCGTTCTTCATGTCCTTTATGGACCGCCCGGAAGAGGTTGGCCCAGTTTTCAGCCGCATCATGACCTTCTATGTGTTTGGTGCCTGCCTGATCGCCGTGGGCTTCTTTTCTTTTGCAAAGCCGGTCTTGGAGGCCATGACCCAGCCGAGTTTTCATATGGCCTGGCGCGTGGTGGGCTTCACGGCGTCTGCCGCCCTTGCCCAGGGTCTTTTCTTTATTTTGCTTCCGCCCATGTACTTTGCCCGTGAGGTGCAAGCGGTCAGCCTGATCCAGGGGGTTGTCGCCATCCTGGCGCTTCTGGCCAACTACGTCTTTATCCGCATATGGGGGGGGATGGGCGCGGCCATTGCTCTTTTCATTGGATTTGCCCTGTTTACGCCGGCCACCTTGCTTTGGAATTGGTTTCGCAGGGCCCGGTATGTGCAGATTCCCTATGAGCGAAGGCGCCCAGGCTATGCCCTGCTGGTCACGGCCCTGCTGGCCTTGCTATCCCTGACAAAGCCCTCCTTGGACTTCTGGGGAGAATGGGCTTTTGCTGTGTGCTGTCTGCTGGCCATTTCGACTTTTATTTGGCGGTTGTTGCAGGGTCAGGAGAAGGCGCAGTTGCTTTCCATCGTGGCCAACACCTTGCACCTTGGGCCAATGGGCAGACGCTAAGAACACGGGAGAATGAGCATGGATCATGAATGTTATCAACGCGAGCCGTTGCGCCTGCAGGATGGAATCCCCGTCTTCTCGGCCCACGACGAGTATGTGGAAAATTATACGCAGATCGCGCAAGCACACCTGAACGTCTTACGGCGGGAAGGGGTCAATCCCTGGATACAGGAAGACTTGTGGGTGGAGACAGAGGAGTGTACGCGCCAGTTGATCCGGAAATATGCGGTGCCAGGGCAAAGAATCTTGGATGTGGGCGTGGGGTTGGGCCGTCTGATCGGCCCCTTGAAGGAATATGAGCGCCATGGCATGGATATCAGCCTGGACTACCTTGCCAAGGCCCGTGAAAACGGCATCCAGGTCTGCATGGCACGCATTGAAGATATGCCGTATCACGCGGAGTTCTTTGATCTGGTTGTGTGCACGGACGTCCTGGAGCATGTGTTGAATCTTCACCTGGCCTGTGAACGCATTCTTTCCGTGCTCAAGCCCGGAGGGATCTTGGTGGTGCGGGTGCCCAACCACGAGGACATGGCGCAATATGTTTTGCCAGACATGCCGTACAAGTATATCCATTTGCGCCGTTTTGATCAGTATGACCTGCAGTTGCTGTGGACCCGGTGCTTTGATGGCCATCTGCTGGAGCTGGTGAGTTCCGGTGTGTGGCCGTTGGTGGACCGCCTCAAGACCGACTGGGTGCCTCGCCGCGCACTGCGTCCCGTCTTGTTTGCTCTGAATCTGCTGAAGAAGGTCAGCACCAAGGCACACCGGAAGTGGGTGGGGCGGCTCTTCCATCCCTATGTTATGAATATTGTCGTGCAGAAAAAAACGTCCCAACCTGTTGCCTCGCCTTCGTAGGAATTCATCATGTGTGGAATCGCCGGCATAATTAACCTGAACGCATGTCCTGATCCGGAGCTTCGGAAAAGCCTTGCGGTCATGAATCGTGTACAGCAACATCGCGGGCCAGACGGGGAAGGCCTCTGGATCCACCCGCACCAGCATGCCGGCTTTGCCCATCGCCGCCTCAGCATCATTGACTTGTCCACCGGCCAACAGCCGATGACGGATGGGGCAGGCAACTGGATTACGTTTAACGGGGAGATTTACAACTACATCGAATTACGGGATGAGCTGGGTCGGGATTCCTTCCAGACCACATCGGATACCGAGGTGATTCTGCGGGCGTACCGCCGCTGGGGATCGGATTGCGTAAGCCACCTGCGGGGCATGTTCGCCTTTGCCTTGTGGGATGAGGACCAACAAAAACTCTTCTGCGCGCGGGATCGGTTTGGCATCAAACCTTTCTATTACACCCAGGCGAACGGCGCGTTCTATTTTGCATCGGAAATCAAGGCCCTGCTTCCATTCATGGATCGGCTGGAGGTTGACCGCGAAGGGTTCAAGGATTACCTGGCCTTCCAATTTTGTCTGGCCGGAAAGACCTTGTTCCAGAACGTATCGGAGCTGTTGCCGGGTCATTTGTTGGAGCTCCAGAATGGAACGCTTTCCATTCGGCGGTACTGGGAGGTTTTCTACAACGTGGATTTTGGCATGACCGCGGAGGTCGCGGAGGAAAAACTGCAAGCGCTCTTGGAGGACTCGGTCCGGGTGCATCTGCGCAGTGATGTGCCGGTGGGCAGTTACTTGAGCGGCGGGCTGGACTCCTCCGCCGTGGCCCTGATAGGGAGCCGCGTGGCACCGTCGGATTTCATGGCCTTTACCGGGAAATTCTCCCTGGGCGATGAGTACGACGAGAGCCGCTATGCCCGTGAAGCGGCGGAGCGGGGTGGCTTTGGATTGCTGGAGAGGGAGCTCTTGCCCGACGATTTTATCCAGAACATCCGCAAGATTATTTATCACCTGGATTACCCCGTCGCCGGGCCAGGATCCTTTCCTCAGTTCATGGTCTCCCAACTGGCCGCGCAACACCGCAAGGTGGTCTTGGGCGGCCAGGGCGGCGACGAAATTTTTGGCGGATACACCCGTTACCTCATCGCTTACTTTGAACAGTGCATCAAGGCCGCGATGGAAGGCACGTCTCACAATGGCAACTTTGTGGTCACCTATGAATCCATCATTCCCAACCTCACGGCGCTTCGCAATTACAAGCCCCTGCTCCAGCACTTCTGGAGGGAGGGGCTGTTCGAGGACATGGACCACCGGTACTTCCGCCTGATCAACCGGTCGGCCTTGCTGAATGAGGAGATTCGCTGGGAGGGCCTGGGCGATTACTCGCCTTTTGAGACCTTCCGCACCATCTTCCATCAGGACAATGTGCGAAAGGAATCCTATTTTGACCTGATGACCCATTTTGATTTCAAAACCCTGTTGCCGGCCCTCTTGCAGGTGGAGGACCGCGTCAGCATGGCGCACGGCCTGGAATCCCGCGTGCCCCTGCTGGACCATCCTCTGGTGGAGTTTGCCGCAACCATGCCGGCCAACGTGAAGTTCAAGGACGGGGAGATGAAGCATATCCTTCGCCGGGTGGTTCGCCCGTATCTGCCCGAATCCATCCTGGCGCGCAAAGACAAAATGGGCTTTCCCACGCCGCTGACCGAATGGAGCCAGGGGCCCTTGCGGGATTTCATCCGGGACATTTTTTCTTCCTCCAAAGCCCAGTCGCGGGAGCTGATGGATGGGCGGAAGATTGTGGAGGGCATGGGACGCGAGACGAAATTTGGGAGAAAGCTCTGGGGGTTGCTCTGCCTGGAGCTGTGGCAACAGGAACTGCTGGACCAACACAAAACATTTAAAAGCATGACCAAACAAGAAACAGGAGAAAACACATGAAGATATTGATTACAGGAGGGGCTGGGTTTATTGGGTCAACGCTGGCGGACCGCTTGCTGGCGCGGGGCGACCAAGTGCTGGTGATAGACAACTTTGCCACGGGCCGGCGGGATAATCTGACGCCCCAGGCGGGGCTGACCCTGATCGAAGGCTCCATTGCGGATGCGGACGTGGTGAATCGCGCCTTTGAATCTTTTGGTCCGGAGGTGGTCGTTCACGCCGCGGCTTCGTACAAGGATCCAAACAATTGGGCGGAGGATGCCCTGACCAATGTGCTGGGCTCCACACTGGTGGTGCAGGCCGCCGAGCGGGCAAAGGTCCGCCGTCTGATCTACTTCCAAACCTCGCTATGTTATGGACTGCACCCGATCGAACAGCCGATCACCTTGAACCATCCGATCCTTCCGCAGGGGAGCAGTTACGCCATCAGCAAGACAACGGCGGAATACTACATTCAGCTCAGTGGCTTGGACTCCATTTCCTTCCGTCTGGCCAATGCCTATGGCCCCCGCAATCTGAGCGGACCGTTGCCGACGTTCTATCACCGGCTAACGACGGGCAAGCCCTGCTTTGTAATGAATACCCGGCGCGACTTTATTTTTGTGAATGACCTGGTGGATGTGGTGGTCATGGCGGTGGATGGAAAGGGGCGCAAGGGCGTCTATCACATTTCCTCGGGGGCCGACTACTCTGTGAAGGAGTTGTTTGATGCCACGGTGAAGGCCTTGAATATCCAACTGGAAAAGCCGGTGGAAGTGCGCGAGCGCAATCCGGATGATGTCTTCACCATCCTGATTGATCCCTCAGAAACCAACCGCGACTTCGCCTGGAAGATCACCACGCCGCTGGAAACCGGCGTCCTGCGAGCCATTGAATGGTACAAGACGCATGGCATCACGCAGACCTTCACGCATCTCAAGGACGTGAAGGAAGGAAAGTAGGCGCGTCCAATGAAAGACGCCACGATTGAAAAGGTTCGTTCGTTTTGGGATGCCAACCCCTTGTGCGCCGCAGGCATCCCTCACCCGCCCGGGACGCGGGAATTCTACGAGGCGTTTGACCGCCTGCGGGAGGCCAACGAAAGCTTGGAGTTCTCTGAGGCGCTACATGAATTCAAAGCCTTTTCCGGCAAGAAAGTGTTGGATGTGGGATGCGGCAACGGATATGTGCTGAGCCGTTATGCCAGAGCCGGGGCAGATGTCCAGGGCGTGGATATCACGCCCAAGGCCATCGAGTTGAGCCGCCGCCGCTTTGAGTTGCAGGGCTTGAAAGGGCGTTTTGACGAGGCCAATGCCGAAGCGCTCCCTTTCGCCGATGCAACGTTCGATCTGGTTTGCTCGATGGGGGTTCTTCATCACACGCCAGATACGGCAAAGGCCGTGGCCGAAATTCACCGCGTGCTCAAACCTGGTGGAAGGCTGATCGTGATGTTTTATCACCGTAACTCGGTTTTGTACCGGCTCATGATGCCGGTCCTATCATGGAAAACGGGAAAGAGCATTGAGCAACAGGTGGATGAGGTGGATGGCATCGGCAATCCCAAGGGGGATGTATATTCCAAGAACGAGTTGCGCCGCCTGCTGAAGGATTTTGACCGGCTGGAGCTGTTTGCCGGCTGGCTGGAGAAAGGGCATATTCCCGTGGTCGGCCGCTGGGCGCCCTCCATTCTGGTTCGATGGCTGGCACACCACTGGGGCTGGTTCCTGTATGCCAAGGCGCTGAAGTCAATGTAATGGGCAGGGAGAGACCTGCCATTCCCCCAAAACAAATTGCGAGAGGCGGAACATGAACAATGAGACAGATAAAAAGACCATCAATTTTTATGTGTTTGGCGACTCGATATGCTTTGGCCAGTTGATCAGCCCACCTCTTGCCTGGGTCACAAAATTGGCCGTGGCTCTGAATAACCTGCCCGGCCAAAGCGTTCCGGTCGTGCTTCAAAATCCAAGCATCAATGGGAACACCACCCGGCAGGCGCTTGAGCGCATGCCGTACGATGTAACTTCACATCGGCCCGATGTTCTTCTGATTCAGTTTGGCATGAATGATTGCAATTACTGGGCAACCGACCTTGGCGTGCCCCGGGTAAGCCGGCGCGCATTTTCCGCCAATCTGGAGGAAATGGTGGAGCGTGCCTTGGCGTCCGGCACACAAGCGGTCTTTCTGAGCACGAACCATCCGTCCTTGAAGGGTGCGTTTTCACATATCCCCGCGCTGAGCCACGCACAGACCAATAAAGAATATAATGGGATCATTCGTTCCGTCCATGCTGAGCTGATGATGAAAAAATATCCGGTTATCCTGGTAGATCATGAAAAGGCCTGGGAGGAAGAACGTGCCAAAGAACCCGCGATGTCATGGTCGCCATGGCTTTTGCCCGACGGCATTCATCTGAGTGTTCGGGGCCACGAGCTTTATGGGGCCACGGTGATCCCCATAGTAAGCGGAGTTGTAAAGGGGATGGTGATATGATGCGTTTCGTCATGCTGGCTTCCGGACCCATTGCCCGGCGCTGTTTGAATGGCTATCAGACCTACACTGGAGGCGGGCTGGAGCTGGCCGGCATTGTCGCGCCCCCGGATATTCTGGAGGATGCGGAGCGGGGACCCAAGGGTTCGAGCGCACTGATAAAACTGGAGCTAAGCCCGGCCAATCGCCAGGAATCAGAGGTGATGGATCTGCTGGAATCAGCCCGGCCGGATTTTGTGATTTCGGTCCAATATCCATGGATTCTTTCCCCCTCCGTATTGGAGTGTGCCCGTGGCTTGGTCCTGAATCTTCATAATGCCAAGCTTCCTGATTATAGGGGCCATAACACCATTAGCCACGAAATACTCAACAGAGAAATCCTGCATACCTCCACCCTGCATTGGATGGTTCCAGAAGTGGATCGCGGCTTGCTGGCGATGGAACGCAACATTGAAATACAGCCGGAGGATACCGCCTACAGCTTGTGGAAACGCTCTGCGGACTCCTGTGTTCAGCTGTTTGCGGATTTTCTTGGCGTTCATGAACGAGTGGTGAAAAACAAAGAGGGCTCTCTCCTCCCGCCCGGAGGGAGTTACTATTCAAAAGCTGGACTTCCCCGTTTAAAGCTGATTCCTGAAAATGCCACAAGAGAGGACGTGGATCGTATCGCCCGGGCCTTTTGCTTCCCTCCACATGAGCCCGCCTATTTTCTCTGTGAGAATCGGAAGCTCTATGTTTTGCCGCATACTTTTCATTATTCACTTTAAGGATTTTTCATATGACTCAATTCCTGGAAAATAGCGCCATTCTGGTCGTTGGGGGCGCCGGCTTCGTGGGCAGTAATCTGACTCGAATGATGCTGGAGGCGAATCCCCTCCGTGTCGTCGTGGTGGACAACCTCCTCTCCTCTGAGCGATGCAACCTTCCTGACGATTCGCGGATTGAATTCGTGGAGGGGTCCATCACAGACGACGCGATTCTGGGTCGTTTGAATGACGAATTCGATTATATCTTCCACCTGGCCACGTATCATGGCAACCAAAGCTCCATCCATGATCCGCTGGCGGATCACGAAAACAACACCCTCACCACCCTGAAGCTGTATGAGCGGATCAAGCACTTCGCCCGCCTGAAGGCGGTGGTGTACTCCGGAGCGGGTTGTGCCGTGGCGGAAAAGACGTATGAGAAAGCCCATGCGACTCCGGAAGACGCGCCCATCTCGCTGGAGATGGACAGCCCGTACTCCATCTCCAAGATCATCGGCGAGTTTTACTCCGTTTATTATCACCGCCAGCACGGCTTGCCTGTGGTGCGCGCCCGCTTTCAGAACGTGTACGGGCCGGGAGAAATCCTGGGCGCGGGCCGCTGGAGGGGGACGCCTGCCACCGTCTGGAGAAATGTTACCCCAACGTTCATTTACAAGGCGCTGAAAGGGCAGTCTCTGCCGGTAGAAAATGAGGGTATGGCCACAAGAGATTTCATTTACGTGGAGGATATTTGCCGGGGCCTGATCGCCTGCGCCCTCCGGGGCAAGCCGGGAGAGGTTTACAATCTGGCCACGCGGGTTGAAACCAGCATTCGCCTCCTGGCGGAAACCATCAATGAATTGACCGGTAATTCCGCCGGGTTGGAGTTTCGTCCTCCCCGGCCATGGGATCATTCCGGAAAACGGTTTGGAAGTACGGAAAAATCTCGTGTCTATTTGGGGTTTGAAGCGCAGATTGCCCTGCGCGCAGGCCTGGTTAAAACATTGGCCTGGACTCGCGAAAACCTTCCTCTCATCGAAGCGTGCATGAACAAGCATGCCTCGCACATGAGCTGTAACTGAACGGTATCCGATGCCCTCCTCCTGTTCACATCTTCGCGCGCTGGTGCTGTATGCCAACTACACCAGAAGCCTGTCCTACTACGACGATTGGCGGGAAGCCCTGTGCGCGGATGCGGAGTTGGAGGTTGAGTCGTTTGACCTGTGTGATGGCCGCCAGAAGGACGACATCAAAAAGTCCATTTGCTCTGCCGAAAACATCATTCTTCTCCACTCCGCGATGGGGGACAGCCTGGATTTTATTTGGCCCTTTCTGGGAAGTCTTGAACGACGGCGGGGACGACTGCTTTCCTTTGTGGCCAACGAGGTGAATTTGCCCGGCACCTCCATGAAACATAAACTCAAGGTTTTTAAGCGTATCGTGCCGGAATGGGTGGCGACGCAATTGCCCATTACGGCAGGCCGCTATTTATACGGCGACTTGCCAAACACTCACGTCGTGGCCATTCCTCATGCGCTAAATCCGTTTCGTTTTAAGCTGGAAATCCCCCTGGCCGAGCGGAAAATAGACATTGGCATCCGGTCTTACCGCTATTTGTCCTGCCTGGGAGATAATGAGCGCAATCGAATAATGGATTATTTTGAGACTCACGAGTTTGATCCCGGGTTGGTGGTGGATGTGGACACCCGCCATTCTGCACGATTGAGCCCAAATCAATGGGCGGCTTTTTTGAATCAATGCAAGGGCACGGCGTCAACCGAAGCCAGTGGTTATTATCTCGAAAAAGATGATCGAACCGTACGGACCATCCTGGCCGATGCAAAAAAGAGCCGTGGCTGGGCTCAAAGAATGTATGATGTTCTCCGCCATCCCGCCATTCGCAAGCTGACGCCGCAATTCTTGCGTACACACTTTAAAGAAAATCTGGCCGCCCGTCCGGCAGAGCAAAAGTTTCAAGCGCTCAAGCAGATGAGAGATGAGGACAATTTTGGCTTTGAAACCATATTTAGACGGTATTTTCGCGACTATCCCAATCCTGTCTCAGGTAAAAGCCTTTCCTCGCGCCACTTTGATGCAATCGGAACTGGAACCTGCCAAATCATGTTTCCCGGCCACTTTAACGGGATATTGCAGGCGGATGTGCATTACCTGGCCTTGAACCGTGACTTTTCCAATATTCATGAAGTCATGGAAAAGTTCCACGATGAGGATTTTCGTGGACGCATGGTTTGTTCGACCAGAGACTATGTGATGGATCAACACACTCATGCGCATCGTGTTCAGGCCTTGAAAGAAATCCTTCGATAGAAGTCGGCGTCTCGGGCGGCGCAAATAAATCAAATGTGTGGAATCGCGGGCATCTTGTTGTCGGGAGCAAATCGAACCGTGGATCGAGCGGTGCTGGATGCCATGACCGATCGGCTGGCCCATCGCGGACCGGATGACCGGGGCACGTATGCGTCGGACGAGGATGGCGTGGGCCTTGGCTTCAGGCGGCTCTCCATCATTGATTTATCGCCCGCCGGACACCAGCCCATGTGCAATGAAGATGGAACGCTTTGGCTGGTCTTCAATGGTGAGATTTATAATTTCAAAGCCCTGCGGATTCAGCTGGAACAAAAAGGCCATGTCTTCAAGTCCGACACCGACAGCGAAACCATCTTGCACGGCTATGAGGAGTGGGGCGTGGAGGTCGTCCAGCAGTTGGACGGCATGTTTGCCTTTGCCCTGTGGGATCAACGGAAGAAGCAACTCTTTGCGGCGCGAGACCGTTATGGCATCAAACCCTTGGTCTATGCCTGCTGGCCGGAAGGAATGGCCTTTGCTTCGGAGCTTAAATCGCTCATGGCGATTCCTGCTTTGCCCAAGACTCTGGATCTACAGGCGCTTTGGACTTTCTTGAGTTTCGCGCAGATTCCAGCGCCTTATACAATTTATCGAGGGATGCACAAGCTCCTTCCGGGGCACCGATTGATCTGTCGAGCCGGGGACGTTTGTGTGGAGCGGTATTACCGCCTGCCCTCTCAGCCCACGCGCACGGCCAAAGGTGCTTCTTGCGCGGAGGAGCTGAGGGAAATCATCATCGAAGCGGTTCGGTCTCACTTGGTCGCCGATGTCCCCGTGGGCTGTTACTTAAGCGGGGGATTGGATTCCAGCTTGATTGCCGCCATTGCGGCCAAGATTCAACCGGGCATCAAAACCTTCTCCGTCACGTTTCCGGAGCATCCCGTCTGGAACGAGGAGCTCTTTCAGCGGAAGATGGCGGAGAGAATCGGCAGTGACCATCATGTGGTGGAGGGCCGCCTGGACATGACCCGCGAGCTGGCGGAAATCTATCAGGGAATGGATGAGCCGTTCGCCATTTCATCCTTCGTGCCCCTGCACAAGGTCACGTCCCTGGCGGCGCGGCATGTGAAAGTGGTCCTGTCCGGCGATGGAGGCGATGAGGTTTTTGCGGGGTATGAAGGGCGGTACCGCTTCGACCAAGGGTATGACCTGTTGCGGTTTTTGCCCGCTGGTTGGGTCAACCGAGATCCCTGGGGACCGCGAAGCCGTCTGAATCGCCTGCGGCGGCGCGCGCGCCTCGCGCGCCTGGCTCGCGGCGAACGCTACCTGTCCTCGTTCAATTGGTTTGATTCGTTCGAGAAAACTCATCTGCTTCAGCCGGATCTCCTCCGGTGCATGCCGTCCGATTTGCTGGAGCACACGGCTTGCGCCTTCGATGAGACCGTGGAAGGGGATGTGCGATGGAAGCGATACGGAGAGTTTCAGAGCTGTTTGCCGGACGAGATGCTTCGCAAGACGGACGGCGCTACCAGCGCCTTTAGCCTGGAGGGGCGCGTTCCGTTGCTGGACAAGACCGTGGTTGAGTGGGCCTGGTCTTTGCCCGAGGCTTCCCACTGGAAAGACGGACGAGGCAAACAGTTGTTGAAAGAGGCGGCCCGGGGACTGGTGCCGGATGAGATTATTGACCGGCCCAAAGCGGGATTTAGCGTCCCGGTTCATGAATGGATGATGGAGGCAAAAAGCCCGGTTCGGGCGGTATTGGCGGAGCCGGTTCTGTCTTTTGACCGATTGGTCCGGCCGGATTCCCTGCAGGCGATTGTTCAGGCAACGGAAAGCGGGCGCAAAGACCTTTCCTCCAAATTATGGGTCTTGGCTGTGCTGAAGTTGTGGATGCGGGAACATCCGGAAGCGGTGATTGGATGACAAGAAAAGCGGAGAAGACCGGTTGCGCAGAATTGGGGTTCTGTGGCAGAGTGTGGCGGTTTTATGAAGCATGGGCCGCTTTCAGCTAAATACATAGAGCACGTATGAATCAGCAAAATCAATTGCGCATATCACCCGCCTGGCTGGCCTTGGGCGGCTTTGTGCTCGGACTAATCCTGTTCTACCAGGTCGCAGGCATGTTTGGCCTGCCGGCGCATCTAGTCTGGCCATTCATCACCATCGCCTTTGTGGTGATGGTGTTTTTCCTTCGCCGCCCCAAGTTATTTCTATTTGTGTTGATGTTTTATTCCGGCTTCTTCTTTAACGGAAACTTCCTGGGCCGCATCCCTCTTCCGCTCCCCGGCATTCGCGTGCTGGATGACTTCCTGCTGGTCATTCCCATTGCCATGATCATTATGAAGGCGACCACGCGGGATTTGCCCCGTGGCGCGACCGTATTTCCCTTTGTTTATCTTTTCTTGTCTGTCTTGAGTTGGCGGATTAACCATGTGCCGACCATGAACTTCATCCGAGCCACGCTAGCCTTTTCAAAGTTTTACATTGTGTGGTATTTCGTGCGCAGTTTGGGGCCTTGGTCAGAAAAGGAAATCAAGCGCTGGCTGGTCTTTTTCCTTGGATTTGCGGTCATTCAGTGTCTGGCCAATTTCGGATGGCAACAGCATGTAATTCTTCGCTACCACCCGGATTACAGCATCGGCACGCTGGGCGGTGCGCATCATGTCGGTTACCTCTCCTGCATGGTCCTGTTTATGATGCTGGGCTATCTCATGAGCCTGCTCTGGGAACAGAGGTTGACCGGGCGGCGGCTGTTTTGGCTGGGGGTCGTGTCTATTTTAATCCTCTACAACCTGGTCTTCTTGACGGATACCAAGCATGTTCTTTTTCTTGCCCCGCTGGCGGTCGTACCCTTCTTTCTGCTGAAGCAAAAAAATACAAAAATGCGCTGGGCAATTGTTCTGTCCGTCTTGATATTCGGCTTGTTCAGCTGGGTGTATTTAACCTTTATCTATGCCGGCTCCGGCATTTTTTCCATGGATTTGTATCTGTATTCGTTCAAAGTGTCAGGCAAGCGGGCCATGATCAATGTATTGGCCTATGATTTACCCCGGCAATTGCCGGTGCCGGTGTTGGGCGCTGGCCCCGGCAATTTTAACAGCGCCGTGGGGTTGATGAGCTTGCGGCCCCTTGCGGTCCGGTATCTGTTGCAACACATCATGGCCTCTCTTCGTCCCGGAGTGGGTTCCGTGGAGGGATCTGTTATCGGGAGCCCGATCACAGATGTCTTCACTCTGCTGGGTGAGTATGGCGTGCTCAATACGATGGCGTATCTCGGCTTCTGGGTGTTTGCCATCTGGACGCTTTGGCGCAAGGCCAAACAACCAAACATCTCGCCACTCTATTGCGGACAGATGCTGGCGGCCTGTTCTTGTCTTTTGCTTTTGTTGCAACTGATGTTTCTGGTGGATGTCGTCCAATATATGCCCTTGATGTTTCCAGCCTGGGCGATGGCTGGCATGGTGTGGGACTACAAGCCTGAAGAGGCCGTTCCGCCGGTTCTTTCGGCCAAGCCGGCGCGCGCGCTATCCGGCATTCGAAGAATGGGCTTTGAATGAACGTGCTGTTTCATGTGGGCTATCCCCTGGCCTGGGCGCCAGGCGGACATGCCATGCAGATTCGGGCGACCCAAAAGGCCCTGGAGCAGGCGGGAGTTTCTGTTGCCTGGCTCCATCCCGAAGAGGGTATCCTTCCCCCCGCTGATCTGATTCATTACTGGGGCTTGCCGCCTTCTCTTCAGCACCTCCAGCTGGCGCGCCGGCAAGGCGTGCGGGTCGTTTGTTCGGCGATGGTGGCGCTGGCCGCCAATCGTTCTCCGGCGGCACAGGCTGGCGCCGCCTTGTTTCGCCGCATGCTGTCTTGCACCCTGGGTGCACGGTATCGCCGATTTGTTCCGCAAAGCCTGTACGCGGAATGTGACCACGTTGTTTTGTTGAGTTCGGTGGAACGCGACTACCTGACGAAGGTTTGGGGCGTTCCGCCAGAGAAAACCAGCATAATTCCCAATGGGGTGGATGAAGCCTTTTGGGATGAGACGGTGGAGCCTGACCTCTTTGATGGGCTTCTGTATGCCGGGTTTATCTGCGATGTAAAAAACTCCGTCGAACTGGCGATGTCCGCGAAGACCGCCCAAGTGCCCATTCGGTTTGTGGGGGGTGTTCGTGTGGAGGGAGATGATTATGTTCAGCAGTTCCGTTCCCTGGTGGACGGAAAGATGGTGCAGTGGGTGGAACAAGTCGTGACACCGCGTGAGATGGCGGCCTATTTCAAGGGTGCCAAGGGGATTGTACTGGCCAGCAAGTATGAAGGGTATCCGCTGGTTGCGCTGGAAGCCTTTGCCTGTGGAAAGCCGCTGTTGTTGCCGAATCTTCCCAACCTGCGGGCGCTGTTCGGAGCCTCGGCCGAATACGCGCCGCCGCCCCACACGCCTGAATTTGCATCCTGCCTGCGCGAATTCTGGAAGCGGGCCTGCGAGGGAAGGCCTCCGCCTCCCTTTCCCGTCCCTTCCTGGACGGATGTGGCCGGGCAACTGCAAGCCGCTTATCGGAAGGTGCTCCCTTTGTGAGGGACGTGAAGATAATATGGCTTTTTCCGTAGAATCTGTGGGTGGGCGGCGATGACAGGAGAGCGCGCCCAGAAGGACGGCGCAGAGCGCCATCCTACGTAGGGCGGTGCTCCGCGCCGCCCTTCTGCGCCAAATGGCCAAACCCAGGCCCAGGGCAACGCCCTGAGGAACGAAAACGCTGCGTGGCGAATGAAGCCCCGAAGGGGCGTGATATACCAGCCCAGGGCAACGCCCTGGGGATTGAACGAAGATAATGAAAGTAGCCCTGAAAGGGCGTGACATAGAAGATACCCATGGCCCAATCTCTTTCACAAATCCTGTTGCACCTCGTGTTCAGCACCAAGAACCGCGAACCGTGGCTCACCCCGGGCATCCGTCCCAATCTTCACGCCTATCTGGCCGGAGCCGCGCGCGCCCTGCACGCCGAAGCCTACCGAGTGGGTGGCGTTGCCGACCATGTGCATATCGCTTGCACGTTACCTCGCACCATGCCGGTGAGCAAATTGCTGGAAGAGATCAAGAAATCATCCTCCGCATGGATTAAACAACAGACACCGACATGCCATGGGTTCGCCTGGCAAGCCGGTTATGGGGCGTTCTCCCTTGGTCAATCGCAATTAGACGCGTTAATCGCATACATTGACGGTCAGGAGGAGCACCACCGGAAACGGACGTTCAAGGAGGAGTTTATCGAGTTTCTGAAGCGGTATGGCGTGGGTTACGACGAGAGGTACTTGTGGGATTGAGTACGGTTTATGTCACGCCCTTTCAGGGCTCAAATACTCGTATGCTCCGCATTCCCCAGGGCGTTGCCCTGGGCTGGTATATCACGCCCTTTCAGGGCGTGGGTGGGCGGCGATGACAGGAGAGCGCGCCCAGAAGGACGGCGCAGAGCGCCATCCTACGTAGGGCGGTGCTCCGCGCCGCCCTTCTGCGCCAAATGGCCAAACCCGACGATAATTTATTCAGTGCGTGTGACTTTAAAAATCAGCCCATCACTCATGGCCGGGGACAGTCTGCGGGCGATCTGGTCCAACAGAACGTACCGGTATGGAATCAGCCCCCGGATTTCGGGACCAATGCCGTAATACTTCTGCTCCACCACGCGCATGCCGTTTTGCACCAGCAGATGCTCCAACACGCGCGGCGAAAAATAGAAATTGTGGTCTTCATGAACCATTTCCAGGCCAAAGAAATAGCGAAGAACGCGAAACAAGCAATACGCATTGGGTGTGGTGATGATCAGCGCTGTCTCAGGTGTCATGAACCGCCGAACTTGCTGTAAAAACAGGCCCGGATTGCTCAAATGCTCAATCAATTCGCCGGCAATAATCACATCAAAGACCCTGCCGTTGAGCTCCGGAACGTCCATCTTTTCCACGTTGGCAACAAAACAATCCGCATATCCGTTGTGGCGCAACAGTTCAACGCCCTCGGGGCTGGCATCCAACCCGGTTAGCGTCTGCGCGGCCTGGGCGAGGCGGTCATGCAGGAGGGCGTGGCCTGCGATTTTCTCTTCGGTCATGGGCCAGTCTGAACACCCCAAATGCAAAACTCGTTTGCTTCGGCTTTGCTCGATCAGGTATTCAATCCGGTCCACATACCCAGAGCGGGGCGTTTTAAAGCGACTGCGCATTGTTATGTCTCACCTTTCAGATGGGGCGTACTGTTGCACAGGCTGATTTTGCTGTCAATTGCATGAGTGCGCGCATGAAACTGGCTTACCTCACCTCTGATGCCAGGGAAGCGTATGGCCGCTATGACCGCCCCGCTCCGTATTTCGGGATGGGCGCGGGGCGCTTGCTGGAGGCCTTGCGCCAGTTGCCGGACCTGGAAATCCATGTGGTGTCCTGCACGCGAAAGCATGTTTCGGCGCCTGAAAAATTGCATGACAACGTCTGGTTTCATAGTCTTGTGGTCCCTCGCGCCGGCTGGCTGTGGACGGGATACGCTGGATGCATGATGGCGGTGCGGAATCTCCTGAAAAAAATTGGCCCGGATATGGTGCATGGGCAGGGAACCGAACGGGACTGTGCATTGTCCGCGGCCTTCTCCGGATTTCCCAACGTGGCCACCGTTCGAGGAAACATGCGGCAAATTGCCAGATTTTATAGGGCCAGGCCTTTCGGATACCACTGGCTGGCGGCCCGGCTGGAGTCTGTGGCGCTTCGCAGGACCAATGGCGTGATTTGCATAACCCGGTATGCGCAGGAGCAGGTAAAAGATCTGGCGCGAAAAACGTGGGTAATTCCCAATGCGGTGAACCCCGGCTTTTTCGACATCCAGTCCGCGCCGGAATCTCCTGCCCGGATTCTGTGCGTCGGGACCATCTGCCCGCATAAAAATCAAGTACAGTTGATCCAGGCCTTGGCGGGCCTTGCTTCAACGAAATCCTTTCGGCTGATTTTTGTAGGGGATGGCCATAAAGAACACCTCTATTTTCAGCGCTTCCTGGCGGACATGTCCATGTATGGCTGGTGCGAATACAAGGGGGTTCTGGATGAGAAGAGCATACAGAGAGAGCTCTCCGCCTGCACCTTGCTGGCGCATCCCACGCTGGAGGATAATTGCCCGAATGTGGTTCTGGAAGCGATGGCGGCGGGTGTTCCGGTGGTGGCCGGACGAGTGGGCGGCGTTCCGGATTTGGTAGATGAAGGGGTCACCGGCTTTCTTGTGGATCCAATGAACGCGCATGAGATCGCAAGTGCCATTGCCGGCCTCTTGGATGATCCCGCCCGTGGGCGTTCCATGGGAGCTGAGGCGCGACGTCAGGCGCGTCAGAAATTTCATCCCGATCATATTGGCCCGGCCCACCAGCGGATATATCGCGACGTTTTGGCTTCAAATAGGAGCTTGTAGCGCATGCGCATCAGCATTGTCACCCCCTCTTACAATCAGGCCGCGTTTCTGGAGGAGACGATTCGGTCTGTGGTGGATCAACACTATTCAGACTTGGAGTACCTCGTGCTGGATGGAGGGTCCACCGATGGCTCCAGGGAGATCATTGAGCGGCATCAAAAACATCTGGCCTATTGGGTCAGTGAAAAGGACCACGGGCAGGCGGATGCCATTCAAAAGGGACTTTTACGCGCCACCGGTGAAATCTTTGCCTGGCAGAACTCGGATGATCGTTATCTGCCGGGAACGCTGGCCTTCGTAAACTCCGTCTTTGAGGAAAATCCGGGTGTGGATTTGTTGTTTGGGGCATGGAATTTCATAGATGAACAAGGACGGCGGATGGGTACGCGCTCCTATCATCCGGTTACCTGTAGGCGCCTGCGCAGTGGCCTCTGGGTGCCGCCTCAGCCTGCGGTTTTCATGCGGCGGAGCGCGGTTCTGGCGGCGGGAGGCATCAACATCGCCCGCGCGCAGGTCATGGATTACGATTTGTATTTGCGGATGGTTCGGAAGGACAATGTTTGCTCCACGGCCCGTGTGCTGGGGGATTTCCGGCTCCATGCGAATAGCAAGACGGTCAGCACGTACCGGGCCCAGTATCGGGAAATCTGCGCGACGCGACGCGAATTGGCACGCGACGCAGGCTGGGATGAGCGCCTATTGTGGGCCTATTTCCATTACTATCTGGCCTTCCGGGAATGGATACATGCCAAAACGGGCATTTTCTCCATTCGCCAGTGGATTGGACTGCGCTCCGTGAGCAAGAAAGAAAACATTTGAGCGGCCAGTTGTCAGATGGCGAGCGGCAAGCCCTGTGCCGCGCGCTGGGCACGGAAGATTTTCAGGTGGTCCGGATTCGGGCCATTTCCAGCACGCGCAACTACCGGGTGATTACGAAGGCCGGCGAGGTGTTCATCAAGAAGGGGCCAACGGTCGCTGAAGAGTGCGGAAATATTCGATCTCTGAAGGCCCCATCCCGTTCCAGCCTTTGCTTGCCGGAGATCGTCTTTTTTGATGCGATGGAGAACCTGCTGGGGTTGCGGTTTGAGAAAGGGCGCAATTTGCTGGAGTCCCTGTTGCTGGGCGCGAACGTCCTGGCGCGCCCCTTTTGCGCGAAGGGGTTGCGGAAGAAGATGGAGCGGGCCGGCGAATGGCTGGCGCAGTTTCATGCGGCCAATCCTCGCGGTACCCAGCCAGCCGGGACACTGGCCGTTGAACAAGCCAAAAAGAGTTTGGAGGAGATTCGTCTGTGGCTCACGAAGGACGAAAAGGCCAGGATTAGGGATATGCTGGAGGGTTTTCACTTGCCCCCGCTGGCCGTGGTGGCCTCCAGCGAGGATTTTTCGCCGCGCAATATCCTTTGTCATGGCGAACGAATGGTGGTGGTGGATTGGAATAAGGTGTGGACTTGCCCTGCCTACTATAACTTGACCTATTTCACCACCAATGTGGAATCACGAGCCCGCATGCCCGGGTATTCCTATGCCTTCCAACAGCGTTTGGTGGAAGCCTTTCTTCATGCCTACGCCCATTCGGCCGGACCGGGTTTCGATGAAGAGCATTATAGGATGTTCAAGCGGCTGTATGGCATTCAATATCTGCACGAATATGAATTCAAGCAGGGTGTGTTTAAGCCCTGGAAGAAAGACACTCTCAATATGAATCGGTTTATGCGTCAGCGGATCATTCCGGGGCTTGTTCAGGAAGGAGCCCCGGTTAAGTGAACATATTTTCTGAATGGCTGGAGAAACGGCAGTCGTGGAATCGCGCCCGCAAGGTGAAGATGTTCCTGGAGCTGTTCCGTCCCTCGGCCACGGACACACTTCTTGATGTGGGGCCCACCGACGCGGAGCGGCATCCAAGTTCCAACATTCTTGAGAAGACCTATCCGTATCCGCACAACATAACGGCCCTGGGTATGAGCGCGTATGAGAACTTCTCCCGTCTGTACCCGTCCGTCAAGGTGGTGCAATACGATGGGGGCGCTTTTCCCTTTGCGGACAACGCCTTCGACATCTGCTGGTGCAGTGCCGTCCTGGAGCATGTGGGCGATGAAGATCGGCAAATTCGGTTTCTCCAGGAAATCCGCCGCGTGTCACGCCGGGCGTATGTAACCACGCCCAATCGGTATTTTCCGCTGGAACTGCACACGCGGCTGTTGTTTTTACACTACCTGCCCAAGCCGGCGTTTGACCGCATCTTGCGGGCGATGGGACGCAGTTGGGCTTCCGGGGATTACATGCATCTGCTTTCAAGGGGTGATCTCCGGCGCCGGCTGATGAAAAGCGGTATCTCAAATGCGCGCATCTGGGGCAACCGCTGGTGTGGGCTGACCGTGGATTTTAATGTGATGATGGAGCAGGAGGCTTCGCGCCGGATATGAGCATGTTTTTCAAGAAGCGCAGTAAAGTGCAGTTCCGTTCCCAAGCCGAGGTGACCGCCTACTGGAAAACGGAGGGCGTGCATCAGCTTTCGCCAGCTGAACTCGATGAGATGCTGAGGCTGATGGTGGATGATGTGACCTTTCAAATCACATCCCGGTTTTTTCAGGAAAAGTTGGGAGCCTTGTGTCCGGAGGATCATGTACTGGATGCGGGTTGCGGCTGGGGGCGGTCGCTCATTGGGTTAAAGCGCCGATATCCTGAAGTCCCCGTGACTGGCGTGGATATCACCGCACAAACACTGCAATTAGGCCGGCAGTTGGCGGAGCGCTTGAGCCTGAAAAAGGTGGAGTGGAGAGAGGGGAGTCTGCTGGCGTTGGAATTCCCGGGCAACACCTTTAGCCATGTGATTTCCAGCCGGTGCCTGCATTACATGGTGGAGCCGGAACAAGCCGTGGAGGAACTGTTGCGCGTTGTGAGGCCTGGGGGACGTTTGGTGGTGTTGATTCCCAACCGTTGGAATCCGGTGATTCGAGGATTTTATCACATGCGGACGTATTCGCCGCCGGAGATGGCGGCCTGGTTCAGCCAGAAGGGTGCGGAGGTTATCGAGCATGGCTCGTTGGGGTTTATTCCCCCCTTCAAATTTCTGCGTCCCCTGACTTTCCTGGCCCATCTGGATCCTTTGATGCGGCGCGTTCCAATGCTTAATAAACTCGGAGGCTTGGCTTATTGTGTAGCTAAAAAAAACGCGTAGTCCGCCCCGGCCTTTGTCCGCAGTGCAGAGATAACCGCTCCATATTGATGGGGCGGTTTTTCATTTGGCGGTGCAAAGCGCTCGCAGAGCGTCCCGCATAGAAGCGTACTGCAATTAAGTCGTGACTTTATTGCAGTGCGCTTCTACATATGGCCCATGGTTTATCGCGAAATGTACTTGAGCCTTTGGAGGGAACTGCGCTGACCTTGGCTGAACTTGCGGAGAAGCGAGCCGAAGATTCATTTTTTACGAATCCCCTGGCGCCCGAAAACCAGCGCGATGACAAAAGCCTGGCTGGTCGTTGGGATGCCCTCATGTGTTTGAGCGGTTTTCCTGAACCCTATGTGTAAGCTTCCACATACGTTCATGAAAAGGGGCTGGCGTATCTGCAGATTATAGCAGGGACGGGGCACAAAATGTCCTGGGCAAACGTGCAGGGAATGAAAGAGCGGTAGCCTGATGACGGAGGACAGCCAAAGCGGTAAATTTTCTACGGCCGCAGGCCGGGTTTGGCCCGCAGTGCAGACATGAGCAGGATGCTCCCGCCCACACCCCAGAGGGCGGCGCGGAGCACCGCCCTACGTAGGATGGCGCTCCGCGCCGTCCTGCCCGGAAGCGTGCGGTGTTCCCGCGATTTTTGGGGAGCACCGTGAAGGCTACGCTCTGCGCCAAATGGCCAAACCCCAGGAAGCGGTTTATCTTTCAATGGACCCGTGCCGGCGCAAAAGGGCGCCCCCTCATTTGTTTGTGCGAAGCGCGCGAAGAGCGTCCAGCATTTCGCCGGCATAGTGCTCCCAGGAGAAGCGGGTGAGCTGTTGACGGC
>CAZFSE010000007.1:0-48078 GCA_964521805.1 uncultured Verrucomicrobiota bacterium
TTCCTGCCGCGCTCCATCGCGCGATAAAAAAAATACCTGGTTGGTGTCCACCTCAAATCCGGAATCCGCGCGCGACACATCGTTCGCCACGATGAGGTCCAGACCCTTCGCCTCGCGCTTGCGCGCGGCCTCTTCCAGCAGGCGTTCCGTCTCCGCCGCGAAGCCCACAAAGAGGCGCGCGCCCTTGTGTGGCAGGATTTTTTTAAGGATGTCTTCCGTCGGTTCGAGCCGCAACAGCAGGGCTTGCGAGCCCTTTTTGATTTTTTGCACGGCGGGTTCAGCGGGCCGAAAATCCGCGACGGCGGCGGCCATCACCAGCGCCTCGCAATCGGCCAGATGTTCCTCGACCGCGCGGCACATCTCCGCGGCGGTGGTGACGCCCACGCACCGCACGCCCTCCGGCGCCGCCAGCGCCACCGGCCCGGAAATCAGAGTCACTTCATGTCCGCGTCGCGCGGCGGATGAGGCGATCGCATAGCCCATCTTTCCGGAGGAGCGGTTGCTGAGGTAGCGCACCGGATCCACCGGCTCGCGCGTGGGGCCGGCTGTGACGAGAATCTTCATCGGGATAAAAATTATTGGCGCAGGCTTTCTTCGACGGCGCGAAGAATGACGTCCAGCGCGCACAGACGGCCCGTGCCTTCCATGCCGCAGGCCAGAGAACCTTTCTCCACATCCAGCACACGCACACCCCGCTCCTTGAGGATGCGCACATTGTCCTGCGTGGCCGGGTTCAGCCACATCCGCTCATTCATGGCGGGCGCCACAATCACCGGCCCCGCCGCCGCCAGCACGGTGGCGGTGACGAGGTCGTCCGCCATTCCGTGCGCCATCTTGGCCAGCACGTTGGCCGTGCAGGGCGCCAGGACAATCGCGTCGGCCGAGGAAAGATCCAGATGCTGGTAGGCCTCGGAGGGGACGGCCTCACACCGGCCCGCCGGCACGGGATGCCGTGTCAGCGCATGAAACGTCAGCGGGCCGACATAGCGCGTGGCGGCCTCGGTCATCATCACCCAGACATCCCAGGACCGGCCGATCATCAGGCGCGCCAGCTCCGCCGCCTTGTAGGCCGCGATGGAACCCGTCACTCCCAGCACAATGCGAGGCTGTTGGCTCATAATGGATCCTCCGCCCGGTTGCTGATGCGGTGGCGCTCGGCGAGGATGATCGCCCGCATGTTGTCGTACGCCTCCGCAAGATCATCATTCACGACCATGTACTTGTACGCCCGCCAGTGCGAGATCTCTTCCTCCGCCTGCCGAAGGCGCCGTTCAATCACGGCGTCCGAATCCTTGCCGCGCTGAACCAGCCGCTTCTTCAAAACCTCCAGCGAGGGCGGCACGACAAAGATATCCACCACGGCCCGCTTGAGCACGTCACCTTCCGGCAGGGCCGCGACATAGGCGCGCACACTGGCCGCCCCCTGCACATCCAGGTTCATCAGCACATCGCGCCCGCCGGCCAGCGCCTGCTCCACCGGGGCGCGCGGCGACCCATACTGGAACCCATGCACCACCGCGCTCTCCAGAAAACCGTCCGACTGCAGGCGCTGGGCAAAGTCCTCCGTCGTAAGGAAGTAGTAGCTCTTGCCATCCACCTCCCCTTCGCGCGGCGAGCGGGTCGTCGCGGTGACGGCATAATGCAGGGATTGAAACTCCGCCTGAAGGCGGTCGCAGAGCGTCGTCTTGCCGGCCCCGGAGGGCGCGGAGACAATGAAGATCATCGGTTTCCAGGAAGGTTTGATCATTCTATGTTTTGCACCTGTTCTCGTATACGTTCCAGTTCGGCCTTGAATTCCACCACATGCCTCAAGATGGTTGCGTCATTGCCCTTGGAGCCAATCGTATTGATCTCGCGGAGCATCTCCTGCAAAAGAAAATCCAGCGCGCGCCCGACCGCCTCGGCGGAGGCCATCAGCTCCACCGCCTGTCCAATGTGGCTGTTCAGGCGCGTGATCTCCTCGGAGATGTCACAGCGGTCGGCGAACAGCGCCAGCTCGCGCAGGAGCTTGTCATCCGGCGCCTCCACCGCCAGCCCGGCCTGTTGCAGGCGCGCCAGCAGGTTCTTGCGATGCAGGGACACCACGCTGGGCGCATGCGCCCGGATGGAGGCCAGCAATTTCTTCAACAGCCCCAGCCGCTGGCGCAGATCTTTTTGCAGAGCGCGCCCTTCGCGGGCGCGCATCTGGACCAGCCCCTCCAGCGCCTCATCCAGCGCCTTCTGGATCACCGGCCAGCCCCGCTCCACCTCGCCCTCCGCCTGCTCATAGCTCACCACGTCGGGGAGATTCAGCAGGAGGCTCGCCTGTAAGTCGTCCTTTAGCTTCAGCGCTGAGGCGGTCTTCCGCAATTCGCGCACAAAGGCCGCCGCCAGCGCCGTGTCCACCCGCACCCCCTTGGCGCGCTTTTCCGCCGTGCGGCGGATCCCCACATCCACCGTGACCCGCCCGCGCGACAAGGCGCGGCTGACCCGCTCAAACACGCGCGCCTCCAGCACGCCGAAGGGCCGGGGCAGATTCGCCTGCACATCCAGCTGTTTCCGGTTGACGGAGCTAAGCTCCACGTCCACGCGGTATTCACTCGTGGCGGCGGCGCCCCGCCCAAATCCTGTCATGCTGTTGAAGGCCATGTCATGCTTCCTTTTTTATTTTGCCAACGGCGCGCGAGGCCTTCCAGGCGGCCACCTGCTGGACATCCTTGTCCCCCCGCCCGGACAAATTGATGATCACCACATCCTTCTTCGTCCACTGCCGCGCATGTTGAATGGCCCACGCGACGGCATGCGCCGACTCCAGCGCGGGGATCAACCCCTCCCAGCGGCTGAGCGCATCCGACGCCGCCACGGCTTCCACATCCCCAATGTGCGAATATTCCACACGCTTGAGATCGCGCAGAAGGGCATGCTCCGGCCCCACCGCCGCATAATCCAGGCCTGCGCTGACGGAATGCGTCAGCTCAATCTGCCCCTGCGCATCCTGCAGGACAAATGTCCGTGTGCCCTGCAACACGCCCAGGCGCCCCCCGGCAAAACGCGCCGCATGCTGGCCGGGGCCAAGGCCCACCCCGCCCGCCTCGACGCCCACCATCCGCACGCGGGCGTCCTTCAGGAACGCATAAAAGAGCCCGATGGCATTGCTTCCGCCGCCCACGCACGCCACCAGCGCGCTGGGCAGGCGGCGCTCCTTCTGAAGAATCTGCCGCCGGGCCTCGCGCCCGATCACGCTCTGAAAATCGCGCACCATCGCCGGATACGGATGCGACCCCAGCACGGTGCCCAAAATGTAATGCGTGTGCCGCACGTTCGTCACCCAGTCGCGCATCGCCTCGCTGATCGCCTCCTTGAGGGTCTGCTGGCCAGCCGTGACGGGCACCACCTCCGCGCCGAGGCTTCGCATCCGGAACACATTCAGGGACTGGCGCTCCATGTCCACCTTGCCCATGTAAATCACGCATTCCAGGCCAAAGAGCGCGGCCACGGTGGCCGTGGCCACACCATGCTGGCCGGCCCCGGTCTCGGCGATGATCCGCCGTTTGCCCATGCGCCGGGCCAGCAGAATCTGGCCCATGCAGTTGTTGATCTTGTGCGCACCGGTATGGCAGAGATCCTCGCGCTTGAGATAAAACCGGGCCGTGCCCAGCTCGCGGGTCATGCGCTCCGCAAACCATAGCGGCGTCGGACGCCCGATGTATTCGCGCAGATAATAATCCAATTCCTTGCGAAAGGCGCTGTCGTGGCGGGCCTTCTCATACGCCCCCGCCAGCTCATGCAGGGGATGCATCAGCGTTTCCGGCACATACATGCCGCCATACGGGCCAAAGTGCCCCAGCTTGTCCGGACCTGTCAAAGTGTTCTGCATTGCTCGATGAATCTCTGTACTTTCTGAATGTCCTTTTTTCCGGGGGCCGCCTCCACGCCGGAGCTGACATCCACGCCCCAGGGCCGGACCTTGCGCACCGCCTCGCCCACATTCTCCGGGGTCAGCCCGCCCGCCAGCAACACCGGCTTGCGCGACCGCTCCACAAAGGCCCGCGCCTGGTCCCAGTCGCACGTCTGCCCCGTTCCCCCAGGCAGGTCCACACTATAACTGTCCAGCAGAAAGGCGTCAACGCACTCGCTCGCGTCCGCCGCCGCATCCCCCACATGCGCCACCGACCACACCTGAAAAAAAGTTCCAAGGGTTGGAACTTTTTTTTCCATTTTTTCCAAGGGTTGGAACTTTTTTTCGAAAATCTTCCAAGGGTTGGAACTTTTTTCTGAAAAGTTTCCAACCCTTGGAAGATTTTTTTGCGCTTCTTCCAACCCTTGGAAACCGTGTAGTTGAAGGACATCGAGGCGGGCGGTTTCCGCGGCGCGTAGCAGTTCTTCCGCCGTGGCGTCCACGAAGACACCCACCTTCAGGATGTCGGGAGGCACCAGGGCGGCCCACGGTGCCACCTCCTCCGGCGTCACCGCGCGTTTCGAGCGGGCCCAGAAGACAAAACCGATGGCGTCCGGCCTCAGGGCGCAAACCGCCTCGACATCCGCCGCGGAGCGCAGGCCGCAGATCTTGACGAACAGGCTCATGGCACGGACCGCCCGGTCATCAGGCTACGCACCGCGCCGTGCAGGTCCGTCTGCCGCAGGAGGGATTCCCCCACCAGCACGGCATGGATGCCGCCCGCGCGCAGGCGGAGAATATCCTCATGGGTCTTGATGCCGCTCTCGCTGACGAGCACGCAACCCGGCGGCGCCAGCGCCGCCAGCCGGAAGGTGGTCTCCAGCGTGGTCTTAAAGGACTTTAAATCCCGGTTGTTGATGCCGATGAGCGGGCACTCGAGCGAGGCGGCGATGCGCATCTCCGCCTCGTCATGCACCTCGACCAGCGCCGCCAGCGAGGCGGCGCGGCAGAGTTCCATGAACTCGCGCAATGGCTCCCGGTCCAGCACCGCCGCAATCAGCAGGACCGCTGATGCGCCCAGGGAGGCGGCGTGGCGGATCTGCCAGGGATCCACGACGAATTCCTTGTAGAGAAGCGGCAGGGAAACGGCGGAGCGCACACGCAGAAACTGCGCTTCGCCGCCGCCAAAATATTTTTCATCCATGAGCACCGAGAGCGCCTGCGCCCCGGAGGCGGCATAGGCGCAGGCAATCTCCGCGGGGTCGAACGGCTCGCGAATCGGCCCTGCGGAGGGCGACCGCCGCTTGACCTCAGCAATCAGCCCAAGAGGAACCGAGCGCAAGGCGCGGATGAACTCCGCGCCGCCGGGATAGCCCTCGGCGGGGGCCAGGGACTCGGCGGGGCGGGCCTTCTTGCGCGCCGCGATCTCCTCGCGTTTATCCGCCACAATCTGTTCCAGAATATTCATGCAAAGAAACAACCTATAGAGGATCGGCGGCCCGGTTCTGCTTCAGGTAGGCCTCGATGAACAAATCCAAATCGCCGTCCAGCACGGCGGCCGTGTTGCCGCTCTCGGCGTCGGTGCGGTGATCCTTGACCAGGGTATACGGCTGGAGCACGTAGGAGCGAATCTGGTGCCCCCAGGCGATCTCGCCCTTGTCGCCATAAAACTTTTCCATCTCCTTGCGCTGTTTGTCGCGCTCCAGCTCGTAGAGCTTGGCGCGAAGCATCTTCATGGCCTTGTTGCGATTGCTGTGCTGGGAGCGCTCGGCCTGGCAGGCCACCACAATCCCCGTGGGCATGTGCGTCAGCCGGATCGCCGAATCCGTTTTGTTGACGTGCTGTCCGCCCGCACCGCTGGAGCGGTACGTGTCCACCCGCAGGTCTTTTTCGTCAATGGTAATTTCGATGGCGTCATCCACCTCCGCCACCACATCCAGCGAGGCAAAGGAGGTGTGCCGGCGCTTGTTGGAATCGAAGGGGCTGATGCGCACCAGGCGATGCACCCCGCGCTCGGCCTTGAGGTAGCCATAGGCATACGGGCCGCTGACCATGAAGGTGACGCTCTTGACGCCGGCCTCCTCGCCCGCGAGATAGTCCAGCACGCTGACCTCGAAGCCGTGCGCCTCGCAGTAGCGGTGGTACATGCGCAACAGCATGTCCGCCCAGTCGCAGGACTCCGTGCCCCCCGCGCCCGCATGCAGGCTCAAATAGGCGTTGTTCGCATCGAGCTTTCCATTGAGCAGGGATTGCACCTCGTAGCGCTGGTAGTCGGCCTCCGCCCGCGCGAGCTGGTCCTCCAGCTCTTTGACATAACCCGATGGCTCCGCGCCCCCCTCGGACTCAATCATCTCCGCCAGCAGGGTCATCTCCTCGGCGCCCTTCTCAAGCGCCAGAAAGGGATTCACCACGGCCTTCACCGCATTGGTCTGGTCAATGACCCCCTTGGCCTTAAGCGTATCATTCCAAAATCCGGGCGAGGCGGCCTGCGCCTCCAGCTCGGCCAGCGTCTTTAATCGGTTTTCGACGTCAAAGAAAACCTCGCATTTCTGCGATGCTCTCATTCAGCTTGGACAGACGGTCCTTGATGTGATCCAACATGATTATTCTCCACGTTTTCCAAACGCCATGGCCGCCAGCATGAGCAGTCCCCATGCCGCGCCAGCCTGCGCCAATCGATCTCCGTGCCGAGTATAGAACGTGTGCGGCGATTGTTCCAGAGGAACCTTGACCTCGGCGGTCTTGAAGCCGGTTACCGCGGTGACGCCATCCACATCGGCCAGCAAGGCCGTGACCCGGCCTTTCGCATCGAGACAGCAGGTGACGCCGGTATTGGCCACGCGCACGCCGGGCACACGGTTTTCCACACAGCGGAACACGCACTGGATCATGTGCTGGCGCGAGGCGCTGGAGGGATCAAACCAGGCGTCGTTGGTCAGGTTGATCAGCAAGCGCGCGCCATTGCGCACGGCCTCCCGGGCCAGCCGCGCGACCGTGTCCTCAAAACAGATCAGCGTCGAGAACGCGCAGGCCGGGCGCTCCAGTTGAAAGACCGTGCTGGTGGAACCCGCGGTGAAACTCTCCTGGATCGGCGTCAGCGCATTGATGAAGGACAACGCACCGCCCCAGGGGATGTACTCCCCAAAAAGAACGAGGTGGCGCTTGTCGTAGGTCTGGGCAATGTGCCCGCCGCCATCAAACAAGAATGCGCTGTTGTAATACAGGGGATGCCCGTCGTCCGGATAGGCGGTGTCCATGGACCCGAGTAGAATGGGCACGCCGTTGGTGGCCAGCTCGTAGACCAGCTGATAACTCGGCGCACTGCTCCGCACATCGTCCGGCAGGGCGGTCTCGGGCCAGATGATCAGATCGGGCCGGCCTGCCCGCAAAGCCGCCCGGGTCAACTCCGAAAGCCGGGTATAAATCAGCTCGATCTTCGCCGCGTCCCACTTCTCATCCTGTGGAATGTTGGGCTGGATGAGGGCGACGCGCAACGGGGCCGATGGAGGCTCGGGACGTTTCAGCTCGCGGGCCCCGGCGAGAAAAACAGCCAACAGCAAGGCCAGTGCAACGATCATCTCTGGATAGAGCGCGCGGCGCCCTTGCCGGCGGCTTGAAAGATAGCGCAAGATAGTCAGGGCCACGGCGGCATTGAGGCCCACCACCACCCCGGAGACCGCATACACCCCGCCCCACGCGGCAATCTGGATCAGCGCCAGGTTTGCATGCTGGCTGGCACCCAGCGGATTCCACGGGAAGCCGGTGAACAAAACAGAGCGCAGATACTCAAAGCCCGCCCAGCTCAAGGCGGCTGTCGCCATGAATCCCAGGTTGGCCAGCCAGGAGGAGACACCAAATCTCCGCAGCCAGAAGGAAAGAACCAAAGCAAACAGCGCCACGTAAAGCGCGCAGTACAGCGCAAGCGTGAACCATCCAGCCACGGTGACCCGTGTGAGCCAGTGTATCGAAATCAGCCAGAAGACCGCGCCGGTGAGAAAGCCCATGCGCCCGCTGTGGGCCGGTCCTTCAAGTTGGAGGGCCATCAGCAGGGGCACCAAGGCCAGCCAGGCCGCACCGCCCCACTCCAGCGGGGGGAAGCTTGCGGCCAACAGCAAACCGGAAAGAACCGGCGCCAGCCATCGCCACAGTCCGCCCGAAACCGCTGTAAAAATAATCTTCATGGGCGCGGAGTCTAGTGAACCATGCCATAAAAGTCCACCCATGACTCCCAATGAGGCTTTGACGAATGATACGCTCGGCGGTATATTCTTTTCCGTCAGGGTGGGATGCAACAATTATGAATCCGAACGGCGAGAGAACCCACAACGAGCGGATTAGCAAGGAGGACGGCCTGCTGTCCAATATCCTTTCCAGCATTCAAGATGGCTTGGTTGTTCTGGACCAGCAGGCGGTCATCCAAATATGCAATCCCACCATGGAACAATGGTATCCCCACATGATGCCGCTGGTCGGAAAACTCTTTTGCCAGGTTTTCCATGGCACACTCAACCCAACCTGCGGGAACTGCCCCGCGCATCAGGCGCTCAAGACCGGCCAATTAGCCCAAAGCACCATGCTCCGCAAAGATGCCGATGGCCGTTTCATGGGCTGGCTGGAGTTTACCGCCTATCCCATCAAGGATCCAAATGGGACCTTGGAAGGAATCACCGTTTCTCTACGGGATATCACCGAGGTCAAACGCAGTAATGACCGGCAGAAATCCATTTCCGAAGGGATGGGCGCCGTCGTGTCCATTGCCGATGCCCTGCTGGCGCTCCCCACTCTCGACACGGTGTACCGCCTGGCCGTGGAAAAGGCCCGGGAGCAACTGGGCCTGGACCGGGCCGCCCTGTTCATCTATGACGGCCACCATCTTTGGGGCACCTACGGCACCGACATGAGGGGCGCCACCACGGACGAACATACCTTTAGAATGCCCAACAGCGATCAGATGATCGCCCGGCTCAAGGCCCTGGAGGCCAACGACCGGAGACTCGTGGATGAGAATGTGCACTATTGGGAATATGGCACATTGGGCCCCAGCAAAGGCTCCGGATGGGTCGTGTTGACGCCCATCCAATCCCCCATGGGCGTCATCGGACTGTTCAGCAACGATGCCGCGATCTCCCAGGAGCCGATGGACAAAGACCGGCAGGACGTTGTGTCCGTCTACTGCTCCCTGCTCGGCGCCATCATCGAAAGCAAGCGCTCCGAGGCGGCGTTAAAGGAGAGCGAGGCGCGTTACCGGGGCCTCTTTGACCACTCCCTCAACGGGTTCTCCCTGCATGAGATCATTCTCGATAAAAAAGGCAAAGCCGCGGACTTTCGCTACCTCGAGGTCAATAAAGCCTTCGAGGAACATACCGGGCTGAAGGCCTCCGAAGTGATGGGCCGGACTGCACGGGAAACCCTTCCCGGTATCGAGAAGGAATCCTTTATTGAGACGTATGCGCAGGTGGCCCTGACCGGCAAACCCATCCGCTTCGAGCAGTATTCCGCGCCGCTCAACAAGACGTTTGATATCGCCGCATTTTCGCCGCGGCCTGGACAGTTTGCCACCATCTTCACGGACATCACCGAGCGCAAGAAAAGCGAAGTGGAGAATCGCCGGCTGGCCGCCGCCGTTCAGCAGGCCGCCGAAGCGGTTATGATCACCGATTCCAACGGTGTCATTCAGTATGTCAATCCAGCCTTTGCCCGCATGACCGGATTCTCCGCGGACGAGGCGGTGGGACAGACCAGCCGCATTCTCTTAAGCCAGAAACACCCTTCCACGTTCTATGAGAATATCTGGAAGACCCTCGCCGCTGGACACAACTGGATGGGACACATCATCAACAAGAAAAAGGATGGGGCGCTCTACGAGGCGGACCTGACCATCAGCCCCATCCGGGATGCCGATGGAGCCACGATCAATTACGTCGGCATCTATCGGGATGTGACCAAGGAAGCGGAGCTTGGGCGGCAACTGCGGCAGGCCCAGAAAATGGAAGCCGTCGGACGGCTGGCCGGCGGCATCGCGCATGATTTCAACAATCTGCTGACCAGCATCCTGGGCTACAGCAAGCTGGCGATTGACCAGCTGGAGGAAGGCAATCCCCTGCGAGCCGACATTCTTCAAATCGAACGCGCCAGTGAACGGGCCGCCGAACTGACTCGCCAGCTCCTGATGATGAGCCGCAAGCAAAGCGGGGAGATCAGCCGGATTGATCTCAACGCACTCCTCATGGAAATTGAGCGGCTCCTGCTTCGAACGCTGGGTGCGGACATCCATGTCACCACCCAGCTGGATGAGGCCCTTGGAAGCATCGAGGCGGATGCCGGACAGCTCCAGCAGGTATTCATGAACCTGGCGATCAACGCGCGCGATGCCATGCCCGCGGGCGGCACCCTGTCCTTTGAAACCCGCAACGTAGTCCTGGGCCCCAAGGACCTGTTCAACAAACCGGTTCTTAAACCCGGCCCGTATGTCATGGTCCAGATCAGCGATACCGGAACGGGAATGCCCGCCGAAGTGCGCGAGCATATTTTTGAACCCTTTTTCACCACCAAGGACGAAGGCAAGGGAACCGGCCTGGGCCTCTCGACCGCCTACGGAATCGTGCGGCAATTCAAGGGGTTGATCGAATTCGACTCGGAAGCCGGAAAGGGAACCACGTTTCGCATGTTCTTCCCCAAAGTCACCACTCCCAGTGAACAACGAGTCCTGCTGGCCGAACCCGCCTTGGGAGGCCAGGAGACCATCCTGCTGGTGGAAGATGATGACGTGGTCCGAACCCTCACCCTGCGCCACCTGGCCTCCTTGGGCTATAACGTCCTCGTGGCCGCCCAGGGAGACGAAGCCGTGCAACTCGCCCAACAACACGCAGGCGTTTTGCATTTGATTCTGGCGGATGTCAGCCTCCCGCGACAAAGCGGCCCCGAGTTAATCAAGGCCATTCGCGCCTTTCGCCAGGATTTTCAGGTGATCTACGCCTCCGGACATACCCGCGAAACCGTCAGGGAACAATATGACTTGCCTGCCAGCGCCGCCATCCTGCAAAAACCCTACGGCCTGGAAGATCTGGCCGCCAAGGTCAGGGAAAGCCTGGACAACCGCACGGAGCAGGCACCTACGACTTGATTCGCTCCGTCCAAAAAGCAACCTGTTCCCGGTTGCGATTTTTGACCCCGGCCGCGAATTTGAAGTACACAAAAGCATCACCAAAGAAAGGCCGGGACAGCAGTTTGCGGCCTTTCTGGCCGGCCATGCGCTCCAGCAAGGATTGCATCGCCATGATGCGGGCCGTTGCATGGACAACCTTGCGGGGGATTTGAACGCGATTTTGGGGATGCAACATGTGATCCATCGAGGCCTGGACCAAGGCCTCCACGGACCGTGCGCCCGTTCGCTCGCGCTCCGCGGCCAGCGCTTCGTGATACTCGCCAAAAAACAGCGCCCACAACAGGGGTTCCTCGGGATAGACCCCCGCCTTCTTCCAGACATCTACCTGCCGGAACACGCGCGTGCACCAGGCAGAGCGCTCCTCCCCGCCCTCCTTCATCCAGAAGGCTAATTCGGGGAACAAAACCCCCAGAAATCCAAACTCCAGAATTCCTCGAAAGACCTGTTCCGCATGCCCACAAAAGGCAATCTTCAGAAATTCCTCGTACATCCGCTCCCGGGAGGCCAGCGCCAGCTTGTCCCGCAACTGAAAAATGGCGGCACGAGCGCTGTCCTCAATCTGAAAATCCAGACTGCCCGCAAATCTCAGCGCCCGGATCATCCGCACCGGGTCTTCCCCAAACCGGACAGACGGATCGCCGATCACCCTCAAAAGGCGAGCCTCCAGATCCTTGAGGCCTTCGACATAATCCAGAATGGTGTAGTCGGCAATATTATAGAAGAGGGCATTCACCGTGAAGTCACGCCGCCAGGCATCCTCCTCCGGCGTCCCAAATACATTGTCCCGCAGGATCAGCCCGTCACGCTGTTTGAACAAATGACCCTGCTCCGCGGCGGGCTCCGCCTTCAGCAAAGCCCGGAAAGTGGACACCTCGATCGCACAGGAATGGAACAGCACATGGGCCAGGCGAAAACGGCGGCCCACCAGCCGGCAATTTCTGAACAGCCGCTTGACCTGGTTGGGATGCGCATCCGTCGCGATGTCAAAATCCTTGGGCTTCCGCCTCAACAGCAAATCGCGAACACTGCCGCCTGCAAGATATGCCTTGTAGCCCGCCTCCTGCAGGCGGTAGAGCACCTTCAGGGCCTCGGGAGAGATATCCTTGCGGCTGACGCCATGTTGGGAACGTTCGATAATCTGCAGGCTCATGCGCGATTGCTCCGTACTTTTCAGCCCGAGGCTCCGCAACATTTTTTGTACTTCTTCCCGCTCCCGCACGGACAGGGATCGTTGCGGCCGACCTTGTCCACATCCCGGCGATAGGGTGCGGCTGGGGTCTTGAGTGCCGCCTGCATGGCGGCCTCCGCGCCGGAGGGCGCCTGTTCTGCGGCAGGAGATCCAGACGGACGAGCCGCCGCGCCCGCCCGCTGGCCCAGCGCCGACACCTCGTCGTGCACGTACATCTGGGGCAGATGGGAGAGAAAGGCCTGAAACGCTTCCGGCGACGTTGTGGAGCGAAACATGCGCGTTGCCACCTCGTTCTTGATGCGATCCATCAGGTCCGAGAACATCGCGTAGGCCTCGTGCTTGTACTCCACCAGTGGGTCCCGCTGGCCATAGGCCCTCAACCCAACGCCCTGCCGGAGCGTATCCATGTTGCGAAGGTACTCCTGCCACTGCGAATCAATCGCCTGCAAGAGAATGTGGCGCTCCATGGCATTCACGCTGGCCGGATGTTCCAGACGGACCTTTAGGTCATACGCCTTCTGCACCCGGTCCATGATCAGGGTGGAGGCCTGCTTTTTCCACTCCTCCCGGTCCTTGCCGGCCTTGGGGAAATCCCCCGGCTTCAATCCAATCGGAAACGTGGCATTCGCCCACAAGATCAATTCCTTCACGGATTCCTCGTCAGCCAGCTCCACCGCGTCCATCCGGGCCTGCAGAACATCTTCCACCACGCTGTAAAGATGCTCGCGCGCCGCTTCCGCGGCCACCACCTCGCTCCGGAAGCCATAGATGATTTCCCGCTGCTTGTTCATCACATCATCATATTCCAACGTGCGCTTCCGGATGGAAAAATTCTGCTGTTCCACACGCCGCTGGGCCGTCTCAATGGAACGATTCAGCCACGGATGCTCCAGCACCTCCCCCTCCTGGATGCCCAGCCGCTCCATGATGCCCGCAATGCGGTCGGAACCAAAGAGCCGCATCAAATCATCCTCCAGCGATACATAAAAACGTGATGACCCAGGATCGCCCTGCCGGGCGCAACGCCCCCGCAACTGGCGGTCAATCCGGCGTGACTCATGCCGCTCCGTGCCAATGACGTGCAACCCGCAGGGAGTTTTCTCCAGAATCTTCCGCAGGGTCGTGCCCTCCACCTTGTCGTCCAACCTGCGCCCCGAGAGAATGATCGCACGGTCCAGGTGCACCACGCCCTCCCCCAGCTTGATGTCCGTGCCTCGTCCCGCCATGTTGGTCGCAATGGTCAGCGCACGGGCCTGGCCCGCCAGCGATACAATCTCGGCTTCTCGCTGATGATTTTTGGCGTTGAGCACGTTGTGCGGAATATTCAGCCGGCGAAGCATGCGGCTGATCAGCTCCGAGGTCTCCACCGAAATGGTGCCCACCAGCACGGGTTGCTTCCGCTCATAACAGTCCGATATTTCCTGGATGATCGCGTTGTATTTCTCGCGCTGGGTCTTGTAGATCAAATCATTGCCGTCCATCCGGCGCACCGGGCGGTTGGTTGGGATGACCACCACGTCCAGCTTGTAGATTTCATGAAACTCGTCGGCCTCCGTCTCGGCCGTGCCGGTCATGCCGGAGAGCTTCTCGTACATGCGGAAATAATTCTGGATGGTGATCGTGGCCAGCGTCTGCGTTTCGCGTTCAATCTCCACGCCTTCCTTGGCCTCCACCGCCTGGTGCAACCCATCGCTCCAGCGGCGCCCAGGCATCAGGCGCCCCGTGTACTCGTCCACGATAATGACCTGGTTCTCCTGCACGACGTATTGCACATCCCGCTCGTACACGCAATACGCCCGGATCAGCTGGTCCACGGCATGAATGCGCTCGCTCCGGTCCGCAAACTTGTTCTGCAACACCTGCCGCTGTTCAAACTTCTGCTCCTCGCTGAGCGACTCATCGCCATCCAGCTCCGAAAGCTGGGAGACCAAGTCGGGCATCACGTACGACTCTGGATCGTTCGGATTCAGTGTCTCGCATCCCTTTTCCGTCAGACTGGCATCATTGCCCTTTTCGTCGATGATGAAATACAGCTCCTGCTGTAAGGCCCGAGCCTCTTCCTTGCGCATGTCCGTGAGAAAGGCGGATTCGATCTTCTCCAAAAGGCGCCGGATGGAGGGCTCTTCCAGCATGTGCAGAAACTGCTTGTTCTTGGGCATCCCGTGATGAACCTGGTACAATTTGAGCTGGGCCTCTTCGGTCTGGCCCCCATCAATCATGGCCTTCGCCTCCTGGGCCAGGCGGTTGCACAAATCCCGCTGGCGCCGCACGAGCCGCTCCACCGTCGGCTTGACCTCATGATACTGGTGCGTCGAGTATGGCGCCGGCCCGGAAATGATCAGCGGCGTGCGCGCCTCATCAATTAAAATGCTATCCACCTCGTCAATGATGGCATAGAAATAGCCCCGCTGGACCTGGTCCTCCGGACGAAAGGCCATCCCCTTGTCACGCAAATAGTCGAACCCAAACTCGCTGTTGGTGCCATACGTGATGTCCTTGGCGTACTGCTCCCGCCGCTCCCCGGGCGACATGCTGTTCTGGATGCATCCCACGCTCAACCCCAGGTACCGATACAACGCGCCCATCCACTCCGAGTCGCGCCGGGCCAGATAGTCATTCACGGTGACCACATGCACATTCTTGCCGGTCAACGCATTGAGGTATACCGGCAGGGTGGCCACCAGCGTCTTGCCTTCCCCGGTGGCCATTTCCGCAATCTTGCCCTGGTGCAAGACCAGGCCGCCCATGATCTGCGTGTCAAACGGAATCATGTCCCAGCTCAAGGCGTGCCCGCAGACTTGATGCGTCGTGCCCGCCATCCTCCGGCAGGCATTCTTCACCACCGCAAACGCCTCGCAAACCAGATCGTCCACCGTCTGCCCCTGCGCCAGGCGATGCTTGAACTCCTGAGTCTTCGCCTTCAAGGCCTCTTCATCCAAGCCCTGGTATTCCAACTCCAAGGCATTGATCTTCTGAACCGCCGGGCGAAGCAATTTGACGTCTCGGTCGTTTTTTGTGCCAATGATTTTTTTTAACAGCCACTGCATGGAGAACCCCTGCTGAAATGTTTTTTTAGGAGGTTCAGAGGATACGCCGGCCAGGCTGGATTTGCAAGCCAGTCCGCAATCCCTTCTTTCTGAAAAAGAAACGGCCAGACTTTCGCCTGGCCGTTTTTCTTTCGCTGGAAGGTCCCTATTTCTTGGCCGCCGCCTCAGCCGACTTGGCCGTCTTCCCAACACCCTTGACCGCTCCTCCCCCTTTTTCCTTCTTTTCCTTGCGCGGTTTGGGAATGAAATTCACCCATTCCAGGATTACCATCTCCGAACTGTCGCTGGCGCGCCGTTTCAGATGCATGATTCGGGTGTACCCGCCCGAGCGGTCCTTGAAGGCCGGAGCCAGCGCCGTGAACAGTTCGCCCACACTCTCCTTGCGGCGAAGCTTGGACAGGGCCCGGCTCCAAGCCGCAGGCGTCCCCTGCTTGCCCAAGGTCACCATTTTCTCGGCAATGGTCCGGGTGGCCTTGGCCTTGGCCAAGGTGGTGGTGATGCGTTTGCGCCCAATCAGGTCGCAAACCAAGCCGGCCAAAAGCGCCTCGCGGTGTGCGGTGGGCCGTCCTAATTTTATGGTTTTATTACGATGTCGCATGGTCTTTCCTCAACAAAGGTTGATCACAGAATCTCCGCCGCTTCCACCGGCTTGACTTTTAGCAGTTCCGGCTCAAACGTCATTCCCAGCGCAAGCCCCAATTCGGTCAGCTTCTGCTTGATTTCGTTGAGCGACTTCTTGCCAAAGTTGCGATACTTCAGCATCTCCGCCTCGGTTTTCTGCGCCAACTCGCCGACTGTCGTGATGTTGGCATTGTTCAGGCAGTTGGCGGCGCGGACGCTCAATTCAATTTCGTTGACGCTGATGTTCAGCTTGCGGCGCAACTCCTCACGCTCTGGATCAATCTGCTTTTCGCTCTCTTCAAACTCAACAATATCCTTGTCATAATTCACAAAGACATCCAGATGATGCCGGAGAATGGCGGCAGACAGCGTGAGGGCTTCGTCCGGGCTCACCCGTCCGTCCGTCCACACTTCCATCACCAATTTGTCATAATCCGTGCGCCGCCCAACCCGGGTGGCTTCCACATCATATTTCACCCGGCGAACCGGCGAAAACAGAGAATCAATCGGCAACAAGCCGATTTCCTGGTCTTCCTTCTTGTTCCAATCAGCCGGGCAGTAGCCGCGGCCAATCTTCACCTCAATCTCCGCCTCAAACTTTCCATCCGAGTCCAGCGTCGCAATATGCTGGTCGGGATTGAGGATCTCCAAGACATTGTCGCACTGAATGTCACCGGCCGTGACTTCACCCGGGCCCTTGACGCTGATCTTGAACTTCCGGGATGAGCGGGCATAAAGCTTCAGCAACACCTGCTTGAAGTTGAGAATGATGTCCGTGACATCCTCCACCACCCCCGGCAGACTGCAGAATTCATGAAGCGCGCCTTCAATCTTGACAGACGAAATGGCGGCCCCTTCCAACGACGAAAGCAAAACCCGGCGCAGGGAATTGCCGATGGTCCGGCCATAACCAGCCTCAAAGGGCTCCGCAATGAACTTGGCATAATTGACCGACGCCACTTTTTCATCCTTGACGATGATCGAGGGCATCTCGAAACGGCCCAAACGTATAGGCATGATCTGAATCCTCCCAGAACCGGGCGTTAGCCGGCTCCTATGGTGTTAATGACTGCGTGGTTTACTTCGAGTACAATTCGACGATCAGTTGCTCGTTGACCACCGGCGCGATTTCTTCGCGCGAGGGGACATGAAGCACCTCTCCCCGAAAATCTTCACGGCTGACGGACATCCAGCCGGGCCGCCCGCGGCTCTCCGCCGCTTCCATATGCCGCTTGGCATACTCACGGCTCTCTTTGTTGTCCTTTACCTGAATGACATCGCCCGCTTTCACCTGCATGGACGGGATCGAAGCCTTCCGTCCATTCACCTGCACATGGCCGTGCAAAACAAACTGCCGGGCGGAGCGCCTCGATGGCGCAAATCCAAGGCGGTAGGCCACATTGTCCAGCCTCAATTCCAAGGCCTGGAGCAAATGGGTGCCCGTGATGCCGCGCTTGCGCAGGGCGCGCTCAAAGAACAGCCGAAACTGGCCTTCCTGCATGCCGTACATGCGGCGCAGCTTCTGCTTCTCCCTCAACTGAACGCCATAGTCCGACACCTTGCTTCGGCGCATTCCATGCTGGCCAGGCGCGGGACGGCCTGTCTCAATCGGGCACTTCGCCATGTAACAGCGGTCGCCCTTTAAAAAAAGTTTCATGCCCTCACGGCGGCATTGCTTGCACGCGGGTCCGGTATATCTGCCCATAAAATCCTATCTCCTCACTCTCGTCTTCTTTTTCTTAAACCCGGCGCCTCTTTGGAGGGCGGCACCCATTATGGGGCATCGGGGTCACATCCTTGATGGCTGTAATCGCCATCCCGGCGGCTTGCACCGCACGAATGGCCGACTCACGTCCAGCGCCAGGCCCCTGCACCAGAATCTCCACCTCATGCATGCCCTGCCCAACGGCCTGGCGGGAGGCTTCCTGCGCCACCATGGTGGCCGCATACGCCGTGCTCTTGCGGGAACCCTTGAACCCACAGCGCCCGGCAGAACTCCAGGCGATAATCCCACCCTTCATGTCCGTGATGGTGACCATCGTGTTGTTGAAAGAAGCCAGAATGTGGACCACTCCCACGGGAACGTGGCGAGACCCCTTCACCCTGACTTTTTTTACGGTCTTGGCCTCAGCGGCCTCCCCCTCGGCCACGGGCGCCCCCGCATCCGCCGCAACCGCGGCGGGAGCAGTTTTAACTTTTTCTTCCACTTTATTCTTCTCTTCTGCCATGCCTTCGATCCTCAAGGGCGATGAATCACCCAGTTGTTTATGACGTCTTCGTGGCGGCCCGTGCATCTTTTCCACGGACAGCTCCAACCGTCTTGCGCGGCCCCTTTCGCGTGCGGGCGTTCGTGCTCGTGCGCTGTCCACGAACCGGCAAGCCGCGACGGTGGCGGATGCCCCGATAACTGTTAATGCTGATCAGCCGCCGGATGTTCTGCGAAACCTCGCGGCGCAGATCACCCTCGACCACATAGTCGGATTGCAGAATGCTCGAAAGATGGGTAATCTCCTCATCTGTCAGGTCATCCGCCTTCTTGGCCGCATCGATCTTGGCCTTTTCAACCAGTTCACGGGCCCGCTGGGGGCCAATTCCATAAATGTACCGCAACGCGTATTCAACGCGCTTTTTTCCAGGAATATCAATTCCAAGCACTCTGGGCATCTTCTTCTCCTCTATCCCTGCCGCTGTTTATGCCGCAGGTTGGTGCAAATAACTCGCACCACGCCCTTGCGACGAACGATTTTGCACCGCTCACATATTCGTTTCACCGAGCTTCTCACTTTCATCGTCGTACTCCAATTCGCGTTCCCTGATAATGCGCCCGCACGACATATCGTACGGCGACAAGTCCATCTTGATCCGGTCACCTGGCCGGAGCCCTCTCCCGGCCGCCTGTTCCCCAGGCCCACAAAAGGCCACCAAAACATGGCCATTCTCCAACTGGGCGTGGAAGACCGCATTTGCTATCACATCCACCACCCTGCCGTCCAGCCGAATTATTTCATTTTTCTGCATGAAAGGATCTCAGCCGGCCCCTTCCGCACGGCAATGGTGTGTTCAACATGCACCGAAGGCCGCCGATCCAGCGTCCGAACCGTCCATCCATCCGGCATGACTTCCACATCCGAGCCCCCCATATTGATCATGGGCTCAATCGCCAAGGTCATGCCGGTTTTCAACTTCGGACCCTTCCCCGGTTTTCCGTAATTCGGGATTTGGGGATCCTCATGCATCTTGCGCCCAATCCCATGTCCCACAAAATCCCGAACAACCGAATACCCAGAGGCCACCGCCGTCCGCTCAATCGCATGGCAAACATCGCCCAGCCGATTTCCGTCCACCGCTTGTTCAATCGCGGCCGCCAACGCCTCTTCGCCCACCCGCACCAGCCGTAAAACCTCCGGGTCCGTCACCCCCACCATGAACGTCGCCGCCGTGTCCCCCACAAATCCGTTGTACACTACTCCCACATCCACGCTGACCACATCGCCCAGCGCAATGCGCCGAGGCCCCGGAATGCCATGCACCACTTCGTCATTCACCGAGACACAAATATGCCCCGGATACCCTCGATATCCAAAGAACGCGCTGATTGACCCCAGCCGGCGCATCTCCTCCTGGGCCAGATGATCCAGTTCGGCCGTCGTCACCCCGGGTGCCACCTGCCGCGACACCGCCTCCAAAACCCCCGCCGCTTTCTGTGCACTCTCGCGCATGCGGTCAATTTCTTCAGGAGTCTTGAGAATAATCATGGCCGCCCGAGCTAGGAACCCAGCCGGGCCAGAATGTCCGCCTTGGCCAGTTCGCGATCACGCCCCGCGTCAATCCGCACCAGAACCCCCTTGCTCTGGTAATACTCAATCAAGCTTTCCGTCTGCTTCTTAAACACTTCCAAGCGATTAAGCACCGTGGCTTCTGAATCGTCCGGGCGCTGGTACAGAACACCGCCGCAAAGATCACAGACGCCATCCACCTTGGAGGGAATATTCCGAATGTGATAGACCGCACCACAATTCTTGCAAACCCGCCGCCCACTCAGCCGGTCTACGAGCAAATCACGAGCCACTTCCAGAAGAAAAACATGCGTCAGGGTTCCGCCCAAGCCGGAAACCACCTGGTCGAGCAGGCGAGCCTGCTCCTGCGTGCGAGGAAATCCGTCAAACATGTACTTGTCTTCAGGAGACCCCGCCTTCAGGCGCTCGGTGACAATCTTCATGATCACCGCATCCGGAACCAATTCGCCCTTTTCCATGTACGATTTGGCTTCCAGCCCAACCGGGCGGCCCGCCTTCACGGCCTCCCTCAACATGTCCCCCGTTGAAACGTGGAGGTAGGATGTGGCCGCCTTCAACCCTTCCGCCAGCGTGCCCTTTCCTGCGCCAGGAGCGCCTAATAAAATAATTGCCTGCATGCTTAACTCCTTGACCGCAGTTTGCCCTTTTTCAGGAATCCATCGTAATGCCGCATGATCAGGTGCGATTCCACCTGCCGCATGGTGTCCAGCATCACACCCACAATGATCAGCAGGCTGGTGCCGCCAAAAAATGAAGCCACAATCCAAGGGATGCGGAACTGCTGGGCCATGACCGAGGGCAACACCGCGATCACGGTCAGAAACAGCGCGCCCGCCAATGTGATTCGCGTCATCGTCTTGTCCAAAAACTCCGCCGTGGGCCGCCCGGGCCGAATGCCCGGCACATACCCGCCATACTTCTTCAGATCATCCGCAATTTGAATGGGATTGAACTGCGTCGCCACCCAGAAATAGGAGAAGAACAAGATCATCAGCGCATAGATGACGTCATAGAGCGTGGTCCCGTAGTTCAATGCCGCCGCCATCCGCTTGAAAATATCCAAGGGCACCATGCCCAGCAATTTGGAAGGAAACATCAGGATGGCTTGGGCAAAGATGATCGGCATGACGCCCGAATAATTGACCCGCAAGGGCATGTAGGTGCTCTGTCCGCCATACACCTTCCGCCCGACCACCCGCTTGGCATACTGGACCGGTATTTTTCGCTGAGCCTGCGTCACGGCAATGACCCCGGCCACCACCAGAAAGATCATCACCAGCAAGCCCACCAGATGGAACATGCTGAATTGGGCCAAACCGTCCACCGGCTTGAACATATTCACGGTCGCCTGCACCGCACGCGGCAAACGACTGACGATGCTGATTGTAATGATCAGCGAGATGCCGTTCCCAATGCCCCGCTGGGTAATTTGTTCGCCCAGCCACATCAATAACATCGTGCCGCTGGTCATCGTGACCACCGTCATGATCCGGAACCCCCACCCCGAAAACACCACGATAGGCCGGTTAATCCCCATGCTCTCCGGATGCTCCAGCGCCACCGCCATCGCATAGCCCTGAACGATGCACAAAATCACCGTCAGATACCGTCCATATTGAATGATCTGCTGGCGGCCCGAATCGCCCTCGCGAGCCAGCCGCTCCAGGGACGGAACAACGGCGGTCAGCAATTGCAGAATAATCGAGGCGCTGATGCTGGGCATGATCCCCAGGGCCCCCACCGCGGCGTTCTCAAAGGCGCCACCGCTGAAGAGGTCAAACAAACCCATGAACCCGCCACCGGCGGTATTCTGAATCTGCGCAATGAACTCCCTCAAAGCCACCGCATCCACCCCCGGAGTGGGCACACTGGCCACCAGGCGGGTGATGAAAATGAGGCCCAAAGTGAAAAAAATCCTTTGGCGCAGTTCCGGTATTTTCAGACTGTTGGTGAAAGCGGATAACATAGAGGTTTTCCCGTCAAAATTACTTCAAGACTTCGCAGGCCCCCCCGGCGGCTTCAATGCCCGCCCGGGCGGTGGCGCTGAACGCATGGGCCTTGACCGTAAGCTTCCGATCCATCGTGCCTGTGCCCAGCAGTTTGATCCGCGTTTCAGAATTTTTGACCAGCCCGGCTTTCCGCAAGCTTTCCGGAGTCACTTCCGCGCCTGCCGCAAAGCAGGCCAGCGACTTCAAATTGACCGGCGTAAAGGCCAGCCGGTTCGGATTGGTAAACCCGCGCTTGGGGATGCGGCGAATCAATTTCATCTGGCCGCCTTCAAACATCGGCGTATGTTTATGGCCCGTGCGCGACATCTGCCCCTTGTTTCCCTTGCCCGATGTCTTGCCCTTGCCGGACGACTCCCCTCGCCCCACGCGCATGCGGCGGTGCCGCGCGCCCTTGGTATTGCTTAATGAATGAAGATTCATAAATTATCTTTCCACCCTGTTACGCCTGGACATTGCGGATGGCCGCAATTTCCTCGCGAGACTTTAACTGTTGAAGCCCATTGACCGTCGCCTTGACCACGTTCAGCTGATTGCTGGCGCCCAGCGACTTGGCCAAGACATCCCGAATGCCGGACAGATCCAGCACCGCACGCGCGCCTCCGCCTGCAATCACACCCGTTCCCTGGGAGGCCGGACGCAACAGAACGCGAGAAGCGCCAAAGACGCCCATCACCTCATGAGGGATCGTGGTGTCCCGCATGGTCACTGAAAACATGGAGCGCCGGGCCATCTCTGTCGCCTTTCGAATGGCATCGGCTACTTCGTTCGCCTTGCCCAGGGCATAGCCCACATGGCCTTTGCGATCGCCCACCACCACCAGGGCGCTGAAACTGAACCGCCGTCCGCCCTTGACCACCTTGGCGCAACGATTGACATGCACTACGCGTTCCGCAAATTCGGACTGGCTGTTGCTGTCGGATTTAGACTTTTCCCTCACCAGATTGCTCCTTGCCATACTTATTGGTTAGACTTTCAAACCCGCTTCGCGGGCCGCATCGGCCAGCGCCTTGATGCGCCCATGATACAAAAAACCACCCCGGTCCAGCACCGCCTGATGAATGCCCTTCTCCAAGGCCACTTGCGCCGCCAGCTTTCCAAGCCGCTGGGCAGTTTCCACCTTGACGTTCCCGCCCCCCGCCTCTTTCATCGCGCCGCTCACCGTCGAAACCGTGGCCAGCGTGACCGCGTCCATGTCATTCACGAACTGCACATACATGTGCTTGTTCGAAACAAATACGCTCATCCGGGGCCGGTCCGCCGTCCCTTTGACCTTTTGGCGCAAACGCATGTGCCGCCGTTTCCGATAATCCTGCCTGCTTTCAAGTTTCATAATTAAGCCACCGTCTTGCCAACTTTGCGCCGCACATATTCGCCCTTGTATCGGACTCCCTTGCCCTTGTACGGCTCAGGAGGGTAAAAGGCGCGAATGCGGGCACTCACTTCACCCACCAAATGCTTGTCAATGCCGCTGACCGAGATGTTGGTGTTGTCCGTCACATTGACCTTGATGCCATCCGGCACAATATACTCAATGGGATGCGAAAAGCCCAGCGAAAGCACCAGCTTCTTTCCCTGCAGGGCCGCCCGAAAACCAACCCCTTGAATTTCCAAGTCTTTTGAGTAGCCCTTGGAAACCCCCTCGACCATGTTGGCCACCAAGCTTCGCGTCGTTCCCCAATCCGCCATGGCTTGTTTGCCCTGGCTGGAACAGGTAATGCCCACCACCGTGCCTTCCACTTTTGCGGAGATGCCGGCGGGAAAGCCCAAAGAGACCTCGCCCTTGGGTCCCTTGACCGTTATTTTAGATTGATTGACGGCGGCTGTTACCCCACTGGGAAGCGCCACCGGCGTTTTTCCTATTCTAGACATGCTGAATTCCTTCGTCCGTCGTTGCTCTTACCACACGTAGCAAAGAACTTCCCCGCCCACCTTCAATTTTCGGGCTTCCTTGTCCGTCATCACACCGGAAGACGTGCTTAAAACGGCCACCCCCATGCCGCCCAAAACCCGCGGCACCTTATTCGACATCACATACCGGCGCAAGCCCGATTTGCTGATGCGGCGGAGCCCCTGAATCACCGGCTTGCGGTCATGCCCGTACTTCAGGTACAGGCGCAGAAGCTTCTTCCCGTCATGCCCCTCGGTGGCATAGTCCGAAATGTAGCCTTCCTTCTTCAGAATGCGGGCGATCTCGCCCTTCAAATTGGAATGGGCCATCTGCACCATCTCAAGGCCAGCCCGGCTGGCGTTGCGAACGCACGTCAACATATCCGCCACTGGATCACACACACTCATTCTTTCTCCTCATGCAACCTACCAGCTTGCCTTTATCACACCCGGGATTTTTCCCTCGGAACTCAGCTCGCGAAAACAAATGCGGCACAGCTGAAACTTCCGCATGAACGCCCGAGGCCTGCCACACCGCCGGCAACGCCGGTTCGTCCGGGAACTGAATTTTGGCGCCCGGTTCGCCCTTACAATCATGGATGTCTTCGCCAACGCAATTCCTCCCGTATTCTATTCCTTTTGCACATTCGCAAATGGAATGCCCATCAGCTTCAACAGCTCAAAGGCATCCTCATTTTTCTTCGCCGTGGTCACCACCGTGATATCCATTCCCTGGCTCTTCTTGATCTGGTCCGGTTGAATTTCCGGAAAGATGGTCTGCTCCTTGAGCCCCATCGTATAGTTCCCGCGGCCATCAAATCCCTTGGGTGAAACCCCTCGAAAATCCCGGATGCGGGGCAGGGCCGCATGAATCAGCCTCTCCAGGAAATCATACATCCGCCCACCCCGCAGCGTAACCTTCGCCCCCACCGACATGCCTTCCCGCAACTTGAAGTTGGCGATGCTTTGCCGGGCCTTGGTGATGACCGGGCGCTGGCCCGTAATCTTGGCCAGATCCTCTGCCACAGCCTTGAGCGTGTCCCGGTCCACGCTCGTGCTCACCCCCATGTTCACCACCACTTTGGTGATGCGGGGCACTTCCATTGAATTGGCGAATTTTCCCGTCTTCTTAAGCGCGGGAATCACCTCTTGCAGATATTTGTTTTTCAGTGTTGACATATTTCCCAACCATCCGCTGTAAACGAAGGCCTCTCCACCGGCGGCCCTCGCGCCTGCTTATTTCTTGGCCGCCCGTTCGCCAGCCGAGTTTTGAACCTTCAATTTTGAAGCCGCCATGGGCGCTTCCTTCTCCACAATCCCGCCCTTGGGATTGTCCTGGCTTTTCCGCATGGTCTTCTTCACCAAATTAAAGCCTTCCACCAAGACCCGGCCTTTTTCTGGAAAAACCTGGAGCACCTTCCCCGTCTTTTTTGTGGCGGCATCCTCTCCAGAAATGGCCACCACCAAGTCGCCCTTCTTGACATGCATTTTGCTTTTCTTGCTGAATTGATTCATTAGATGACCTCGGGTGCCAAAGAGATGACCTTCATAAAGTTCTTTTCACGCAGTTCCCGGGCCACCGGGCCAAAGATGCGTGTTCCGCGGGGATTCTTCTGATCATCAATCAGCACCACGGCGTTGTGGTCAAACCGAAGGATAGACCCATCCACCCGGCGAATCGCCTGCTTGGTGCGCACAATCAAGGCGCTGTGAACTTCGCCCTTTTTAACCATGCCCACCGGTTGGGCCTCCTTGACGGCGACCTTGATGATGTCGCCAATGTGCGCGTAACGCTTCCGCTGGCCCAGCACATGAATGCATTGGACCCGGCGGGCGCCCGTATTGTCAGCGACATCCAGATTGGTCCTCATTGCAATCATGAGCGGCCTCCTGCCTGTGATTTCCCTTTTTCGAGAACCTCCACCAGGCGCCAGCGCTTCAACCGGCTCAGCGGACGGGATTCCATGATCCGCACCATGTCGCCGCTTCTGGTTTCATTGTTCTCGTCGTGCATGTAGTATTTCTTCGAAGTCGTGATTTCCTTGCCGTATACCGGATGCCGGAAACGCCGCTCCACCTTGACCACACGGGTCTTGTTCATGCGGTCGGACACCACCATCCCGACCCGCTCCTTGCGATGATTACGCTCTATCATTGTTGTACCCATGCTTACCTCGCGGCTTTCGCCCGTTCCATATTAATGGTCTTGATCCGCGCCACATCGAGCCGCAATTCGCGAACCCGCGACGGCTTTTCCAACCGGCCCGTGGATTGCTGTATGCGCAAATTGAATAACTCCTTGCGAGCCTCTTCGTGGCGCTGGTTCAATTCCTCTTCCGACAATTCTCTTAATTCGCTGGCTTTCATCTATTCATGGCCTCACATTCCGCGCCGGACAAATCTCGTCCGGATCGGCAATTTACTGGCGGCAATCCGCATGCACTCGCGCGCCATCGCCTCTGGAATTCCGTCAATTTCAAAAAGGATGCGTCCGGGTTTGATCACGGCCACCCATCCTTCCACCGCTCCCTTGCCCTTGCCCATGCGCACCTCCAAGGGCTTCTTGGAATAGGATTTGTCAGGGAATACACGAATCCACATCTTTCCCTTGCGCTTCATCTCGCGATTAATCGCCACGCGGCAGGCCTCCAGTTGAATATTGGTGACCCAAGCGCGTTCCATGGCCAGCAACCCATATTCCCCAAACTCAATCGAATTGCCGGACTGCGCCATCCCCTTGCGGTTTCCACGCTGGGACTGGCGATACTTCACTCTTTTAGGCATAAGCGGCATGAGGCTTCTCCTTCGTTGTCGCTTCTTCCAGTTTCTTGCAAATCCAGACCTTGACGCCAATCTTGCCGGCCATCGTGTGCGCTTCGGCAAAACCGTACTGTACGTTCTCACGCAAGGTATGCAGGGGCACCTTCCCCTCCTTGTACCATTCCCGCCGGGCCAGTTCCGCACCGCCCAAGCGTCCGCTGGCCTGGATCTTGATGCCCAAGGCACCCAGTTCCATGGCCATCTGTATCGCTCGCTTCATGGCCCGGCGAAACGACACACGCCGCTCCAATTGCAAGGAAATGTTTTCCGCCACCAACTGCGCGTTGGTGTCCGGGTCCTTGACCTCCCGAATTTCGACATAGATTTCCTTCTTTGTCTTCTTGGCGATCTCTTCACGCAGGCGCTCAATGTCCTGCCCTTTTCGCCCGATGACAATCCCCGGCCGGGCCGTAAAGATCGTCACCCTCGCGCGATTCGCATAACGCTCAATCTGCACCTCGGGCACCGCCGCGTCCTTCAGGCGAGCCTTCACCAAGTCCCGAATCTTCAGGTCTTCGTGCAACAGATTGCCAAACTCTTTCTTCTCCGCAAACCAGCGGGAGCGCCAGTCTTTATTGACGGCCACTCTGAAACCAATAGGATTTACTTTTTGACCCAAGACCGGTCTCCTTTCATCCCGAAAAACTTACTATTTTGCAACGGGCTTTTTATCCGTCAACGTTATCCTGATGTGACTTGTCTTCTTTTCAATGGGGCTGGCCATGCCTCTGGCCCGAGGCCAGAACCGCCGCATCACCGGCCCCTTTTCGATAATCGCCTCGCTGACGTAGAGACTTTCCGCCGACAACTTGGCGTTGTTCTCCGCATTCGCAATGGCTGACTTCAAAGTCTTTCCAATATAAAAGGCTGCCTTGCGCTCGTTGAACTGAACCAGTTTCAGCGCCTCAGCAACCGGGCGGCCCCTCAACGTTTTGGCCAAATCACGGGCCTTTGACGGCGAGAGCCTGACAAATGTTGTTTTCGCCTTAATTTCCATTTCTGCCTTCCTTAACGTCCTGATGGTTTTCCCAGTACCACCCGATCCCCTTTTCTTGGGAACCCATCCGGCCAAACCTCTTCCAAAACCGCTCCTGATACCCCTGCCCGCACATCCGTCACACGGATATGGGCCAGCATCCGGCCCTCCCGCATCACCCTCAAGACCATCCCGGGCCTGACCCCATCCGAACGCCCCGCATCCAGAACCACCATGCGCAAATCTTCATTCACATCCAGAAGAGCCACCGCATCACGGCGAAGGCCCGCAGGCCCGCTCCAAACAGTCTCTTCGTCCATCCACGCCTTGGACTGGCGGGCTTTCCACGCATCGGCTTCCCCCCTGGCCTCCGCCAAGGCTTCCGACAAAATCAGGACCTGATGCTTCGCCTCCGCCAACTCCCGGCTCAATTCCGCAGTTCGAGCGGCCAGCTGGCTTGACGCCATCCGGGCCTCACGAGCCTCCAGCATCGCTCCATCTTCCAGGCTCCATCCCGTCGCCCGGCCATCCCGCAGAAAAGCCCCCTCTTCCACCTGCTTCAAAGAACAAACCTGCTGGACAATCAACACCGCCACAGCCAGCAAAAGAACAACTCCCCATCCAACCCCGGTGCCACCCGCCTGGAACACTCTGTCCCACAGACCCCTTTCCCCGTCCGGGTTCCTATGTTCCATTCGCGCCCTACTTCAAGGCAACCACCTTGTCCGTTGCCGCTCCATGTCTTCGGAACATCCGCGTGGGTGAAAATTCGCCCAACCGGTGCCCCACCATGTTTTCTGTAACGAACACCGACGTAAACGACTTTCCATTGTGCACGGAAAAGGTATGCCCAACAAACTCGGGGAGAATCATGGACCGGCGCGACCAAGTCTTGATGGGGCGCTTCAGCCCACCTTGATTCATCGCATCCACCTTCTTCAGGAGCTTCGCGTCAACAAACGGACCCTTTTTAATTGAACGTCCCATGGTTTACTTTCTCCGCTGAATAATGAAACTTCTTGACGGTTTCCGACGATTCCGAGTCTTCTTGCCCTTGGTCAACCGGCCCCACGGGGTCACCGGGTGCCCGCCACCGGAAGACCGCCCCTCGCCACCGCCCATCGGATGGTCAATCGGATTCATCACCACGCCGCGAACGGTCGGGCGAATCCCCTTCCAACGGGACCGTCCCGCCTTGCCCAAGGAAATCCCCTCATGCTCCAGATGCCCCACCTGCCCAATCGTGGCATAGCACTTCAAATTAATCATGCGAATTTCGTTGGAGGGCAGGCGCACATGCGCATATTCGCCTTCCTTGGCCATGATCCGGGCCACCATGCCCGCACTGCGGCAAATCTGGGCTCCACGACCAGGAACCATCTCAATGTTGTGAATCGCCATGCCCGGCGGAATAATCGCCAGCGGCAGACAATTCCCATCCATCGGTTCAGCTTCCGGCCCGGAGAACACCTTGGCGCCCACCTTCAACCCCAGCGGGGCCAGAATATACCGCTTCTCGCCGTCCGCATAATGCAACAAGGCAATGCGCGCTGAACGGTTCGGATCATATTCAATTGCGGCGACCAGGGCGGGAACCCCATGCTTGTCGCGGCGAAAGTCAATCATCCGGTAGAACTTCTTGTGCCCGCCCCCCTGATGGCGAACCGTGACCCGGCCCGCCGAGTTGCGCCCCGCACGCGATTTCTTTGACCGAATCAGAGACTTCTCCGGGCTACTCTTCGTGATGTCGGCAAAGTCCGACAGCGTAGTGAAACGCAGTGACGGAGTTGTTGGTTTATATATTTTCAGAGCCATGAAACACAATCCTTCTTACGTGAGATCAATCTTATGCCCCTCTTGCAAGGTCACCACCGCACGTTTCCACGCGGGGGTTTTCCCATACGCCATGGTCCGAACCCTCTTCTTTTTTCCCTTCCGGTTCATGGTATGCACCGTCTTTACCTTGACATTGAAAAGCTTTTCCACCGCCCCCTTAATGTCAATTTTGTTGGCCATGCGGTCCACCCGAAACAGATACTGGTTCAGGCTCTCCGTCATCTTGGTGCCCTTCTCGGAAAGGAGCATTTGCTTGATCACGCTATTTGTATCTTTCATACGATCACCCACCCTGATTTCGGAGCCTCTGCTCCAATGTCGTCATCGCTTCCCGGCTGATCAGCAAAGACGGATATCTTAAAATCTGATACGTATTGACGGAATCCGACGTGGCCACCTCCAACCCTTTGATGTTGCGGGCCGCCATCGCCACGGAACGCTCCACCTTGGCCACCACCAGCAAGCCGGTTTTGACACCCAGCTTCTTCAGAAAGTCCGCCATCAAGCGGGTCTTGGGCTCAGCCAGACCCAGTTGATCCACCACCGTCACTTCTCCAGCCGCCACCTTGGCGCTGAAGGCGCTCCGGAACGCCAGACGCCCGGTCTTTTTGTTGACTTTCTTTGTGTAATCCCTGGGTTGCGGACCAAAAATCGTTCCACCCCCGCGCCATATGGGAGACCGGATGGATCCCGTTCTTGCCCGCCCGGTGCCTTTTTGCTTATAGGGCTTCTTCCCGCCGCCAGACACCTCGCCACGCTTCTTGGTGGAAGCCGTTCCTGCGCGCTGTGCCGCCCGGTACGCCACCACGGAATCATGCACCGCCTGCGTTCCCTTTCCGGAAACCATCAGGTCATCCGCAAAGTCCATTTCCGGCAGGACCTCGCCCTTCATATTTTTTACTGGTAACTTGCTCATTGTGCCTTCGCCGCCTTCTTGATCGCTTTCTGAACCAGCACGATGCCGCCCGCTGGTCCCATCACTGCCCCCCGCAACAGGATCACATTGTCTTCAGGCCGAACAGCGATCACCTTTAAGTTCTGCGTGGTCACCGAATCATAGCCCATGTGCCCAGGCATCCGCTTGTTCTTGAAAATGCGCGCCGGCCATTCGCGGCACCCAATGGAACCTCCACGGCGATGAAAGCCCGAACCGTGAGCCGCAGGACCGCCCGCCATCCGGTGGCGCTTCACCACCCCCTGAAAGCCACGCCCCTTGGTCATGCCAATGACATCCACGTGCGTGACGCCCGCGAACAGGTCAGCCGTCACGACATCCCCGGCCTTGACTTCCTCAGACGCCTCCACCCGGACCTGTTGTATAATTCTCTTGGGGGAAACTCCCGCCTTTTTGAAGTGGCCAAGCGCCGCCTTGTTCACCCGGCGCTCCGGCTTGTCTTCAAACCCCAGTTGGACCGCCTCAACCCCATCCGTCTTGGCCGTCTTCCGCTGGACCACCACACACGGCCCCACCTGGACCACGGTCACCGGAATTTGCTGACCCTGCTCATCAAAGATTCGGGTCATTCCAATTTTTTTTCCAATCAAACCCTGCATAATGCACACTCAAATTTTAATAGTGATGTCAACGCCCGCAGGCAGGTTGAGCTTCTTCAATTCGTCCACCGTCTTCGCGGTCGGATCAATGATGTCCAGCAATCGCTTATGCGTTCGAATCTCAAATTGCTCCATGGACTTCTTGTCCGCGTGCGGACTTCGATTCACACTGTAGCGCTCAATGCGCGTTGGCAGAGGAATCGGTCCGGCCACCCGCGCGCCGGTGCGTTTCGCGGTCTCCACAATGTCACCGGCCGATTGGTCGAGGACTCTGTGATCGAACGCCTTCAATCGTATTCTTATTCGTTGCCCGTTCATGCTTACCTTTTAGCGATTTAACAAACTTTCCTTTACGGTTTCCGGCACTACATCAAAACGGCAGGGCTCCATGGTGTAGCTGGCCCGCCCGCGGGTCAGCGAACGCAAGGACGTCGCGTACCCAAACAACTGGGCCAACGGAACCTCAGCGTGGATGATCTGGGCGACCTCCCGGGCCTCCATCTCCTTCACTCTTCCCCGCCGCCCATTAATGTCGCCCAAAACATCCCCCATGTGCTCTTCCGGGGTGATGATTTCAAGCTTCATGATCGGCTCCAGCAAGACAGGCTGGGCGGCTTGTGCCGCCTCGCGTATTGCCATGGCGGAAGCCGATCGGAAGGCCACATCGGTCGAATCTACCGGATGAAAGCTACCTCCTACCACATTCACCCGCACATCTACAAGCGCATAATTTCCAACCACGCCGGTCACGAGGCCATCCTGCAGACCTTCCTGTATGGCGGTGTGAAACTCGTGGGGGATCACCTCGGGAGAAATCGAGAACTCCAGCAAGTTGCCCAAGCCCCGTTCTCGAGGCTCCACTTCAATGATCACATGGCCATAGTGGCCCCGCCCGCCAAGCTCCCGCTGGAACAAATGTTCCCGGCGGACCTTGGCCGTGATGGTCTCGCGGTAAGCCACCATGGGTTTCCCGGCATTGGCCTGCACCTTGAACTCCCGAAACATGCGATCCTTGATGATCTCCAAGTGGAGCTCTCCCATGCCCTTGACCAGAGTCTGGCCGGTCTCGGCATCCTGGGCGACCTTGAACGTTGGATCTTCCTCCATCAGGCTGGCCAGCGCATCCTTGAGTTTTTCTCGGTCCGCCTGGGTCCTAGGTTCAATGGCCATGGCAATTACCGGCTCAGGGAAGGCGATGCTCTCCAGCAGGATGGCATGATTTTCAGAACAAAGCGTATCGCCGGTGGAAACATTCTTGAGCCCGCACAAGCCGCCAATCTCTCCGGCATAGAGCGCATCCACTTCCTCGCGATGATTAGCGTGCAGTTGAAGAATACGACCCAGGCGCTCCCTCTTTAGCGTCCGGGGATTGTAGACATTCTGCGCCTTCTTCAGCACGCCGGAATAAACCCGGACAAAGGTCATCTTCCCCACATAGGGATCGCTGGCCAGCTTAAAAGCCAGCGCGCTCAAAGGCTCGGTCTCGTCGGCGGAACGAGACAAGGCCGCACCGGTCTTTGGATGCTTTCCGCTGATCGCCGGAACATCCAAGGGCGAAGGGAGGTAATCCACCACCGCATCCAGCAACAGTTGGACCCCTTTGTTGCGGAGGGAAGATCCGCACAGGACGGGAACCAATGCGCCACTCAAGCTTAAGCGGCGGAGCCCCGCCTTCAGAGCCGCGGCGGGAACATCGGCATTCTCCATGTACAACTTCAGCGTCGGCTCATCTTTCTCTGCCACCGCTTCAATCAAAGCCGCTCTTGCCTTTTCGGCATCCGCCGCCTGTTCTGCGGGAATGGGAATCTCCTCAACCTTGGCGCCCAGGGACTCTTCCTCAAAGCGGTAGGCCTTCATCCCCATCAGATCAATAACCCCCTGGAACTGGGCTTCCAGCCCCCAGGGAAGTTGAATCGCAACCACGGGCGCTGCCAACCGGTCCCGCATCTGCTGAATGACCGGTTCAAACCGTGCGCCCATGCGGTCCATCTTGTTGATGAACGCAATGCGCGGCACGCGGTACTTGTTGGCCTGGTGCCAGACCGTTTCAGATTGAGGCTGAACCCCGCCCACCGCGCAAAAGATGCCCACGGCCCCATCCAGCACGCGCAACGACCGCTCCACCTCCACCGTAAAGTCAACGTGCCCCGGAGTGTCAATGATGTTGATCTGCTGATCGCGCCAAAAACAGGTGGTCGCCGCACTGGTAATGGTGATGCCCCGCTCTTGCTCCTGGATCATCCAATCCATCGTGGCCGTCCCGTCATGCACCTCGCCCATCTTGTAAACGCGCCCCGTGTAATACAGCATGCGTTCCGTGGTCGTGGTCTTTCCCGCATCGATATGCGCAATAATCCCAATATTCCGAATGCACGCCAGGGCAGACCTCCGGCCGCTCGCCTCGCCTGCTACGCCGGTGCCGCTCACTTTCTGACGTTGGGATTGTTCAACCACGTTGACCATGTCACTTCCTGCCCTCATTACCAGCGGTAATGGGCAAAGGCCTTGTTGGCTTGCGCCATTTTATGGGTATCGTCGCGCTTCTTCACCACGGAGCCCTGATTCTTATGCGCGTCCATCAGTTCCAGCGCCAGTGCCTTGCCCATGTTCACGCCCTTGCGTGCCTTGGCAAAATCAATGACCCAGCGCAAGGCCAGGCTCGTCTGGCGGTCCACGCTGACTTCCACCGGAACCTGGTAGGTCGCCCCGCCCACGCGGCGGGATTTGACCTCCAGCCGGGGCTTCGCGTTCTCCAGAGCCTGCGTGAAAATCTCCAGCGGCTCCGCATTCGATAGTTGCTTGATCTGGTCGAGCGCACCGTACACGATGCGTTCGGCGACAGACTTCTTGCCCCGCTCCATGATGCTCGAAATACAGCGGGCCACCAGCTCGCTGTTATAGCGGTTATCCGGAGTGACTGTGCGTTTTTCTGCTCTGCGCCTTCTAGCCATGTTACGTTATTCCTATTCCTTGGGCTGTTTGGCCCCATACTTCGAACGCCCGCGCTTCCGTTTATCCACACCCAAACAATCCAGCGTGCCGCGCACAATGTGGTAGCGAACACCCGGCAAATCCTTTACACGTCCGCCGCGCACCAGCACCATGCTGTGCTCCTGCAGATTGTGGCCTTCGCCCGGGATGTAAGCCGTCACCTCTTCGCCGTTGGTCAAGCGAACACGCGCCACCTTGCGCAAAGCCGAGTTCGGCTTCTTCGGCGTCTGTGTCTTGACCAGCAGGCAAACGCCCCGGCGCTGTGGACACCCTGTCAGCGCAGGCGATTTCTTCTTGGCGCGCGTGACATCACGCCCCATTCGGACCAGTTGATTAATCGTTGGCATACAATGTTCCTCACCTCACTTCAAACGAGCGTGGGAACTTATCAAAGGTTCCCACTGTTTGACAATAGCATCCTTACGTTTCCTGCTCTTTTATTTTTTCAAACGGATCCTCGCCCAGCACGTCTTCCACCGGAATGGGCTCGGCCAGCGGCACCAACTTGATGTTCCTCGCCATGCTAAACCCCGTTCCCGCAGGGATCAAATGGCCCATGATCACATTTTCCTTGAACCCGCGCAGGGCGTCCACGCGGCCCAGCGTCGCCGCGTCGGTCAGAATGCGCGTGGTGTCCTGGAACGAGGCCGCAGAGATAAAGCTCTCCGTCTCCAGCGATGCCTTGGTGATGCCCAGCAGAACCGGTGAAGCCTCCGCCGGCGTCTTTCCTTCGGCCATGGCTTTCTGATTCACATCCTGGAACAACTGCTTCTCCACCTGCTCGCCCCAGAGAAACTCGGTGTCGCCCGGTTCGGTGATCCGCACCTTGCGCAACATCTGCCGGACAATGATTTCAATGTGCTTGTCATTGATTTCCACACCCTGCAAGCGGTAAACTTCCTGCACCTCGTTCACCAGATATTCCTGCAGTTCTTGGGGTCCGCAAACCTCCAAGACTTCCTGGAGAACCACGGGGCCTTCCGTCAACTGCTGTCCTTTTTTGACATGGTCGCCCTGGAACACCACCACATGCTTGCCCATCGGGATCAAATGCTCTTCCTCATCGCCCGTCACCGTATCGCGCACCAGCAAACGGCGGCGCCCGCGCGCGGTTCCCGCAAATTCAACCAACCCGTCAATTTTTGCAATCTCCGCGGCATCCTTGGGGCGGCGCGCCTCAAACAGCTCGGCCACGCGCGGCAAACCGCCGGTGATATCCTTTGTGCGAACCACCTTCCGGGGCGTCTTGGCCAGCATCGCTCCGGCCAGCACCTTCTCGCCATGTTGAACCACCACGTGAGCGCCCGATGGAATGGAATACGAACTCAACACGGCCTTGCCATCCGGGGCCTTGAGCACGATTTGCGGATGCAAATCCTCCTTATGCTCCATGACCACCGTGCCTTCCATGCCCGTGGATTCATCCAACTCCTTCCGGACTGTAACGCCTTCAATAAAATCGTGGAACTCAATTTTCCCGTCCTGCTCCGAAAGAATGGGCACATTGTACGGATCCCATTTGACAAAGCTCTGGCCCTTCTTGACCATCCCGCCATCTCCCACGGAAATGACCGCGCCAATGACGGTGGTATAGCGCTCCAGCTCACGCCCATCCTTGTCATAAATGCTGACCACGCCATTCTTGTTGAGCACAATAAAGTTGCCGTCCAAGGCCTTTACCGTTCTCAACTCCTGATAGCGGACCACACCATCATGCTTGGCCATGATATGCGGCTGTTTGAACACAGAGCTGGCCGTGCCACCAATATGGAAGGTACGCATGGTCAACTGGGTGCCCGGTTCGCCAATGGACTGCGCGGCAATGATGCCCACCGCTTCGCCCAGTGCAATGGGACGCCCATTGGCCAGATTACGCCCATAGCATTTGACACAGGTTCCCCGGCGGGACTCGCAGGTCAGCACACTTCGAATCCGGGCGCTCTCCAAGCCCGCCTGGGTGATGCGCTCCACGGCCGCCTCGTCGATTTCCTGGCCAGACGACACAATCAACTCATTGCGCGCATCCCGAATGTCATCCAACGCCGTGCGCCCAAGAATACGGGCGGACAGCGGGACGAGTTCATCATCTCCCTCATAAATCGGGCGGACCTCAATGCCATTCAGCGTATTGCAATCCTGCTCCACCACAATCACATCCTGGGCCACATCCACCAGCTTGCGCGTCATGTAACCGGAATCGGCCGTTTTCAACGCCGTATCCGCCAACCCCTTGCGGGCGCCGTGCGTACTGATGAAGTACTCCAGCACGCTCAAGCCCTCACGGAAGTTTGAAATGATCGGACGCTCAATGATTTCACCAGACGGCTTGGCCATCAATCCCCGCATACCCGACAACTGCCGGATCTGCTGGCGGCTTCCACGGGCCCCGGAATCCACCATCATGAAGACCGGGTTGACGTCATTACGCCCCTCATTGAACTCCATCGCACGGAACATCACACTGGCAATTTCGTCCGTCGCATGCGTCCAAATGTCAATGATCTTGTTATACTGCTCGCCATCGGTAATGACACCCTTTCGATACTGGCCTTCCACCTCCGCTATTTGCTGGCGGGCCTTGCTGATAACGGCACCCTTTTCCTCCGGGATGATCATGTCCACCATGCCAATCGAGATGCCAGCCAAGGTGGCGTGCGCAAATCCCGTGGCTTTCAAGAGGTCCAAAACCCGCACGGTCTCGTCATGCCCGGCAATCTGGTAGCACTGCCAGATCAATTCGGCCAGCGTCTTTTTGGCCACTGGAGCATTATAGAAACCCATGGAAGCGGGCCAGATTTCATTGAAAAACACACGGCCCACAGTGGTCGTAATGACCGCCTGCTCCGGCTTTCCATACTTGGTGGTGCGCTTGTAGTCCGGATTCCGGAAGCGGATCCGGTCATGAACCTTTAGAGCTCCCTCATCTACCGCCGTATGCACCTCATTGATATCCAACAGAATGGGCAAATGCTCGACCTCCTGCTTGTCCGTCTTCGGCTGGCGCTGACGGAGGCGGTCTGCTTGCGATTCAATCGTCAAATAGTAGCAACCCAACGCAATATCCTGTGTCGGCGTGGTAACCGGCTTTCCGCTGGAGGGGGAAAAAATATTGTTGGGCGCCAGCATCAGCAGGCGGGACTCCAACTGAGCCTCGATCGAGAGCGGCACATGCACCGCCATCTGATCGCCGTCAAAGTCCGCATTATAGGCGGTGCACACCATGGGATGGATGCGAATCGCCTCCCCTTCAATCAGCACCGGCTCAAAGGACTGGATGCTCAAGCGGTGAAGGGTGGGTGCGCGGTTGAGCATGACCGTGTGGCCCTTGGTCACTTCTTCCAGGATATCCCACACCTCATCCGCCTCGCGCTCAATCATCTTCTTGGCGCTTCGGACCGTGTGAACAATGCCCATCTCCTTCAGCCGGCGGATAATGAACGGCTCAAAGAGAACCAGCGCCATCTTCTTGGGAAGCCCGCACTGATTAAGCGTAAGATCCGGCCCGATGACAATGACCGAGCGTCCGGAATAATCCACGCGCTTGCCGAGCAGATTCTGGCGGAAACGCCCCTGCTTGCCGCGCAACATGTCGCTCAAGGACTTCAGGGGGCGATTGCCGGCCCCGGTAACGGCGCGCCCATGCCGCCCATTGTCAAACAAGGCATCCACGGCCTCTTGCAACATCCGCTTTTCGTTGCGGATGATGACATCCGGGGTCTTCAACTGCAGAAGATTCTTCAACCGGTTGTTGCGGTTGATGACGCGGCGGTACAAATCATTCAAATCCGATGTCGCAAATCGTCCGCCCTCAAGGGGAACCAGCGGGCGCAGATCGGGCGCAATCACCGGAAGAACTTCCAAAATCATCCACTCCGGACGAGTGTTGCTGGCCCGGAAGGCATCCAACACCTTCATGCGTTTGGTCAATTTTTTCCGGGTTGCCTTGCTCCGCGTGCCCTCCATCTCGACTTCCAGCACCTTCAGGCATTCGGGAATATCCAACCGCTTCATCAAATCGCGCACGCCCTCGGCGCCCATCTTGGCCACAAAGCCCTCTCCATACTTGTCCTGCGCCTCGCGATACTCCATCTCGCTGAGCAACTGCTTTTCCTTGAGGGGCGTGTCGCCCGGATCAATCACAACGTAGTCCTCATAATAAAGAACCCGCTCCAATTCGCGCGCCGTGATGTCCAGCACCAGTCCCATGCGGCTGGGCGTACATTTGAAAAACCAAATATGCGACACGGGCACCGCCAGCTCGATATGGCCCATGCGTTCGCGGCGAACGCGGGCCAGCGTCACTTCCACCCCGCACCGATCGCATATCACGCCCTTGTGCTTGATGCGCTTGTATTTTCCGCAACTGCACTCCCAATCCTTGGTGGGGCCAAAGATGCGCTCACAAAACAAGCCGCCCTTTTCAGGCTTAAACGTCCGGTAATTGATGGTCTCCGGATTCTTGATCTCCCCGTGGCTCCAAGAGCGCACCGTCTCCGGAGAAGCCAGCGTGATCCTGGCATAATCGAAGGTCTGCTTTATTTCGTTTTCAAAAATACCCATGGCGTTGGCACCTTGCACCGTTCGCCTCCTTTGTAATTCACATCAATCTTTTTTGCCTGGCTCGACCCGGATATCAAGAACCAGGCTCTGCATTTCCTTCATCAACACGTTGAACGACTCGGGCATTCCTGCCTCCAGCACGTTCTCGCCCTTGACGATGGACTCATAAATCCGGGTGCGCCCGGTCACGTCATCGCTCTTGACGGTCAGCAATTCCTGCAGGGCATACGCGGCGCCATAGGCCTCCATCGCCCACACTTCCATTTCACCAAAACGCTGGCCACCATACTGAGCCTTGCCGCCCAGGGGTTGTTGGGTAACCAGCGAGTACGGCCCCACCGCGCGGGCATGAATCTTGTCGCTGACCAAGTGGTGCAACTTCATCATATAAATGGTGCCCACCACCACACGCTGGTCAAAGGCATCGCCGGTCCGCCCGTCATACAGCACGGTTTTCCCGTCCTCGGGCAAGCCCGCCTTCTTGAGCATCTCATGAATGCTCTTTTCCGGAATGCCATCAAAGACCGGCGTGGCCGCGTACATGCCCAGCGCCTTGCAGGCGATCCCCAAATGCGTCTCCAAGACCTGTCCGACATTCATACGGGAAGGCACGCCCAAAGGATTGAGCACAATGTCCACCGGGGCGCCGTCCGGACGAAAGGGCATGTCCTCTTCCGGCACAATGCGCGCAATCACGCCTTTGTTTCCGTGACGTCCGGCCATCTTGTCACCCACCGACAGTTTTTTCTTGCTGGCCACATACACCTTGACCTGCTTGATGATGCCCGGGTCCACCTCGTCCCCGCTCTCCAGGCGATCCAAGGCCCGTTCCTGCTCCAGCTCCAACTCGGAAAACTTGTGGCTGAACTCGCTGATAATGCCCTGGATCTTGATCTGAATGGGACTCGGGTCAATCTCAATGTGGTTGCTGGCCGCCGCCAGTTTTCTCAACAGCGTCTTGGTGATCTTCCGGTTGGCGGGAATGATGATCTCCCCCGTCTCCACGTTGACCACATCCAGGGGAATCTTCTCGCCCAGCAGAATATTGCTCAAGGCCTCCGTCAAGTCCTCGGTCAACTGCTGGCTCTTGTTTTTGAATTCTTCCTGAACAGACTTGGCCTGCTTGCGCCGTTCGCCGGGAGACAGTTTAGTCCGGGAGATTTCCTTTCGCGCGGACACCTTGACGTCCATGACAATGCCATACGTGCCGCTGGGCACCGTCAGCGAGGTGTCGCGAACATCGGCGGCTTTTTCCCCAAAAATGGCCCGCAACAAACGCTCTTCCGGGGCCAGCTCGGTCTCGCTCTTCGGCGTGATCTTGCCCACCAGGATATCGCCGGGCTTGACTTCAGCCCCCAGGCGGACCACCCCGTCGTGGCCCAGATTCTTCAGCGCTTCCTCGCCCACATTCGGGATGTCCCGCGTGATTTCCTCCGGCCCCAGCTTGGTATCCCGGGCGCCACACTCAAACTCCTCAATATGGATGGAGGTAAACACATCCTCGCGGACCAGCCGCTCATTAATCAGAATGGCGTCCTCAAAGTTGTACCCGCACCACGGCATGAACGCCACCACGATGTTCCGGCCCAAGGCCAGCTCTCCCTGATCCGTGGCCGGACCGTCCGCCAGAACCTCGCCCTTTTTGACCGATTGTCCCAGGCTGACGATCGGCTTCTGATTGATGCACGTCCCCGCATTGGACCGCATGAACTTGCGCAGTTCATAGGTCTGATATTCGTCCTTGGGCGTTTTCTTGGTCGGAACCCCGCCGTCCTTTGAAACGATGATCTTATCCGCGGACGCATACGCCACCTTGCCGGACTCCCGGGCGAGCACCATGACACAGGAGTCGCGAGCCACACGGGTCTCCACCCCCGTGGCCACATACGGACGCTCGGAAACCAGCAACGGAACCGCCTGCCTCTGCATGTTGGACCCCATCAAGGCGCGATTGGCGTCGTCATGCTCCAAGAAGGGAATCAACCCGGCGGCCACGCTTACCAATTGCTTGGGGGACACATCCATGTAATTGACCCGATCCTTGGGGACCTCCAAGAAATCGCCCCGGTACCGGACCGAAACAGCCTCCAAAACAAAACGGCCCTTTTCATCCAGCGGCGCATTGGCCTGTGCAATGATGAAATTTTCCTCTTGGTCTGCCGTCAGATAGTCCACCTGATCCGTCACCCGCCCGTTTTCCACGCGGCGGTACGGGCTCTCAATAAAACCAAATTCATTGACGCGGGCATACATGCTCAGGGATGAAATCAGCCCAATGTTCGGACCTTCCGGCGTCTCAATGGGGCAAATGCGCCCATAGTGACTGCTATGCACGTCGCGGACTTCAAACCCCGCGCGTTCCCGGCTCAAGCCGCCAGGCCCCAACGCACTCAACCTCCGCTTGTGCGTCAATTCCGCCAGCGGATTCGTCTGATCCATGAACTGGCTAAGCTGGCTCCGGCCAAAGAAATCACGGATCACGGCCGCCAAGGCCTTCGGATTGATCAACTTCTGCGGTGTCATCTTTTCCACGGTGGTATCAAAGATGGTCATGCGCTCCTTGACCAACCGCTCCGTGCGGGCCAAACCCACGCGGCACTGATTTTCAACCAGTTCCCCCACCGTCCGGATGCGGCGGCTTCCCAGATGATCAATGTCATCCACCGTCCCCTCGCCGCGGCGAAGGTTGACCAGGTACTTGACCGCCGCAATGATGTCCTCTTTCTCCAGCACGCGGGAATCCATCTTGGGATCCAGATTGAGCTTTTGAACAATCTTGTAACGGCCAACCCGCCCAAGATCATACCGCCGCGGATCAAAAAACACCCGCTTCAGCAACTGCCGGGCATTCGAGGTGGTTGGAGGATCACCCGGACGCAGTTTATGGTAGATGTCCTTGAGCGCATCATCGGACGACTTGGTGCCATCCTTCTTGACGCTCTTGAGCATGACCCCTTCATCCCAGGAGACATTGACAACATCCACCGATGAAAACCCTGCGGCCTTCATCTGCTTGATCAGATCCCGCGTCACCGGATCATATTTCCGAGCCAGGATGGACTGCGAATCCGCATCAATGATGTCATCCTTGACGACGCAATGCGCAATGCGCTCATCGCTGATGGTGTCTTTCAACGCCAGCTTTTCAAAGGTGTAGAAAATGCCCAGCAATTCCTCATCCGTTCCATATCCCAAGGCGCGCAAAAAGGTGGTCGCCAAGAACTTCCGGCGGCGCTTCTTGCGGTCCAAGTAGATATGCAACAGATCGGAGGTGTCAAACTGGACCTCAATCCATGACCCTCGATCCGGAATGATCCGGAAAGAGTAAAGCACCGATCCGTTGGCATGAATGGATTGCTCAAAACAAATGCCCGGTGAACGATGCAATTGGCTGACCACCACGCGCTCCGCGCCATTGACCACGAAGGTGCCGGATTCCGTGATCAGGGGCACCTCGCCCATGTACACATCTTCCTCACGGACTTCCTTCCCATCCTTGAGCCGGAACGTCACGTACAGCGGCGCCGAATAGGAACTGCCTTCCTTGATCGATTCAATGGCGGACATCTTGGGCTCGTTGACTTCGTATTTCACGAAGTCCAACGCGCACTGTCCGTCATAACTGTCAATGGGGAAGACCTCCTTGAAGACCGCCTGCAAGCCCACCAGCTTTCGCTTGTTCGGTGGTACATCCATCTGAAGGAAGTCCCGATAGGATGTCGTCTGAATCTCAATGAGATCCGGCAAATCAATGACATCTTTTAAATTGCCAAACTGTGTTCTTGCAACCATTCAGCACCCTCAGTGTACGCGGTAAAAGCACAAACAAGAAACGGACCGAATCAGAGCCAAGCCCGGAAAACCTACTTGATCTCGACCGTAGCGCCAGCCGCCACCAGCTGGGCCTTGATCTTCTCGGCCTCTTCCTTGTTCACGCCTTCCTTGACCGGCTTGGGCGCCGCTTCCACCAGGTCCTTGGCTTCCTTCAAGCCCAGCGAGGTCAACGCACGGATTTCCTTGATGACCGCAATCTTCTGCGCACCCGCCGCCGCCAGCACCACGGTGAATTCCGTCTTCTCTTCCACCGGAGCCGCCGCGCCCGCCGCCGCGCCCGCCGCCGCCACCGCCACCGGAGCCGCCGCCGACACGCCCAAACGCTCTTCCAGCGCCTTGACCAGCTGGGACAATTCCAGCACGCTAATGCCCTCAATCCAATCCACAAATTCCGACATCTTGCCTTCGAGTTTCACTTCGCTCTCCTTCTTCTCTTCAACCACTGCAGTATTCTCAGCCATGACCTATTTCCTCCTCCAACCATTCACTAGACTTTTTCTTTTTTCTCTTGGACCGCTTTCAGCACGTAGAGCAAGCTGGCCACCTTTTGCGACATAACGCCCACCAAGCGAGTCATCGGCGCCGCGATGGTTCCAACCAACTGGGAACGCAAGATCTCAATGGAAGGCAGACCCGCCAGCTTCTCCACATCCGCCGCTGAAATCATCACCCCCTGCATGGAACCCACCTTCACCAGTGGAAGCTTGTTCTCCTTGATAAAATCCTTCAGGATTTTGGCGGCCTGCACCACGTCGCCACTTCCAAAAACCATCGCAGAAGGCCCCTTGAGCCCGGACTCGAAACCTTCACGGGACAGGTCTCGCGCCACATGCCGAAACATCCGGTTCTGTACCACCTGAAACCCCGCATTCACCCCTTGCAGGCGCCGGCGGAGATCTTCCGTCTTTGCCACGCTCAGGCCGCGGTAGTCCGTGAGGATCACAAACACCGCATCGGTGATCCGGCTCTTCAGTTCATCCACTATCGCCTTTTTTTCCGGTCTCATGATCGTTACGCTCCAAACCCCATCAAGCAGAGGCCACAACAACGTCCTTCAAATCCACATGGAGCCCCTGCCCCATGGTCGAACTCACCGTGCAACGCTTGATGTATGTGCCCTTGGCAGACGCCGGCCGCGCGGCATTAATCGCCGCAATCACGGTCTTGCAATTTTCCACCAGGGCTTCCTTGTTAAACGACAGCTTTCCAAAGGGGACCATGACGTTGCCGTTCCGGTCCATCCTGAACTCCACCCGCCCGGCCAGGCAAAGCTTCACCGCCGAGGCCGTATCGTCCGTCACCGTCCCCGTCTTCGGGTTCGGCATCAGGCCGCGGGGCCCCAACACCTTGCCCATCTTGCGGACTTCCTTCATGGCTTCCGGCGTGGCCACGGCCACATCAAAATCCGTCCAGCCCCCATTGACCTTCTCTATCATATCCTCAAACCCCACATGCATCGCGCCCGCTTCCCGCGCGGCATCCGCGGCAGGGCCTTTCGCAAAGACCAGGATGCGGACCTTCTTGCCCGTGCCATGCGGCAGGGAAACCGTTCCGCGAATCGCCTGATCAGACTTGGTGGGATCCACCCCCAGCCGAAAAGCAACTTCCGCCGTTTCGTCAAACTTGGCCATCTTGTTGGTCTGCAAAAAAACGATGGCTTCCTGAAGTGGATAATTCCGCTCGCGGTCCACTTTTTCCCGAATCTTGTTATATTTTTTTCCGTGTTGCGCCATGGATTTACTCCACCTCAATGCCCATGCTGCGGGCTGTGCCTTCAATCATGCGCAGGGCATGCTCGGCATCCCGTGCATTCAAATCCTTCCCCTTCGCCTTGACGATTTCCATCAGTTGCTGGCGGTTGACCTTGCCCACCTTTTCGCGATTCGGTGTTCCCGAACCCTTCGCGATCCCGGCCGCCTTTTTCAGCAACGTGGCCGCCGGAGGGCTTTTGGTCACAAAGGTGAAAGACTTGTCCTGATAGACCGTGATGATTACCGGGATCACCAGCCCGGCCTGGCTCTGCGTGGCCGCGTTGAAGGCCTTGCAGAATTCCATGATGTTGACGCCCTGCTGGCCCAACGCGGGCCCTACCGGAGGCGCAGGATTGGCCTGGCCCGCCGGAATCTGCAGTTTCACAATGCCTGTAACTTTTTTTGCCATGCGTTTTGTCCTGGGAGGGTCAGGCCCTCTCCACTTGCCAATATTCCAGTTCCACCGGAGCAGACCGGCCAAAGATCGAAACCGATACCTTGAGCTTTCCGCGTTCCGGGTCCACTTCCTCAATCACCCCCGTGAAATTCAGGAATGGACCATCGTTAATCTTTACGGTCTCGCCCGGCTCAAAAACCACCTTGGGCTTGACCTTGTCCTTCTTTTCCTCGATCTGCTGAAGGATCACATCCACCTCTGCGGGGCGCAGAGGAACCGGCTTGTCGCCCCCCACAAACCCAATAATGCCCGGTGTTTGCTGGGTGAAATACCAGGTTTTCTCCATCAAATCATGCTGGTCGTCATACAAGGCCATGTGGACCAACACATAGCCCGGATAGAACTTCCGGGTAATGGTCGTCCGCTTTCCTTTTTTAGTCTCGGAGACTTTTTCCGTCGGAATAAGCACCTCGGAGATATAATCCTGCATCTCCTCGAGCTTAATGCGGCGCTCAATGCTCTCCTTGACCTTGGCTTCCTGCCCGGAAAGCGTATGTAGAACAAACCACTGTTTTTCCATGACCACCGTCCCGTTAGCGGATCACCCAGCTCAAAACATTCATCAGCACAAAATCACTGGCCCCCACAAACAAGCTGACCAGGCACACAGAAACAATCACCACCACCGTGGAATCCACCAACTCAGAACGACTGGGCCATGTGCATTTCTTCAATTCATTCCGCACCTCATCCACAAAGGTGCGCACACCGCTTATCGCTTCTTTTATTCTCTTCATGGCTTTATCCAGCTCGATCCCGGTCCGCCCGCACACAAAATTGGCAGGCCAGGAGGGACTTGAACCCCCAACAACCGGTTTTGGAGACCGGTGCTCTGCCAAATTGAGCTACTGGCCTGCCTGGAATCCCAATCGTTTCCTACTTGATCTCGCGATGCACGGTGTGTTTTCGGTCAAAACGACAGAACTTCTTGATCTCCAGACGCTCGGTGGTTGTCTTTTTATTCCGAGTCGTCGTGTAGTTGCGCCGTTTGCAGTCCTGACACGCCAGCGTTATAATTTCTCTAGGCATATTGCGCCTTCACTCCGGCCGCGGCCCCGACTCTTCGGGGCCGCCCAGGCCGAACGTTTGTTACTTGATAATTTCCGTCACACGCCCGGCGCCCACGGTTCGTCCGCCTTCGCGGATGGCGAAGCGCATCGTCTTCTCCATGGCAATCGGGGTGATCAAATTCACTTCCATGCTGACATTGTCGCCCGGCATCACCATGTCCACTCCTTCCGGGAGGATGATGTCGCCCGTGACGTCGGTCGTCCGGAAGTAGAACTGTGGACGGTAGCCCTTGAAGAACGGGGTATGACGCCCGCCCTCATCCTTGCTCAGCACATACACTTCCGACTTGAAGTGCGTATGAGGCGTGATTGAGCCCGGCTTGGCCAGCACCTGCCCGCGCTCAACGTCTTCCTTCTTGGTCCCGCGCAACAGACAGCCAACGTTATCGCCCGCCTGACCTTGGTCGAGCAATTTGCGGAACATTTCCACGCCCGTTACCGTCGTCTTGGCCGTGGGCTTCAATCCAACGATCTCGATTTCCTCGCCGACCTTGACCACACCGCGCTCGATACGGCCGGTGACCACCGTTCCGCGTCCTTCAATGGAGAACACGTCTTCAATGGGCATCAGGAAGGCCTGATCCAGCACGCGAACTGGCTCGGGAACAAAGGCGTCAATGGCATCCATCAGGTCCTGGATGCACTTGGCGGCCGGATCCGTGGGCGACGGCGCATTCATCGCGCCCAGCGCGGACCCGCGGATGATCGGGGTCTTGTCGCCAGGGAATTCATACTTCGTCAGCAGATCACGGATTTCCATTTCGACGAGGTCCAGCAATTCCGGATCGTCCACCGTATCCACCTTGTTCAGGAAGACGACAATCGCCGGCACGCCCACCTGGCGGGCCAGCAGAATGTGCTCGCGCGTTTGCGGCATCGGACCATCCGAGGCGCTGACCACCAAAATGGCGCCGTCCATCTGGGCGGCTCCGGTGATCATGTTCTTGATGTAATCCGCATGGCCCGGGCAATCCACATGTGCGTAGTGGCGCTTGTCCGACTGATACTCGACGTGCGAAGTTGCAATCGTCAAAATCTTGGTTGGATCGCGGCGGCCTTGCGATTCAGAGGCCTTCGCCACCTGATCGTAACTGATGAACTGGCTCAAACCCTTGGAGGCCTGAACCTTTGTGATGGCCGCCGTCAGAGTGGTTTTGCCATGGTCCACGTGACCGATGGTCCCGACGTTGACATGCGGTTTTGTACGCTCGAATTTATCCTTAGCCATGGATTTCCTCCTCGCCTGTGGCTTGTTCAGCCTTGTTTTCGTTCCTTACTTTGTCGTTCTCTTACAACGGTCGCCTATCAAATCCTCTCGCCCCTTGTTGGAGCCCACGAGCGGGATTGAACCGCTGACCTCGTCCTTACCAAGGACGTGCTCTACCAACTGAGCTACGTGGGCGTTTCCCATTCCCCACCATCAGCCCGCTCGCCGCCATGCAAAATACATCCCACGATGCGTTCAGGAGTCTTCAGCAGGCTCAAAGGCCTGTTCATGACCGCCCCTCTACATTATTGCCTACGGCAACTCACCCCAACCAATCCCCTGTCACCGATTTCATCCGGGGCCACTGGCAGTAAGTGATTCGATACCGATTAAAAAAAACAACAAACAAAGGCTTTCCTTCTCTCATTTCCCGCTCAAACACCCATGAGACAGAAAGAAATGCCCTGCTTGTCAGTCTCTATTTATACCGATTCGAGACCTTTTTTAACCTACATTTTTTCGGGCTGAATCTAGCGAATCCTGCAAAGCTGTCAACCATCTTTTCAAAAAATATTTTATTTCGTGTGAATTAACGCCTCGAAAAACGTTGCAATATCATATAAATCAATGCTTTGTGCTTTATTTTGAGAAAAAGCTCGAAATAAGTTTTTCCCGTGGCAGAGTGGTAAAAATTGTTTGAGAGGTAACCTTCATGGGTTTAATACGCCAGGAACTTGCTGATTATGGCCGCCAAATCGCATCCGCGGGCTTGAGCGCCGGGGCAGGAGGCAATATCAGCGCCCGCGAGGGCCGTCTGATTTGGGTCAAGCCCAGCGGGCTTTCGATGGCGGAACTCAAGGGAACCAACCTCTGCTGTGTGGATGTGGATTCCGGACGGCAGGTGGAGGGCAAGCTCAAGCCCACCTCCGAATTACTCATGCATCTGGCCATCTATCGCCTGCGCCCGGATATACAGGCGATCTTTCACACTCACTCGCCCTGGGCCTGCGGCGTCATCACGGCTGGCATTGATTTCAAGCCGATGTTTGCGGAAGTGGTCAATGATCTCGGCGGCATTGCCTCCGTCCCCTATGTAAAAACGTCTACACAAGAGCTGGCCGATGCGGTCGCCGCCGCCGCCCGCGAGCACGAAACCCTTTTTCTGGTGCATCACGGGGTGGTCACCCTCGGAAAGACTCTGAAACAGGCCTTCTTCCGTTGTTGCGTCGCGGAAGATGCCGCAAAATCCTTTGTTGCCGCCTCGCTGGTGGGCAAGCCCGCCTTCCTGAGCGAGGAGCAGATTCGCGAACTGAAAAGCCTCCCGGCCGGGGCGCACCGCCTGAGCATGATGGAACGCCCCTGAAGCGCCTTGCGATTGAGTTCAGTAAAAAAAGCCCCGCACCCAGCAGGACCGGAAGGACGCCTGCGAG
>CAZFSE010000008.1:0-44636 GCA_964521805.1 uncultured Verrucomicrobiota bacterium
GGGCAGGCCTGGCATTCCCCAGGCGGCGGGCATGAGGATTCCTTCGCTCATGAGCAGGGCCGAAGGCTGGATGGCCGGCAGGCTTTCCCATAGGCTCAGCAAGTCGCCGGGATTTCCTGAATAATCCACGATGCGCAGGCCGGCCTTTTCCAGGCCTTCTCGCAGGGTCTGCCAGCCGGGATGCCGGGCCTCCTGGCCTGGGACGCACAGGATGGTGCGCGGCCCTGTATGTGAGCGCTGTTCGGCCAGGGCCAGCAGGATTTGAACCAGCCGCGCGGAGCCAGCCAGCTCGCCAAGATGCGTTGCCGCAAGGGCGTTGAATGGGGACGCCTTGGATGGATCGTTCTTCCAATCCTCCCATGCAAAATGGAAGGCGGCGATTTCCGCGGCGTTGTCGGCGGGTGATATCAGGGCCAGCAGTTCACGGTGCGCGGCGAGGAAAGGAAAGGGGTGGGGGCCTTGCTGGGCCGGGACTGGTGCGGCGCTCAATTCTCGGAGCAGTTTTTCCGCGGCATTGCGCCAGCGGGCTTTCAGGGCGCTGGCGCTGACGGGCGGCGTGGCCGGGGCTGGGTTCCCGGTCCAGGGCGTTGCGGGTGCGGGTATTTCCGCGAGTGCGGTTCTCAAGGGGACGGACCTGGTTCCGGCAATAAGGGCACCCCCTTCAGTGGCGTTCCAGACGGGGACGGGGGAGCGTGCGATGCGGCGCTCAAATTCGCGCAGGTACATGGCCATGCTCAGGTCGGTGATGATGGGCTGTCCGTTTTGGCCCATGACGGTTGTCAGATTCTCCTTGGGTGGAGGATGGAGGTGGAAGTAGGGCAATTGCATGTCGCGGGGATGGAAGCGGCCCTCGCGGTAGCCCAGATCAAAGCCCATCATGATGATGGGTGAGCCGCCCAGGAGCAGGGCGGTTTCGAGAGCGGCATGGCCCACGCATTGTCCGGAGTCAAAATAGGGAAACCCGGCCAGCTGGTGCAGAAGCTCGCCCGCCATGTTGCGCTCCACCCCGGCGCACAAGGGTCCGGGAGAATACCGGGCCACCGGCCAGCTTCCTTGCAGAAGGCTCACCACGGGGGCGGTGCATCCCGCCGCCTTCAGCGGCGCGAAGTAGCGCCAGATGCGCTCGCTGTCATCGGTGGTGACGACAAGGTCAGGGGAGATGCCGGCGCGAATCAGTGTGGCGCAAGCGGCATCGCAGGCGATGAGCACGGCTTTTTCCCGGCCTGCCGCCAGATCCTGAATGTTGGCATCAAGGGAGGGCCCCGCGCCGGCGATGACCAGGGCCCGCCCTTGGCCTTTGCCCTGAAGATCGGACAGGGAGGACCCGGCGAGGGCCGCCGGCAGATTCAGCAGGGTGTTGGCGAGCATGTGCCAGCCCCGGGTGGCATGGAGGGCCACGGTGCTTGCAACCTTGCGGGCATGATCCAGCAGGGCCTTCCCGAGTTCCCGGCAGAGTTCCGGCTGTGCGGCCTGGTTTTCCGCGGTGAGCGCCAGGGCCACGCGCCCTTCTGCGAAGCAGAGAAAATCCTCCGCAAAAAAAGGCGCCAGCCGTTCGGCGGCGGGGCCCTCCCTTGGAACCCGGCGGATGCGGGAATCCCGGGCCGGGGCGGAGGCCTCGCCCCCCACAAGGTAAAGGCGGCGCAGGCTTGGACAATCGTGAAGAATCTGCACGGCTTCGGAAGCCGTGCAATCCATGGCGAGCGCCAGGCGACAGCAGGGTGGAAGAGTGATCTTCCGCCCGTCCGCAGTTTTTCCCGAGGGTTGGGCATATTCGTTCACGGTGCTTTTTCGACCTGTGAGATTAACTGGTTGTGCGTAATCCCTGGCGGCTCCAGCGGGGGAGCCTCACCAAGAGGGATCCTGCCAGCCGAAAGCTCTTGGGAGAGGGGGCGTTGTTTTTTCTGCGTGGCGGCGGCGGCTCGATCTTATCGTGCCGCCAAGCCGGTTTTTCAAACGTGGCTGATTCCATGAGGCCTCCTATTCACATCGCTCGCAGAAGGTGTTAGCAGTTTTCCTGCCATGGCGGGTGTGGGCAGGAGCGCGTTAAAGATCCCGAAGAGTGGGGGGGCGTCGACTGTCGCAATCTGCGCCCAAGAGGTCGCAGACTCCTACAGACAGACGGCTTTTCCGGCCTTTGATATGGCGTAACGCATTGGAACACAGCATTTTGTTTTTCTGGCACGATCCCTGCTACATGGGCAGAGACATGAAACTGACACCATCCATGCGATGCAATTTGTTGTTGGCGGGAATGATCTTGGTGATCCTGTTTGGAATGGTGCATGCGGGCCAGGCGGAAGAGACTCCCGCTCCGGAGCCGGTCGTGAAAACGGCACCCCCGGCCTATCAGCCCGCGGCGCGTGAATACAAGCTTTGGCGGTCCGTGCTGGCGCTGGTGCTGGTGGTGGGCGCGTTTGGCGCGCTGAACTGGTATCTGAAGACCCGCTCCATTGGCCCGTTGAAGGCCCGCAATGCGCGGCGCCTGCGGGTTGTGGAGAAGCTCTCGTTGGATCAAAAACGAAGCATCCTTTTGCTGGCGCTGGATGGGCAGGAGTTGCTGGTGGGCGTTGGCGCTGATCAAATCTCCCTGCTGAATGTGGAAGGCGGAGCGCTGGCGGATTTCCCAGAGATCTCGGCGGCGTCCCAGCCGGAGGGCCGGCCGGCATGAAGCGAATGAATTTCAACCGGCTTCGCAGGGGGCGATTGTGCGCGGCGGCGCTGTTGATGGGGTTTTCCCTCCTGGCACACCCGGCGGCGGCCCAGTCGCCGGAGCTGGCCTCCGACACGAACGCGGCGCTTCAGCCCATGGGGTTGCGGGTGCAGTTCGATGGCGCCAGCTCCCCCAAGGATGTCTCGCAATCCATCCGTATTCTGTTGTTGCTGACCGCCCTCAGCCTGGCGCCCTCGGCCATCATCATGACCACCTCCTTCACGCGCATCCTGATCGTGATGGGTTTTCTGAGGCAGGCGATGGGCACCCAGCAGACCCCTCCCGCCCAGATCCTTACCGGCATGTCGCTTTTCCTTACGATCTTTATCATGGCGCCCGTCTTTCAGAAGATCAATACGGACGCCGTCCAGCCGTACATGGCCGAACAAATCACGCAGGAAGAGGCGTGGGATAAAGGCCTCCAACCCCTGCGCGCCTTCATGGAAAAAGAGGTGGGGGCCGCGGAAGTGGCGCTCTTTGTGGAGCTCAGCGGCGTGGACGCGGACAAGGAAAAGGAAGTGCCGATGACCGCGCTGATTCCCGCCTTCATGATCAGCGAGCTCAAAATCGCCTTCCAGCTGGGCTTCCTGATTTATCTGCCGTTCCTGGTGATCGACCTGGTGATCGCGTCCTCCCTGATGTCCCTGGGCATGATGATGCTTCCGCCCATGATGATTTCGTTGCCGATCAAGTTGCTGTTTTTTGTGCTGGCGGACGGGTGGACCCTGTTGATTCGCGGCGTGGTGTCCAGCTTTTAGCGAAGGAGGAATCTTGGAATGAGCCCGGAAATGGCCATGGATCTGTCGTATATGGTGATCTTCACCTCGGCCAAAGTCAGCGCCCCAATCCTGCTGACCGCGGTGGTGGTCGGCGTGCTGGTCAATATCCTTCAGACGGTGACTTCGATCAAGGACATGAGCCTGACGTTTGTGCCCAAGCTGGTGGTGGCGGGCGTGGTGGTGGGGTTGACCCTGCCCTGGACCATCAAGGTCATCACCGGGATGTTCACCGAGGTTTTTCAATTGTTTTCCCAAATCGGCGCTTGAGGGCGCCGTGTGTGAAGTGAGCGCATCATGGAGCTTCAACTTGGCTATCTTCCTCAGGTATACCTGCTGGTGCTGTTCCGCGTGATGGCGGTTCTGGTGCCGATCCTGGTCTATGGCCGGGTGCTGGTGCCGGGCAAGGTGATGGTGGCCATCGGCCTGTTTCTGACCCTGATCCTGACGCCGCTGGTTCCGGAATCCTGGATCGCCGCCGCCATGACCCTGCGCACGATTCCGGATGTTCTCTTTACGCTCCTGGGCGAAGTCTTGCTGGGCACGGCTCTCGCCCTGATTTTAAACATGATCTTTGGCATTTGCATCTTTGCCGGAACCATTGCCGGCTGGGGCAGTTCCCTGATGATGGCGCAAACCATTGACCCCATTCATGGCGGGCAGAGCGTCATCCTTTCGGAGATCCTTCAGAACCTCTTTATTGTCCTCCTGTTCATCTCCAACGCGCACCTGGTGGTGCTCAAGATGCTGGCGGCCAGTTTCTATTCGGTGCCGCCCCAGCTGACCTGGCTGAACGAGGGGTTCATGAACAACCTGATCGCGCTGGGGAGCCAGATGTTCTGGTGGGGGGTTCGCTTTGGCCTGCCGATCATGTCGGCCATTCTGATTGTGGATGCCGCGATGGGCTTGGTGGCGCGCATGGCCCCCGATTTCGACATCCTGTTCCTTTCGTTTCCCATCCGGCTGATCACGGGTGTCGCGGTTTTCGGCATTACGATCCAGCATGGAGCAGGATTTTTCGACCGGATTCAACAAATGGCCCTGGAGGGCTTTGCCAGTCTTTTACTTTGAAGAGGCCCGACTATGGAAGGCAAAGACGGAAGGACAGAACGAGCGACGTCCAAAAAGCGTTTGGAAGAGCGCGAAAAGGGCAATGTGTGCGTCTCGCAGGAGATCACCACCGTCGCCGTCTTGTTGCTGGGGTTCCTCGGCATACGGCATGCTCTGCCTTACATCATGAGCCAGATGAACACGCTGTTGATCGAAGTGTTGCGGATGCCGGTGGGCGGCACGTGGACCGCCTTGACGGTCCAGCAATGGTTCATCGCCGGGGCGGCCTTCTCCGGCCTGTTGTTGTTGCCCATTTTCGTCCCCACCATTCTGGCCACCGTGGCGGCCAACATGGCGCAGACCGGCCCCTACCTGAGCATGAAGACCCTGGAATGGAAAATCAGCGGCTTGAACCCCGTCAAGGGGTTTCAACGCCTGTTCTCCCTGCAATCCGTCACCAAGCTGGCGCTCTCCATGGCCAAGGCGTTGCTGGTGCTGTTTGTGGTCTACTTGATGTTGCGCAACCGGCTGGATGAGATTTCCCACCTGTACGCACTGACCCCGGCGGAAGGCATCCAATGGACCTTCCTGCTGATCTATCGCATGGTCCTGGTGGTGGTGTCGCTCTTTGTGTTTCTGGCCGCGCTGGATTGGTGCATCCAGTGGTATCGCCACGAAAAAGGCATGCTGATGACCAAGAAGGAAGTCTCGGACGAGCGCAAACAGCAGGAGCCCAGCCCCCTCGTCAAGAAACAGCAGATGCGAAAAATGCGGGAATTGAGCATGCAGAGAATGATGGCCGCCGTGCCCCGGGCCAGCGTTGTCATCACCAACCCCACCCATGTGGCCGTGGCCATTGAATATGACGCCGGCAACATGGGCGCCCCCCGCGTGGTCGCCAAGGGCCTGCGGCTGGTGGCGGAGCGCATCAAGCGCATTGCCCGTGAGAACGGGGTGCCGGTCTTGGAGCGGCCCCCCGTGGCCCGCGACCTCTACAAGCATGTCAAGGTTGGGCAGGAGATTCCCGCCCGCTTCTATGGCGTCATCGCTGAAATCCTGGCGTACCTGTACAAGATGGGCGAGGGGCGCATTCACCGGCAGGTCCAGGTCCTGCGCGACAATCCGGAACCCGCGGCGGAGGCCGTATGAACCGCAAGAGGGGAGCATAAGCCATGGCAGAACTGGCCACGCCAAAGAAAAAGTTGAGGCAATCCGATCTGATCATGGCCGGCGCGCTGATGCTGGTGCTGGGCGTTCTCATGATTCCCATCCCCGCCCCTCTGCTCGATATCCTGCTGGTCCTGAGCATCGGAAGCAGTATTCTCGTCCTGATCTTTATCATCGAACTCAGCGATCCGCTCGAGTTCTCCTCGTTTCCGTCGGTGTTGCTGTTGCTGACCCTTTTCCGCCTGTCGCTGAACGTGGCCACCACGCGCCAGATTTTGCTCAACGCTTTTGGCGGCACGGTCATCCAGGCCTTCGGCGATTTTGTCATCGGCGGCAATTACGTCGTGGGTATTGTGATCTTCTGCATTTTGATGGTCATCAATTTCATGGTCATCACCAAGGGGTCCGGGCGCATCGCGGAAGTGTCCGCGCGCTTCACGCTGGATGCCATGCCCGGCAAGCAGATGAGCATTGATGCCGACCTGAACCAGGGCCTGATCAATGAGCAGGAGGCGCTGGCCCGCCGCAAGAAGCTGACCAAGGAAGCGGACTTTTACGGGGCGATGGACGGCGCCAGCAAGTTCGTGCGCGGCGATGCCGTCGCTGGGCTGATCATTACGCTCATCAATATCAGCGCCGGTTTTGCCATCGGCATGCTCCAAAAGGACATGACCGCCGGGGAGGCGCTGGCCCGCTATACGATCCTGACCGTTGGCGATGGATTGGTCGCCTCGATTCCCTCGCTGATTATTTCCACCGCCGCCGGCATCCTGGTGACCCGCGCCGCCGCGGATGAGGATTTGGGAACCGAGGTGGCCCAGCAGTTGTTTGTGCGTCCCAAGCAGTTGTTGATCACGGGCGGCATCCTGTCGCTGATTGCCCTGGTTCCCGGCCTGCCGTTCCTCCCCTTTATCGTGCTGGGCGGTTCCGTGGGCGGCCTGGGGTGGAGCATTGCCCGCCGCAAGGGGGCGGCCTCTCCCGAAGCGGACGAGAAGAAGGGCCTGGCGGCGGGCCCCGGCGGCGAAGCCCGGGCGCTGGATGACAAGAAAAAGCCGGAGGCCCTGCCTTCCTCCGCCGCCGGGCTGAAAAATGTTTTGGCGGTTTCGCCGATGGATCTGGAAATTGGCTTCGGGCTGGTGCCGCTGGTGGACCGCAACCAGGGCGGCAAGCTGATTGACCGCATCGGCATGGTGCGCACACAGATTGCCGAGGAGCTGGGCATGGTCCTGCCCCCCGTCAATGTCCGCGACAATGTCAATTTGAAGAACACCGAATATTGCATCCGCATTCGCGGCCTGGAAGTGGCGCGCGGCTCCGTCCGGCCCGGTTCCCTGCTGGCGATTGACCCCAGCAATGAAATGAAGCTGGATGGCTATATGCCGGTCCGCGAGCCGGCGTTCGGATTCCAGGCGTACTGGATTCCCGAAAGCAAGCGCGACCTGGTGGAATCCAAGGGCCTGACCGTGGTGGATTGCTCCAGCGTCATCACCACGCACCTGGCGGCCGTCGTCAAGCGCTTTGCCGCCGATATCCTCACCCGTCAGGATGTCAACGACCTCATCGAGCAGATCAAGCAGACCCATTCCGCCGTGGTCCAGGAGCTGATTCCCAACAAGATGACCGTCGGCAACATTCACCGCGTGCTCCAGGGGCTCCTGCGCGAAAAGGTGTCCATCCGCGACCTGGCCATTATCCTGGAGACGCTGGCGGACAATGCCGGGCGCACCCAGGATGCCGGCCTGCTGATTGAGCTGTGCCGCCGCGCGCTGGGCGGGCATATTTGCCGGGAATACCTGATGGGCGATGGCGTGCTCAAGGCGATGGGCCTGCATCCCAATCTGGAAACCCTGATCCGCAAGGCGACCCACAAGGAGGGCGGGGTGGCCCTGAGCCCCGCCATGGCCCACGAGATGCTCGAGAGCCTGCGGAGTGCCCTGGAAGGCGCCCGCCGCAGGGGCGTTGAGCCGGTTCTGCTGTGCTCCCCTTCGATCCGCCCCCAGATCCGGCAGATGACCCAGCACGATTTCCGGGACACCGCGGTGATTTCATTCGCCGAAGTGCCCGATTCAGTTCAGGTGGACATGGTCAGCATGATTCCGGCCCCACAAGGCTCGGAGGCGGAGGCCGTACTCGACGGATGAAACAAACATGAAAATACGCCGTTACAAAGGTCACTCGCTGGATAAGTTGTATGAAGCCATTCAACAGGAACTGGGCCCCTCCGCGGTCGTGGTTTCCACGTCGCGCCCCCGCGGCGGCGGCATGGGTGCCTTGCTGGCCCCGATTCTCGGGGGCGATCCCTACGAGGTGGTCGCCGTGGTCGAAGACCAGGCCGAGGAACAGCACCGGCTGGGCGACACCGCCCGCCGCGAGGATCTCAAGCGCTTTTCCCAGTTCCACGCCCGCAAGTGGGAAGAGTTGGAGGAGACCGTGCAGGGCCTGCGCGGCGAGCTCCAGCAGGTGGCCAAGGGCATGGGCTCTGTTCGGGGCCGCCTGGCCGAGGGCATTCCCGAATATGCCGCCGACTGGGATGCGGATTTTCTGCGCAACGTGATGAACCGCGGCGCCGATGTCTTTGAGCCGGGGAAACGCGAGGCCTGCCGCGCCGCCGTGCGCGGGTGCCTGCGGGTCGAGGAGGCCTTTCCCGTGGCGAGGAAGGACGGCAAGCCCCACATCGTCGTACTGGCCGGCCCGACGGGTTCCGGCAAGACCACCACCCTGGCCAAGCTCGCCGCCCGCTGGAGCCTGGATTTGAAATTGAAGGTTGGCCTCATCACCACCGACACCTACCGGATTGCCGCCGTGGACCAGATCCGCGAGTACGCCACCCTGCTGGGGCTGGAACTGCGCGTGGCCTTCTCCGCCGGCGAGGCCGCCCGTGCCGCCCAGTCCTTCGCGGACAAGGACGTAATCCTGGTTGATACGCCGGGCCGCAACCATTACGATCAGTCCGGATTGATGGGACTGCGCGGCGTGCTCCAGGGCATGGGCGGGGTAACGGTCCTGCTGACCCTGCCGGCCACCATGGATCGCCGCAATGTAGCCCCCGTGGTGGAGAGTTATGATCTGCTCCATGTCAATTATCTGGTGCTGACCAAAATGGATGAGACGCGAAGATACGATATGGTGACCTCCGCCGCCAGTTGCTCGGATTGCCCGGTGGCCTTTGTGACGGATGGACAGCGCGTGCCCCAGGACCTCCATGCCGCGACCATGAAGGAATGGGTGGACCTGCTGGTTCCCCAGGAGGAGCCGTAGTGGAAGACCAAGCCGATGAACTGCGCAAGAACAGCGGCCCTGCGCCGGCGCCCATCCGCCAGCCGGGCCGGTTGCGCTGTCTGGCCGTCGGCAGTGGAAAGGGGGGCGTGGGCAAGACCATGCTTTCTGCCGGCCTCTCCACCAGTTTGGCCCGCCTGGGCCACAAGGTGCTGGTGCTGGATGCCGATCTCGGACTCGCCAACCTCGACCTGCAGTTGGGCATTGATCCCGCCTATACCCTGCAAGATGTGATCTTTGGGACCTGCACGCTGGAGCAGGCCGTGGTGCCCGTCGAAGAAAATCTTTGGGCCCTCGCCGCCGCCTCCGGTTCCCCCGAGATGGTGGATATGGGCGATGCCCGCCGCCAGGCCTTTGTGGACTCGCTGATGCGGTTTGCCGGGCAGTACGATTTTCTCGTCATCGACTCCGCCGCCGGCATCGGGCGCGGCGTCACCACCTTCCTCGGCGCCGCCCCCGAGGTGCTCGCCGTAGTGGCCAACGAGCCGACCTCGATTATGGATGCCTACTCGCTGATCAAGGTGCTTCGGCAAAGCCCCCAGCCTCCCGAGATCATGATGGTCGTCAACATGGTGCGCTCCCTCGATGAGGGCGAATTGCTGGCTTCCCGCCTCAATGGCATCACCCGGCGCTTCCTGAACGTGGATATCCCGGTGGCCGGGATCATCATTTATGACGCCGTCGTCGGCGACGCCATCCGCGCCCGAAACTCCGTCGTCACCTACGCCCCCCAGTCCGGCCCGGCCCATTGCCTGATGGATCTGGCCCGGTTCATTTCCAGCGGCTCGCGCGCCAAGGCCCGCGGCTCGCTCCAAAAACCTTTCTTTGACAAATTGGCGGAAATCGGCCTCAATCCAGAAGGCTGGGTCAAAGAATGAGCTCCATCCTTGGACAATTATCCGTCGCGCTGGGAGGCTTGGTTTTCGTCATCACCCTTCTGCTGGCGCTGGCCAATGGCGTCTCGCTGATCCCCGCCATCCTGCGCGCCTTTGGCGTCATGTGTGTCACCTCCATGGTTTTTGCGCTGTTTTTCAGGTACTTCACGGGGATTTTGTACCGATTTGTAGCAGAGCGCCTGCGCATTCAGCAGGCCGAGAACAAGCCCAAGGAGGAGCCGGCCAAGGAAAAAACATCTCCCAATTTGCCATAGGTTTGATTAAAAGATGGAAAAAGCGCATCACTTCGTGCATCATTGAAGAACGCTTATGAGCATGGCAACCAATAGCAAGGCGAATGGAGAGGCTTCGGCGGATTTGGCTCATCAGGATTTGTGGAAGGATTTCTGGAACAATCGGGATTCCGATGAGGCGCTGAGCCGGTTGATTGAGACCTACCTTCCTTTTGTGCGCAAGGTGCTCGAACGCCTCTCGATTCATTTGCCCTCCCATGTGGCGCTGGAAGACCTCCTGCAGTCCGCCATTGTGGGCTTGTACCACGCCATTGAACATTACGACCCCCGGCACAACGTGCAGTTCGAGGGCTATGCCTACCGCCGCATCCGCGGGGCCATTCTGGATGAACTGCGCGCCGCCGACCGCATCTCCCGCTCCAGCCGCGCGCAGGTGCGCAAGATCGAACAGGTCATTCGGCAGTGGCGCCAGGACCATGGCGCCGCCCCCCAGGAAGAGGAATTGGCCGAAGCGGTTGGCATGACGACCGGCGCCCTCTCCGGATTGCTCGATCGCGCCCAACCCTGGCTTTCGCTGGACGAAATGGTCTTGGAAGGGGACAGCCGCAACATCCTGCTCAAGGAAGTGGTGGCTGATCAGCGCGCCATCCTTCCCGACCAGCAGGCCCAGGTTGAAGACCTGAAACGGTGCCTGCACAAGGCCTTCCTCGAGCTCTCGGCCCGCGAGCAGAAAATCCTGTACCTGTACTATTTTGAGGAACTGCGGCTGAGTGAAATCGCCGCATTGTACGAATTGACCGAGGCCCGCATCTGCCAGGTGCATGCCCTGGCCGTGGCCAAACTGCGGGCCATTCTGGCGCGCGACAACGTGGAGTGAGGTCATCATGGGCGATGACATTCGATCAGGCCTTCCGCTAAGCGGAAAAGACTACTCCGCCGAGCCGGTCTATCACGTCAAACCCGTGGATGCCGATGGCCAGCGCAATGCCCGCGAGCAGTTTGAGGAAAAGCTCAAACGCGAGCAGGAAGAAAAGCAGAAGGAAGAAGCGGAAAAGGCCTCTATGGCGTCCCCTCCGCCCGCCACGGGCGGGATTCATGAGGTGCAGGATGGGCTGATCCTCAGCGAACGCGCCCGCACCATCCTGGCCTTGGGAACCCTGGCCGCAACCGAAGCCCCCTCCGCGCCGCCGGATGCGCCGACTGCGGCGGCCCCCGAAAAAAAAGAAGAAGCCCCCCCTCCGCCCCCCGTCCGGCATATTGATCTCAAGGCCTGATCGCCGCCGGTTCGCGCGGTATTCCGATTAGGGCACCTGCCGGACAGGTGCCCTAATCGGAAAGAGGACTGTTCAATGAGGCAAGGAGCATGCATGATGCAAGAGGAGGGGACAACATGCAGAATATATCCATGTTTGGTCCGTGGTGCATTTTGAGTGCATCTACGCATTGTGATCGCACGATGGGACCGCATCAGAAAGTCTCTGACTTCGTTGCGCTCAGCCTTATCGAGATCTTTGCGAACTGCTCGAGGGCCGTCTCTTTGATCTCCGCGCGTTCAGCGGTTTTTCAGATACCACGCGACGGTTTTCTTCAGGCCTTCCTCGAAGGGGGTGGAGGCGGTGAAGCCGAAGAAGTCCTTGGCGCGGCGGGTGTCGAGACTGCGGCGGGGCTGGCCATCCGGCTGGGAGGAATCCCATTCAATCGAACCCTGGAAGCCCACCAGGCCGGCGATGAGGGCCGCCAGGTCATGGATGCTGATTTCCATGCCGCTTCCGAGGTTGACGGGCTCGGCGCCGTTGTATTTCTCCGTGGCCATGACCATCGCCTTCGCGCAATCCTCGACATATAGAAATTCGCGGGTGGCGGCGCCGGTTCCCCAGCAGGTCATTTTCTGGGCGCCACTTTCCCTGGCTTCGACGGCCTTGCGAATGAGGGCGGGGATGACATGGGAACTGCCGGGGTCAAAGTTGTCGCGCGGGCCATAGAGGTTGACGGGCAGGAGAAAGATGGAGTTAAAGCCATATTCCTGGCGGTAGGCCTGCGCCTGGACCAACAGCATTTTCTTGGCGAGGCCGTAGGGGGCGTTGGTTTCCTCGGGGTAGCCATACCAGAGGCTTTCCTCGCGGAAGGGGACGGGGGTGATCTTGGGATAGGCGCAGATGGTGCCGGCGAGGGTCATCTTTTCCACGCCCGCGAGGCGGCAGGCTTCCACGAGCTGGACGCCCATGATCATGTTCTCATAATAGAACCGTCCGGGATGGGCCCGATTGGCGCCGATGCCGCCGACGACGGCGGCCAGGTGGATGACGGCATGGGGCTGGAGCGTCTTCAACGCGCGCTGAATGGCCGCCGGATCGCGCAGGTCATACTCGCTGCTGCGGGGGGCAAAAACCTCCGTGCATCCCTGCCGCTGGAGTTCCTCAACCACGTGAGAACCCAGAAATCCGGCGCCGCCGGTGACCCAGACCCGTTTTTGATTCCAGAAGCTCATGTTGCATTCCCTCGTTTGATTCCCAGCAGGATAAAAGGCCTTGGGGCGAAATACAATCCTGCTTTTCGCCATCCCCAAAGCGGCGCTTGCCAGAGGCAACCCAGATTTGGTAGCGTTCCCGCAAGCATGAAGACGGAAACAAAAAAGCTGAATCTTCGAACCATTGCGCGGCTGGCGGAGTCGTCCAAGAGCACGGTCAGCCGCGTGCTGACCAACCACCCCAACGTGGCGCCCAAGACGCGCGCGCGCATTGAGGCGGTCATCAAGAAGCAGAAGTTTCAGCCCAACGTTTTTGCGCGCGCCTTGGCGGGCGGTCGAACGGGCCTGGTGGCGGTGCTGGCCAGCGAGATGAACAGTGGTTTTTTTGCGGAGGTCATCAAGGGCATCAACCAGATTGCCCAACAGCATGCGTGCCATCTGCTGTCCTCCTTTGCGCATAGCACGGAGGATTACATTCATCTCTGGAAGGAGTTTCTTTCCGGCGGCCGTGCCGATGCGGTCATTTTGATTGCGCCCCCGCTGGCGATTTACAAGGAGAAGCTGGAGGATGTGGATTTCCCCAGTGTCTTGTGCTCCAGCCGCCCCCTGCCGGACACTGAAGGCTGGGGCCAGATGGACTCGGTGACGGTGAATAATCGCGCCGGCATCCATGAGATTCTGAATCATCTTGTCCTGCAGGGCCGCACGTCCATTTTGCATCTGGCCGGGCCGTCGGATATCTACGATGCCTCCGAGCGCCGCCGGGCCTTTGAGGAGTATTGTGCGCAACATCCCAAGGTGCGGGGCGAGGTTCTTGAAATCCCCCAATCGTGCGAAGGGGGACAGGAGGCCATGGCTCAGCGGTTGAAGAAGGGCGCGCCCCTGCCCAATGCGGTGGTGGCGGTGAATGACCTGGCGGCCATTGGCGCCTTGAGCGTGTTGCGCGATGCCGGCCTCCGCATTCCCGGCGACATGGTGCTGACGGGCTGTGACGATGATCCTTCCTCCAACGCCTTGGGGCTGACCTCGTTGCGCATGCCGATGGTGGAGATCGGGCGCGTGGCCGCCACGTTTCTGTATGAGAATCTTGAAAACAAGCGCGAACAGCTGGGTCCCCGGCACTATACGATGGATTTGCATTTGGAAGTGCGTTCCTCCAGCTTGATTCCCATCACGAGATGACCCCGGACCTGCTCATTCATCGGGCTCGGATCTGGCCCTCGGTGGATGCCCCCCTGATCGAGGATGGCAAGATCCTCATTCGTGATGGGCGCATCGCCAAAATCGGCCATTTCCATGCCCGGGCGGAGGTTGTGATTGATGCGGACCACAGCCTGGTCATGCCCGGATTGATTCAAGGTCATGTCCACTTGGGGCAAACACTTTTTCGGGGTTTGGCGGAGGACTGCCCGGGCGGGCCGGAGGAGGTGCTGTGGCCGCTGGAGGCGGCGCACGATGCGGATTCCCTTCGCGCGGCGGCCTTGCTGGCCTGTGCGGAGCTGATCCGGGGCGGGGTCACGGCCTTCCTTTCGATGGAAACGGTCCGGGATACCGGCGCGATTTTTGAGGCGGTGGACCAGGCCGGCCTGATGGGCGTGATTGCTCATGGCCTGGTGGATGAGAGTGGCGGCTATCCGCCGCTGGCCGTGGAGATGGAAGACGCCCTCGCGGAGTGCGAGGTGTTGCTGGATCAGTGGGGCGGCCATGATCTTCTGCGGCTGGGGATTGCGCCGCGTTCCGCACTGGCCTGCTCCGAGCGCGCCCTGCGGGAGGCCGTCCTTTATGCCCGGGAAAAGAACCTGCGCCTGCATACACAGGCCTGCGGGCAGAGGACGGAAGTGGAGCAGATTCACCAGCGCACGGGAATGGCCCCCATTCTGTATCTGGAGCAGGCCGGGTTTGCCGGGCCGGATGTCTGCCTGGCCCATTGTGTGCATATCAGCGAGCGCGAACTGGCGCGCCTGGCAGAGACGGATACCCGGATTCTGCATTGTCCCGCGGCCAACCTGAAGCTGGGGGCGGGCGTGGCGGAGGTGCCGGATTTTCTGGCGGCCGGCTTGACGGTGGCGCTGGGTTCGGGGGGCGCCCCGTGCAACAACCGCCTGGATCTCTTCACGGAAATGCGCCTGGCCGCGCTGGTGCAGAAACCCCTGTGTGGCCTGGAGGCCCTTCCGGCGCGCGAGGTGGTGCGCATGGCCACGGAATCTGGAGCTCGTGCGCTGGGCTGGGAGGATGAGATGGGCACGCTGGCGGAAGGCAAACGCGCCAATTTGATCTTGGTGGAGACCAACGGCGCTCATGTGGCGCCCTGCGAAGACCCCGCCACCAATCTGGTCTACGGGCATGCCGCCAGCGATGTGGTGATGACGATTGTGAACGGGAAGATTCTCTACGAGGAAGGCCGCGTAACGACGCTGGATGAAGAGCGCGCATGCGACGACGCCCGCCGCCAAAAGAAAGCCTTGCTGGCTCGCGCTGGATTCCGGCAGAGGCCCCGGTGATTTACGGCTTGGATGTCAGCAGTTCGCGGATGACCTCGTACGCCAGGCCATCGGCCTGGCCGCCGTGCACGCTTTCATCGAACGGCGCGACGGCAGAAACGGGACCCACGGGGCCATCCAGCCAGGCCATTGGCACGGGCTCCGCCGTATGGCCGCGGGTTTTGACCGGTGTGCGGTGATCGGTGCAAAGGATCAGCCGGTAGGGTTCGCCTCTGGCCTCCAGACCTTTCCACACGGGCCCCACCACGCGCGAGTCAAACAGCTCAATGGCTTCCATTTTCTGGCGCAGACTGCCCTTGTGACTGCATTCATCCGGCGCCTCCACGTGCAGAAAAACAAAATCGCCCGTCTCGAGGATTTTTTGGGCGGCGGCGACCTTGCCCTCGAAATTCGTATCCAGAAATCCGGTGGCGCCCGGGATCTTCTCGGCCTGAAGGCCCGCCAGGCGGCCCAGCCCGCGAATCAGGTCCACGGCGGAGACGATGCCCCCCCGCAAGCCGTACAGCTCCTGGTACGGCTTCAGGCTCAACGCGCGGCCCTGGCCCCAGAGCCAGATTTGCGAGGCGGGGCGCTGGCCCCGGCTCCTGCGTGAGCGGTTGACTTCATGATCGGAAAACAGCCGGCGGGAGAAGTCCATCAGGCGGCGAATTTCCTCCTGCTGTTCACCTTGGGGCAGGTAGGGCTCAATGGGCTGTTCAGCAATGTCGTGCGGAGGCTGGGTGCGGACATGGGCCGGCCCATTTTTCCAGACCAGCAAATGGCGGTAGCTGACGCCGCCATGAAACGTGAGCCCATTGCCTCCGGCCTTTTGATGAAGGTCCTGAATCAGCCGGTGCCCTTCCTCGCTGGAAATCTCTCCCGCGGAGTAATCCCGCATGGTTTCGTCTTCGATGGTGACGAGGTTGCATCGGAAGGCCACATCCTCCGGCGCCAGCGGGATGCCCGCGCCGGCCGCTTCGATGGGCGCGCGTCCGGTGTACTGGTCACGGGGGTTGTATCCCAGCAGGCTGAGGTTGGCCACATCACTGCCCGGGGCCATGCCTTCCGGAACCGTCTGGACCATGCGCACCTGCCCGGCGGCGGCGATTTGGCGCATGTGGGGAATGCCGGCCGCCTGCAATGGGGTTCGCCCCGCCAGTTCCTCCAGCGGGTAATCGCCCATTCCATCGCCGACCAAGACCACAAATTTCATACGGCACGAAACTTACCTTAGTGGGGGAGGTTGGTCAAATTAACACTTGCCTGAAGACCGTTTTGGGGTGAAAATCAAAAAATGAAACAATTTATCACAGCCTCGCCGGCCCTCTATCCCTGGCGTCTTCAGCCGGTCTACAAGGACTATGTCTGGGGAGGGGACCGCATCCCCCGCCAGTTCCAGCGTGAGGCGCCTCCCGGAATCTATGCGGAGTCCTGGGAGATCGCCGATCATCCCGATGGGGAGAGCCTGATCCTCAATGGCCCGCTGGCCGGGAAGACCCTGGGCCAGGCCCTGCGGCTCCATGCCGCCGCCGTGCTGGGCCCGCACCGCGCGTCCGACGCCTTTCCGCTGTTGATCAAGTTGATTGACGCCCGCGAGCGGCTCAGCCTCCAAGTCCATCCCAACGACGAAACGGCGCGCCTGCATGGCGGCGAGGCCAAGACCGAGATGTGGTATTTTCTGGCCGCCGATCCGTGCGCCCGCGTTTTGGCCGGGCTGAAGCCGGGTGTGGGGCGTCCGCAGTTCGAGGCGGCGCTTGCATCGGGGCGCGTGGAGGAGGTGCTGGTCTCCGTTCCCGTGGCCGCCGGTGAGGCGGTCTATGTCCCCGGAGGACGCCTGCATGCCATCGATGCCGGATGCCTCATTCTGGAAATCCAGCAGAACTCCAACACGACGTACCGCGTGCATGACTGGGGGCGGATGGGCGCCGATGGAAAGCCCCGGCCCATGCATCTTGAGCAGGCGCTGAAGGTGATCCGCTGGGATGATGCCGGGGCGCCGAAGGCCCCGCCCCGGATCCTCGAGCCCATTGGATTCAATGAGCATGCGGAGATTCTCTCTTCGCCCTACTTCCGGTTGGAGCGTTTTGTGCTGGCCGAAGCGCTGTCCCTGTCCACCGAGCACCAGCGATTTCATGCGCTCTTTGTGTCCCGCGGCGCGGTGCGCCTGGAATGGCAGGCGTCGCACGAGGACTTGCCGCTGGGCGCCTCCTGCCTGGTTCCCGCCGCCCTCGGCGCCTATGCCCTCCGCCCGCTGGACGGCTCCGCCGAAGTCCTGCGCATTACGACGCCGGACCGGGACTAAAAAAAGTTCCAAGGGTTGGAAAAAAAGCCAAAAAAAGTTCCAACCCTTGGAACTTTTTTTTTGAATTCTTCCAAGGGTTGGAAACTTTTTTCCGGCGGGCCTTCGCCCGCCGTTTTGCTGGCCCGCCGTGGCCGCGCGCGATCTAGTCGAAGCACTTCTTGAGGTGCTCTTCGGAGAAGGGCTTGGTCATTTTTGACACCACGAGGGTGGCGATGACGGCCAGGGGGAGGCCAATGACGAGGGGATCCACAAAGGCCCAGATCATGGGGCCGTGGCTGATGAATTTTTCGACCATCTGGCCGGGCTCGGCGCCGGGCACCATCTCGATGCCCAGCGAGCGGACCTTGAAGAGCTTGTTGCAGAGCAGGAGGGCGGTGGATTCCTTTTCGTGAACGAAGAGCATCCACAGCATGCTGGAGAGTGCGCCCGTCAGCATCCCGGCAATGGCGCCGGCGCGCGTGATGGCCTTGGACCAGAGCGCGCCCGCATACATGGGCAGAAACGCGCAGGCGCACAGGCCAAAGAAGATGGCGGTTCCGCGGGCCACGATGGCGACGCCGTCCTTGCCAAATTTCTTTTCCAGCTCATACCCGAGCCAGACGCTGATGATGATCCCGATCAGCACGCCCAGCCGGGTGGCAATCATTCCGCCTGCGCCCTTGGTTCTGCGCAAGGACTGTTCGACCAAATCGCGGCCCAGCGAGGTGCCCATCACATGAATCTGACTGCTGACGGTGCTCATCGCGGCGGAGAGCAGGGTGAGCATGAAGAGCAGGCCGAACCAGGGGGGCAGGGCGGCCTTGATGTACATGGGGATGATCTTTTCGACATCGCCGCCCGCGGCCGCGATGGAGATTTTCTGGGTGGTCTCGACGAAGTAGACATTGGTCAGCGCGCCCACCACAAAGGCCACGCCGGTCATCATCAGGATGAAGAGGCCGCCCACCGGAACGGCACGATTCAGCTCCCGCCCGCTTTTCACCGTCATATAGCGCACGGCCAGTTGTGGCTGGGCGAGCACGCCAATGCCCACGCCCATGACGATGGTGCTGACGAGCGTCCACCAGAGGGGGGATCCGAACTTGGGCATGCTGGTCCACCCGAGATGCCCGCCGGCCCGCATCTTGTCCGGCACCAGGTCGGCGAGGCGTGTCAGGGCCTCATGGGCGGGGAGGATGCCGCCGAGCTTGGAATAGGTCAGGATGATTAGGGCCGTCATGCCCAGGAGCATGATGGTGCCCTGGAGGGCATCGGTGTACATCACGCCCTTGATGCCGCCCATGATGACATAGAGGGCGATCACAATGGAGAAGATGAAGAGCGCCGCCTCGTAGGGAATGGCCAGTTGCTCGGCGATGAACTTGCCCGCGCCGATCAGCACGGCCGAGGCATACAGGGGCATGAAGATAAAGATCAGCAGGGCCGAACAGCCCTGCACAAAGCGGGACTGAAAGCGGCGGCCCAGCAATTCCGGGAAGGTGTGCGCATCCAGCCGCAGGCCCATCCGGCGGGTGCGCCCGCCAAAGAGGACGAAGGCCAGAAAAATGCCAAAAAAGATATTCAGCACCGTCAGCCAGAGCAGGCCCATGCCAAAGACCCCGGCCGCGCCTCCGAACCCCACAATGGCGGAGGTGCTGATAAACGTGGCCCCATACGACATCGCCATCACATAGGGGTGTGATTTTCGCCCGGCAATCAGATAGTCCGTGGCGGTATGTGTGGCGCGAAAGCCCCGGTACCCCAGGTAGCCGATGGCAAACAAATAGACGATCACCGCAATGGTCATTCCCAACGAGCCCATAAAACCTCCCGTGTGTTTAAATCAAAGTTCTTCTTCCACCTTGTCTTCTTCTTCCGCCCACTGTCGAACCTCAGATTCCGGTTCGATGGCCGCCCCATCCTGGTTCCATTTCAGGATGCCCCAAACCAGGCAGAGCAAGGCGCTGAGAACAGACAAAACAAACGCGAGCCAGACCCCCATATCCTGTAAGCCAAGCCACATATTCCCTCCTTGTTTTCTTGCCGCCGGGCGTGGCGGAAGGTCCCGCCAGCCCGCACCGTTTCGCAGTGTGGAGAAAGCCGCGCTCGCTGGCAAAAGAAAAAACGAGTTATTTTTGCCTCTGGGCCGAGCCCGAGAAATCGAGAAAGCGCCAGGCGGGGAAAAGGCTGGCAATGCGGGAAAGATTCGACACAATACGCGGCATGAACATTCAGGCGTGGAGTGCGGAGCATGCGGATTACTTGCGGGATGAGTCCCGGCGGACGGGTTCGGCTGAGGCCATTGCCTTCCCGGAATCAGAAGCGGAGGTTCGGGCTGTTCTCGCGGAGGCCGCCCAGTCCGGCCAGCCGGTGACCGTGCAGGGCGCGCGGACCGGCATCACGGCGGGGGCGGTGCCCAACGGGGGCCTGGTGCTGAATCTCAGCCGCATGAAGGCCTTTTCCGGCCTGCGCAAATCCGCGGTGGATGGGCTTTTCCGGGTGAAGGTTCAGCCTGGCCTTCTGCTGGATGAAGTGCGCGCGGCCCTGCTGGACCCCTCCCAAAGCCCGGTCCTGTCGCCCCTGCAATCCGCCCCCGCGCAGTTTTTCTCGCCGGACCCCACGGAGACAACGGCGTCCATCGGCGGGATGATCGCCTGCAATGCGTCGGGCGCGCTTTCCTTTCGATATGGGGCCACGCGCGGCCACATCACCGCCCTGCGGGTGATGCTGGCGGATGGCGGAGTGCTGGCCTTGGAACGTGGAAAGCAAAAGGCCGAGGGCCGGGCGTTTGCCTTGGTCACGGAGGAGGGGCGGCGGTACGAGGGGCGCCTTCCGTCCTACCAGATGCCCGCCGTCAAGAATGCCTCCGGCTATTACGCGGCGGATGGAATGGATTTGGTGGATTTGTTCATTGGAGCCGAAGGCACCCTGGGGGTGGTGACGGAGGCCGAGCTGGCGTTGCTTCCCAGGCCGCCCGTGGTCTGGGGCGTGGTTTCTTTTTTCCCATCCGAGGCCGGCGCCTTGAAATTCGTCCGCGTCCTGCGGGGAGAGGGCGGCGCCTTTTCCCAGGGCCCGGCGGCCATTGAGTTTTTCGATGCGCGGTCCCTGGATCTGATTCGCGCCCAGCCCGTGGAGGGCCTGCCGGCCCCCGCGCCGGAGCATCAGGCCGCGATTTACACCGAGTGGCATGGCGAGGAGGAAGAGGCGCTGGCCGCCGCGCTGGAGGAGATGGCCGCGGCTCTCTCCGCCTGCGGGGGCGATGAGGCTTCGACCTGGTCCGGGATGGACGCCCGCGAAATGGAGCGCCTGCACAAGTTCCGCCATGGCGTGCCGGAGCGGGTCAACGCGCGGATTGATGAGCGGCGCCGGACGGAGCCGGGGCTGACCAAGCTGGGCACCGACATGTCCGTGCCCTCTGCCGCGCTGGAGGATGTGTTGCGGATGTATCACGAAGGGCTGGCGGCGGCGGGCCTGGACTATGTGATCTTCGGGCACATCGGCAACAACCACGTCCATGTGAACATTCTGCCCCGCTCTCTCGAGGAATACCAGCAGGGCAAGGCGCTTTATCTTTCCTGGGCGGAGCGTGTGATTCAATGGGGCGGCTCAGTCTCCGCGGAGCATGGCATTGGAAAATTGAAGACGGACCTTTTGGAGCGCATGGTGGGACGCGAAGGGGTGGAAGAGATGCGCCGCATCAAGCGCCTGCTGGATCCCGCCGGCCGGCTCAATCCTGGAAATCTGTTTCTATGAAAAAAGCCCGGCTCGTTTTGCTTGTGGCTTTCCTGTGCCTGCCAAAACTCGCGGGCGCCCAGGAGGGGCTGTATTCCAATGTGTTGCGCAATGCCGGCTTTGAGGAGGGGGCCTCCGAGGCCAGCATCACGGATTGGACGCGTTTCGGAAATGCGTACCGGTACGATTATCCACAGGCCCATGAGGGTTCGCGTGCGGTTCTGGCCTATGGCAACTGGTGGCCGACCAATCCGCCCGACTGGAACGGGTCGGGGGTCTATCAGGATCATCCCGCCCGGGAAGGGGAAATCTGGGAGGCCAGCATTTGGGCGCGGGTGGACAATGTCATCACCGGGCGATTTTTTGGCGAGGTCCAGTTTTCGTTTTTGAATGCCAACAGCCAGTCCATCTACGAGGTGCGCTCCGCCCGCCAACTGCTGGCCGGGATGCCCGCCGGTTCCTGGACTCAGCTGGCGGCCCGGGCCAAGGCCACCCGGAACACGGCGTATATCCGGATGCGTCCGATCATCGTGCAGTCCCCGGACTTTGAGGGCTGTGCCGTCTGGTTTGATGATGCGGCCCTCCGCCGGGTCCCGGCCTCAACCTTTCACTTTGCCGGGCGGGAGTGGATGCAAGTGGATGGGTACTACACACCCGGCCCCAACTTCTATTCCACGAACAGCGCCGTCGTGGATGAGCGGGGGCGGCTCCATCTGAAACTGCAATGGCTGGACGGCAAGTGGCATTGCGCGTTTGTCGAAACCCTGGCGCCGCTGGGCTTTGGCGAGTACCGCTGGCATCTGGACAACCGGGTGGACCGCCTGGACTCCAACCTGGTTTTGGGCCTCTTCACCTATGCCCAGGAGCCGGTGTATGGCACCAACGAAAACGAGGTGGACATCGAGATCAGCCATGCGTTTCCCGGCATGCAGACCAATATGTTGCTCTACACCATCCAGCCCTATACCATCGGCGGCAACAGCACGCCGTTCCGGCTTCCGCTGACCAATGACCTTTCCACCCACCGGTTCATCTGGCGCCCGGACCAGGTTTATTTTGAGAGCTTCCACGGGCATGCGCCCGCCTCTCCGGATTCCAACAGCCTGATCGCCACACACACCTTTCTGGGGCGGGGCATTCCCATTGAGACCAATGAAAAAGCCTACATGAACCTGTGGCTCTTCTTCACCAACGCCCCTGCAAACACGCAGGAAGTCGAGGTGATCATTTCCGATTTCATCTTTATCCCGTTCAATGGGTTTATTCTGCTGGACGAGTTCGAGGCCGCGCAGAGAAGCAATGCCTGGACGGTGGCCGGGGACGTGGCGGCGGTGCGGCAGACCAATGGATGCCTGGTGATTCATCCGCCCGCCGATGCGGCCTCCGCCGGCTATGTGACGAGCGGGTTCATCCGCCGGAACGAGCGCGGCACCCGCTACGTTTTTTCCGCCACGCTCACCAGCGTGGCGGTGACGCGCGCGCGCAGTGGCGATGATGTTTGCGCGGTGATGGCGTTGAGTGAGAATGATCCCTCCGCCTGGGCCGCGTCCTCAGCGGCCTGGCTGGAGGCGCGCTACGATGCGGACAACGACACGCTGGCCATCGTGTGGCTGGCCAAAACCAATGAGCCCCATGCCGGTGGGCACGTGCGGTTCGAGGGCGTTGTGACTTCCGCCGCGGCGCGGGTGCACGCGCCGGGCGGCATCGAGCTGTGCCTCGCGCTGGATCCCGGGCAGTATGAAGTATCCCTGCGCGATGCCTCGGGCACAGGGATCGCTTTGCAGACCAACCAGGGGGCTTCCTCTGGCCTGCATCAACTCAGCGAGCAACTCAATCGGCCTTATTGGTTTGTCGGCGCGCGGAACAGCGCCTTGGATTCAGAGGGAATCGTGGCCTGGAGCCGGGCGTCGGCAGGTGTGCTGGACCAGGGCCAAGCCATGGACCTGGAGTTGGCGGGCTTTGCTGATGGACAGTTGCGGGTTCAGTTCCCCGGCGCTTTTCAGGCGCCCTATGCCCTCTATGCTTCCACCAACACGCCGGATCGGGGCTACGTCTGCATCCAGTCCAATCGAATCAGCGCCTCGCCAATGGAGCGCGTCACACTGGATCCCGTCAATGGCTCTGCTGTGTTTTACCGGATTTTGTCCCCGCCGTAATTCAGCGAGTGCATGGAGGTGAACAATGCCTGCTTCAAAAACAATCTATGATGTGGCCCGCGAGTCGGGTGTTTCCATTGGCACCGTGTCGCGGGTGATGAACAACCGGCACAATGTGGCGCCCGAAACCCGGCGCCAGGTGCTCGCGGCCGCCAAGCGGCTGGGGTTCATGCCGCAATTGACCACCCGGCGGATCACCGTGGGCCTGGTGATGCAGGAGATTGAGACGGTCCACGAGGTGGGCTATGCCGGGAGCGTCATTTGCGAATTGATCAACCATGCCGCGCGCCGCGGCGTGGTTCTGGAGGTCGTCCCGCTGAAGGAGCTTGAACGGGTGTATCAGCACTATACGCAGGGCTTGATTGGCCTGGTGTTTGGGCCAGCCACCGAGCGGTTGCTGAAGATTCAGCACATTCCCGTTTTTCTGATCAACAACATTCCCGCGCAAGGCACTTTCCATGTGGTGGCGACGGATCATGCTCAGGGTGCCCGGCTGGGCACGGAGTATTTGTTGAAAAAAGGGCACCGCCGCATTGCGCTGGTTCAAATCGAAAGCGATGAGTGGGGGGCCAGGGAGCGGGAGCGCGGATTCCGGGAGGCGTTTCTGTCCGCCGGTGTCCCGGTGCCCAAGGAACTGATTGTTTACCTGGAAAGCCGTCCCGTGGATGAAACGCTTGGCAAGGTCCTTTTGGGCAAGCCTACCGCCCTCTTCACCGGCGGCGAGGATCTTTCCATCGCGATCTTGGAAGAGCTTGGGCAACGGTTGAAACTGCGCGTTCCGAGGGATATCTCCCTGTTGACCTATGAAATTCCCGTGGTGTCGAAGATATTGACTCCATCCCAGACGACCATTGCCCAGCCGTGGCCTGAAATGGCCCGGCTGGCGCTGGATGGCCTTTTGAATGAATTGCGCGCTCCGTCTGCCGCTCCTCTGCGCACCCTGCTGGGCAACCGGCTCATCGAGCGGGGATCCGTGCGGGATATTCGCCCCTAGATGCTATCCTGGGCCGCGCCGTTCGTGCCCCGCCTGCCTGGCTAAAAAACCGGAAAAACCTGTTGACACGAATGATAAACCTTATCATAATCGCCGCTGTCCGGCAGGGGAACGCGAGGCATGTAAGTCTTACCGCCCGGCCGGCAGGAGTGAGGATGCGCAACAACAGGAAAGGAATGGGCATCATGCAGAAATCGAAACAGTGGATGGGCCGGCGCCTTGCGGGCTGGCTTTGGATGGCGGCGGGTGGATGTGTTCTGGCGGCCTGCACGGCATGGAGCGAACCCGTCTGGGAGGAAGACTGGGCCAGCCTGGACGAGTGGAGCATTTATGAAGGCCCCCTGGTGAAGGGCTATTATGCCGGCGAAGCAGGAGAGGGAACCTTTGGCGTCAGCAACGCCAATACCTGGGCGCATTTCCTTTCCGCCAACCGGGTCGCGGTGGATGTCCAGCGATTAAAGGAGTATGCCGTGTTTTTCGAGGTGGTGGAGGTGTCCCGCTCCATGAGCTATCAACTCGATCTGGATGCCTTTGACGCCAACGGGGAGTATCTGCGCACCATCACGGTTCTTCCCCAGAGAGATGACAAGAAGCTCTGGGTCATCAAGTTGAATTCTGTCCCCAAGGCTGATTGGAAGGATGTCAGCCAGGTTGCCCCCAAAATTGGATTAAGCACGGGCAAGGGCGATCAGCGAATGAAGGTGAGGGTGTTCAAGATCGAGGATGCAAAGCTCTAATCACGCAGGCGGGCGGACCGTGGCATACGTTCACCGATCAGCCCCTGAACTCCATGGATGCGGATGACGCTTCCGAGGCGGTCTGTTTCTGTCGCATTGTGGTGGAGTAAAGGCGCTCATGGAGAAGTTTGCAGTGAAAGCAAGGGCAAGAGATTACGCAGAGAAATAAAAGGAGGCAACATGCATATTCTATGGCATCGCGGGCTGTGGGTGATTCTGATGGCGGCGGGGATGGTTCAAACAGGGCGTTCGGGATGGGATTTTGAAAATGGCGATTTTTCAGAGGGGACCGCCCATTGGGTGACTCACTGGGGAATTGATGGGGGCAGTGGGGTCAGCGTGAGCAATGCGCATCAGGATGGGCGCAGTACGCTGGTCTTGGACGCGGCCTGGCTGACCAGCCAGGCCAGCTCCGTCCTGGCTTTTCAGAACGTGCCTTCCAGGTACATGAATCTATATCCGTACGGCATCGCCCTGCGCGGGGATGTGATGGTGACAAACCTCCCAGGTGAAACCGGGGGTGACCTCAAGGCCTTTACCAAGCTTGAGTTTCTGGACGTCAATTCCAATGTGCTGGATGCGGCCACGGTGAGCGGTGAATATGATGCCAGCAAATATGCGGCCAGCAACCAGGTGCGCCGCGCGGTGACCCTGGTGGCCAATTACAACGTCCTGGCAGGGAACCTGCAGAAGATGGGCCGCACCGTGGGTGATGTAAAAAAGATCCGCGCCGCCTGTTTTCTCCATCGCTACGATAATCAGGAGACGGTTCCTGTGGGCCAGGCCTTTTTCAATGATCTCACCTTGGGCCGGGTCAGCGAACTCGATTTTGCATCGCCGCCCATTCGCAATGGCGATTTTGAGTTTGAGAATTGGTGCTGGATGGACAACCCGTATTCCCCGGTTTCGTCCACGTCCGGCTGGAGTGTGGTGGATGTGGATGGTGATGGAGACAAGGAGGCGCGGTTTGATGCGGAGGGGTTGATTTCTCAATACGACGGGAGGCTTTGGGTGCAGGATTTTATCACCTATCAGGTTGTGAACTTGACCAATGGAATAACGCTGACAGCCGATATCGCCGCCAGCAATTTGACACAAGGATTGCGCGCCTTTCACAAGCTGGAATTTGGCGGGCCCACTTTCAACTCGCCTCCGATCCCCGGCGTTTTTGTTTCGACGGAACATCCCAATGTGGCGGCCATGACCAATCAGGTGATTAAGAATTCCTCCTTAACCATGACCTACGAAATCTTGACGAACCAGCTTGCCGTGGCGGGCCGGACGATCCATGATGTGGTCTATGCACGGTCCACGCTCTTTCTCATGCAATTCGATTCAGGGGCGCCGCCGCCATCGGGCTTCGCCTATTTTGACAATGTGCGGCTGGATTTTCAGTACGCCAAGACAGAACGTTCGCCAGAGGTACAATATTCGACCCGTCTGGTCAGCAATCAGCTTGAGATCTCCTGGGGCAATTGCAGTTCAAGCTCGTATTATCACATTCAACGATCGGTCCTGCCTTCGCAGAAATGGTCTAACGTGCTGGAGAATGTCTGGTGTGGAGATAGCGATGAGATTTTGACCTATGCGTTTCCTCTCGAACATGCGGTGTCTTCATACCGGGTCATAAAGGGGCCGTACATGGTGAGCCCTGAATAGTGTTCTGAATCGAGAAAAGACAAGCTATACAGCAACAGGAGGATGACATGAAGATGAGATGGTTGGTATTGGCAGTGTGTCTGGTGTCTGCGGGTGTGCAGGGCGGCCAAGTGATGTTGTTTAGTGCCGCGGATGTTGGGCCGGATGCCTGGACCTGGGAAGGAGCCCGGTTGAAGGCTCAGCCGGAGGGGCTGGTGCTGACGCCCGCCCGAAACGATGTATGCAGTGTGGTTCTGCAAGATCGCTTTGCATGGCTTCCCCAGGGAGAGGTGGCCCTGGATGTCCAGCAGGTTGTGGCAGGGACCTACACCCTGCAAGTCCTGGCCTTTCAGGGCACCACCTATTTGGGCGCCATTGATCTGGTGAAAGACTCGGCTCAAAAGGGGCTTCAGGTCTTTTCTCTTGACCGGCTGGCTTTCCCGAAAGGAACGGAGGCCATCACCTTCAAGCTGTGGGTGTCGCGCGGTGTGGGCACCGCGGTGGTGATTGCCGACCTGCAGTACCGGCTGGCTGTTGCGGACGACCAGCTATGGCATGACGAACGCATCGCCGCCACGACGGAAGTTGCGGCCGATCAGGTGGTCTGGACTCCATCGGATTTGGGTGGAACTCTGCGTCTGGTGGAAGGCGCCAGCATTGGCTCAGCCCTGTTCCCCAGCCAGATTGTCAGGCCGAAGCGCGGGCATTTGATTGTCCAATGCAAGGATGTTCGTCAATGCACCCTGACGGCACAGGTTTGCACCTTTGATGCTTCGGGCAACTATCTGGATTCGCGGGATGTGGTCCGTCAAGGCACCGCCAGCCTGAGTAGTGCGTTGGATGCAGACGCTTGGCCGGAAGAAGCCGCCACGTTTCAGGTGAAGCTCTGGCTGGGAGGCGGGACCAATGCATCCGCCGTGGTTCAGCGCATCGTTGTGCTTCCCTGACGGTGGGCTGTCGTCCGAAATCCCTGACCGCTTTGGCTACGCTTGCCGCACAGGGAGGAATTATAATGCGAACTCAAGCAACAACATGGTTATGTGCGATGTTCAGTGGGGTCTTTTTGTTCTCTGCACAAGCCGGAGAATCCCCTCAACGCCCCCACACGTTCTCAAAAGAAATTGTTCAGACGGTCACGCTCGATTATCTGCTCTATCTGCCTGAGGGATACGAAGCAGAGGCGAACACGGCCTGGCCCCTGATTCTCTTCCTTCACGGGTCGGGTGAACGGGGGCATGACGTCGAGGCTGTGAAGAGGAATGGCCTTCCCCTGAATCTGGAAGAGGGCACCAACCTGCCGTTCATCGTTGTGTCGCCCCAGTGCCCCAAGGACACCGACTGGAGCGACAGCTTGATAGTGGAGGTCTTGAGCGCTTTGCTCGATCAACTGATCTCGACCTATCGGATTGACCAGGACCGTATTTATCTCACGGGACTGAGTATGGGTGGTTCTGGAACGTGGGCCCTGGGGACTCGGTATCCGGAGCGGTTTGCAGCGCTGGCGCCGGTATGTGGGCGTGGGAATGCCGAATCCGCGGTCCAGCTTCGCCGCCTGCCGATCTGGGTCTTTCATGGGGCGCTTGACGACATCGTGGAACCGGAAGAATCCAAGCTGATGGTGGATGCGATTAAGCGGGCGGATGGCGAGATCTCCTTCACCCTCTATTCCAACGCGAATCACAATTCGTGGACGGCTACCTACAACAACCCCGAACTCTACGCTTGGCTTCTACGGCATACCCGGCGTCCGAAACCGGCCTTTGTGCCGCTCAATTCTGCAACGGTCACCGCCTCGTCCGGGGATGCCTCGAAAGCGATTGATGGCGATTTCGGCACGCGATGGGAAAGCGAATGGTCGGATCCTCAATGGATTCAGATTGATCTTGGTGAGCCCGCCGGATTTCGCCAGTTGATTTTGACCTGGGAAACCGCCTATGCCAAAAGCTATGAGCTGTTCATCTCGGACAACGGCACGGATTGGGCCACCGTCTTCTCACAAGAGAACGGGGATGGCGTTGTGGATGCGATTCCACTTCCCGCAGAGTCTCGGCCCCGCTATCTCAAGCTCATCTGCAAGGAGCGGGGCACTGAGTGGGGCCACTCCCTCTGGGAGGTGGAGTTGGAGAAATAGGCTGTAGGCCGCTACGGCCTCCGCCAGGTTTTTCGGAGGCGCGGAGGTCCATTCCTTCCAGGCCTCGATAATAAGCGCCGGGTTCTGGAAGAGCGGCCCATGGAGCGTGTCACGCTCGATCTTGCGAATGGGTCTCCGGCCTTTTACCGGATTCTATCTCCGCCTGGGGCGTCTGGAGCGAGGCCGGCAGGGTTCCCACCAAGGCCAGCAATTCCTTCAGGCGTTCGCTGGCGCCCCGGGTGTTCATGCGGGGAAGTTTGCCGGCCAGGGTGACATAGTCGCCCTGCCGGTGGAGCAGGACCTTGTCCTCCTGTGTCTCCACCCCCTGGAGGTTTCGAGAGGAGGCCAGGATCCGCAGGTGCGCGACATCGAGCAGGCGGCGCAAGGGTTCCGGAACAGGTCCGAAACGGTCACGGGCTTCTTCCAGCAGGTCCTGAACCTCTGTCTCGGACGTGCAGGACGAAATCTTGCGATACATCTGAATCCGGAGGTTCTCGTCCTCGATATAGGCGTGAGGAATGACAGCGGCGCGCGCGGCCTCCGCGGCCTGCGGCGAAAGATCCAGAAAGTCCAGCTTGACCTCGGCCTCAATCAGCGGAGGGGCGGCCTCGTTCTTGAGGCGGGCGACGGTCCGGCGCAGGAGCTGGCAATACAGATCAAAGCCGATGGCGGCAATATGCCCGCTTTGCTGGGCGCCCAGCAGGTTGCCGGCCCCGCGGATTTCCAGATCCCGCAAGGCCAGCTTGAAGCCGGCGCCCAGTCCGGAGTAGCGCTGGATGGCGGTGATGCGCTTGCGGGCCGTGTCAAAGAGGCGCCCATGGCGGGGCAAGAGCAGGTAGGCGTAGGCCTGATGCTTGTAGCGGCCCACGCGGCCCCGGAGCTGGTACAGCTCCGCCATGCCAAATCGGTCGGCGCGGTCAATCAGGATGGTGTTCACATTGGGAATATCCACCCCGCTTTCGATGATGGTGGTGCAGAGGAGCACATCGAAGTCGCCGCGCATGAATTGGTGCATGACCTCGGAAAGCTCCTTTTCGTGCATTTGTCCATGGCCCACCGCGATGCGCGCTTCAGGGACAATCTTCCGCAGGCGCTCCCAGACGGTCTGGATGCTCATGACGCGGTTGTGCAGATAGAACACCTGCCCGCCGCGGTTGAGTTCGCGCAGAATGGCCTCCCGGACGATGGCGTCGGTGTTTTGCGCGACGATGGTTTCCACCGGCAGGCGGTCCTGGGGCGGGGTCTGGATGGTGCTCATGTCGCGAGCGCCGGTCAGGCTCATGTAGAGCGTGCGCGGGATGGGCGTGGCGGTGAGGGTCAGCACATCCACCAGTTCGCAAAAGCGCTTGAGGCGCTCCTTGTGTTCCACGCCGAAGCGCTGTTCTTCGTCAATGATGACGAGGCCCAGGTTGTGAAAGCGCACATCGGCCTGCACCAGGCGGTGGGTGCCGATGACAATATCCAGCGAGCCGTCGCTGAGCCGCCGGAGCGTTTCCCTCTGCTGGGCGTGCGTGCGGAAGCGGCTGAGCATGTCCACGGTGACGGGATAGGCCGCCATGCGTTCGGCAAAGGTGTCGGCATGCTGTTGGGCGAGGATGGTGGTGGGCACGAGGACCGCCACCTGGCGTCCATCCATGACGGCCTTGAAGGCCGCGCGCATCGCCACCTCGGTTTTCCCATACCCCACATCGCCGCACACCAGCCGGTCCATCGGGCGGCGGCTTTCCATGTCGGCCTTGGTGGCCAGGATGGCCTGGTGCTGGTCCTCCGTTTCGGCGAACGGGAAGGAGGCCTCGAATTCGTGTTGCCAGGGGGTGTCCGGGGAAAAGGCATGTCCATCGAGCGCATCCCGGCGGGCCTGGGTTTCGATCAGGCTGGAGGCCATGTCGCGCACGGCCTGCTCGGCCGCCAGCTTCTCGCGGGTCCAGCGCTTGCCGCCCAGCGTGTGGAGCGTGGGGCGCAAGCGGCCCACGCTGACGTAGCGGCTGAGCAAGTGCGCCTGGGATACGGGCACGTAGAGCTTGGCCGTGTCCGCATATTCCACCGCCAGCGCCTCCTGCTCGCGCCCGTCAAACTCAATTTGATAAAGCCCCAGGTATTTCCCGATGCCGTGATCGAGATGCACCACCAGCTCGCCGGGCTGGAGGTCGCTCCATTCGGCGATGCGCTCGCCTGCCACGCGGGTGGGGCCGGTCTTGCGCCCGCGCCGTTCATAGCGTCCGGGCAGTTGCTTGCGGAATCCATACAGGTCAGATTCCGCCACGACCGCAAACTGCCGGGCGTGCAAGGTGAATCCTTCGGAAAGCGGATGGAGATGAAGGTGGACGCTTTGCTGGTCCTGGATTTCCTCGCGGTATAATTCGAGAAACCGGTCGCGGGAGCCCTCGGTGTTGAAGAAGAAATGAGCCTCCGCGGTCTGGCGGGCCAGCCGCCGTACCAGCAGGCGGCGGGTTTCATCAAGCAGATCCGGATGCAGGGCCTTGGAAAGGTCCGGCAGGCCTTCGCAGGCCTGGAGGTCCAGCCGGTGGGCGGGGGCTTCCCGCCCGCTGTGGGGGCCAACCGCCACTTGCCCGCCGGTGAAGGACCGCTCAATCTGGAGGAGCAGGTTCTGATGGTTCTCCGCCCCGGGAGTTGACTGCGCGGCCTGGAACATCTCTGCGTGCTGGTCAATGCTGTCGGGCTCGGCCCACCCCCACAGGGTCTGGGGCGGCAGGTAGGCCGTCAAGCGGACGGATTCAGCGGGATTCGCGGCCAGGGCCTCAGTGGCTGGAGGGATCACTAGCGATGTTCGTTTTTCCAGCGAGCGCTGGCCCACGGGGTCAAAGGTTCGGAGGGCGTCCAGCACCGGCCCAAAAAACTCCAGACGCAGGGGCCAGGCTTCGGTGGGCGGCCAGACATCCAGCAGGCCGCCGCGAAGCGCGGCCTGCCCCTTCTGTAAAACCTCTGGCTCGAATTGATAGCCATTGTGCTCAAGAAACGCGATCAGTGGGTCCAGGTCCGTTTCTTGGTTCAACTCCAGACGGCGGCTGTCCCGGGCCATTGCATCAGGAGGGGGGACCGGCTGGAGCAGGGCCTGGATGCAGGTGGCAACCAGCAGGGGGGCGGTCTGGGCCAGGCTCTGCTGGAGGGTTCTCAGGCGGTCGCCCACCAGGTCCGGATGCGGAGCGCCGGGGCGTCCGGCCACCGTATCCTCGCGTGCCGGAAAAAAGGCCAGGTGCGCGAGTTCGTCCGGCCCCGCCAGCGCGGACAAGTCCTGATGGAACACATCCAGCGTCTTGGGGCTGTCGCACACCCAGGCCACCGGGCGCTGGAAATGCCGCAGGAGATTCCATGCCAGAAAGGCCTGCGCCGAAACGGGCAGGCTTTGGACAAAGCACATCCTCCCCGCGCGGAAAGATTCCCCCAGGTGTTGCAGGTCTGGCTTGGACAGCGATGCCGTTCCCAATGGAGCGCTCATCAGTGAAGAACGTACTGCGGAAGGCTCCACCCGTCAATTTTCTGATTTTTTCCAATCCTTGGAACGTTTTTTGAAAAAGTTTCCAAGGGTTGGAAAACTTGTTTCCGCGGCTCTTGACCGCTTCTTGTCCGCCGGGCATAGTGGCCCTTCATGAAGACTCCGGAACAACTGAAGGAAGACCTGGTGTTCGAGGCCGTTCTGCGCGGGAACCGGCTGACGTTTCACAGCACGTGGGGTCTCTTCAGCCCCCGCGCCATTGATGATGGGTCCTTCCTGTTGATCGAGCAGATGGACCTGCAGGATGGGCAGGACACGCTGGATCTCGGCTGTGGCTATGGAGCGATCGGCGTGTCGCTGGCGAAGGCCTGCCCCGGGGGGGCTCTCCACCTGGTGGACACCAATTTCCTCGCGGTGGAGTTTGCGCGGAAGAATGCCGAGCTGAACGGCTTGGCCAACAGCAAGGCCTACCTCAGCAATGCGTTCAGCGCGGTGGGCGGCGTGCAGTTTGACAACATCGTCTCGAATCTCCCCGCCAAGGTGGGGAAGGAATTGTTGTACATCATTCTCAGCGACGCCCGGGATCACCTGCGGCCCGGCGGCCAGCTGGTCGTGGTGACCATTTCGGGGTTGAGGGATTTCATCAAGTGGAACTTCAAAGAAGTTTTCGGAAACTACGAAAAGGTGAAGCAGGGCCGGGAACACACCGTGGCCAGAGCCGTTAAACAGCGGTAAACGGCCTGCCGCTTCCGGGCTTAGGCGGGGGGCTTCAGCATTTCCCGCGCGTGCTTGAGGGTCACGGAGGTCAGGTCTTTCCCACCCAGCATGCGGGCCAGCTCTTCGATGCGGTCCTCCGTGGAGAGCGCCTGAACCTCCGTGAAGGTGCGTCCTTCGCGCACGGCTTTGGTGACCGCCAGATGGTGGGTTCCACAGGCCGCCACCTGCGGAAGATGCGTCACGCACAACACCTGGTGGGTGCGGGCCACCTCCGCGAGCTTGCGGCCGACGGCGTTGCCCATTTCGCCGCCCACGTTGGAATCAATTTCATCAAACACCAGCACGGGGATGCGGTCATGGTTCGCCAGCACCACCTTGATGGCCAGCATGACGCGGGAAATCTCACCGCTGGACGCAATCGCGCGCAGGGCGCTGGCCGGCTCGCCGGCATTGGGGGCAAAGCCAAAGTCAAGAGCATCTGTTCCGGACAGCCGGGGCTCCGCGGTCTGCAGATCAATGGAAAAGGCTCCATGCGCAAAGCCCAGAGCCTTCAGCTCCCGGGTGATCGCCGCCGCCAGTTTCTCCGCTACGCCCCGCCGTTTCTTCCCAAGCGCGCCGCCCAGGCGGCGCAGTTCCTGCCTGGCTTTTTCAATGTCCTTCTCCAGCGTGGCGAGGCGTTCGCCGCGTGTTGCCAGTTCGCTCAGGCGGGTACGGCTTTTTTCCAGCAGGGCCAGCAATTCCGGGACGGTGGGGGCGTACTTGCGCTTGAGCATTTGATACACGGCCAGCCGCTCATCCAGCCACGCCAGCCGCGCCGGGTCCGCCTCCACCTTTTCCATTGCGCTTTGCATCAGCACATTCAGCTCCTGAATGCGCCCGGAGAGGTCCAGCACTTCTTCCCGCCATTCCTGGGCGGAGGGCATCAGGCGGGAAAGCTCTTCCAGCGACTTCTGCGCCACCGCCAGCGCGTTGAAGGCCGAGGCTTCTCCCTCCATCAGGGCCTGCACGGACAATTGCCCCAGCTCGAGAACCCGCTGGGCATTTCCGGCAATGCGCTGTTCCTCCTCGACCTTTTCTTCCTCGCCCTCCACCGGTGCCGCTGTTTCCAGCTCTTTTATTTTATAAGCCAGCAAATCCATTTGCTCCGCCACGCCCTCTTCATCGGAGCCGGCGAGGGCATCGCGTTGTTCCTTCAAGGCCTCGCGCTCGCGAAAGACCGTTTCAAAGGCCTCGCGCTCTGCCTCAAGATGGCCATAGGCGTCCAGCACATTGAGCTGGAATTCCGGGCTAAGCAGGGACTGGTGATCGTGAGGGCCATGCAGATCCACCAGCAGATCCCCGATTTGCTTGAGCGCCTGCACCGTGACCGGGCTGTCATTGACCGTGATCTGGTTGGCGCCCGAGGCCTTCACCACGCGGCGAATCACCAGCTGGCCGTCCTCGCAGGGATCCAGGCCCAGGGATTCCAGCAGGGCATTCAGGGTGCCCGCCTCCGGCAATTCAAAGAGCGCCTCCGCCCCACAGGCGTCCTCGCCCGCCCGGATCAGCCGTTTGTCCGCCCGCTCTCCCATGAGCAGGCTCAGCGCCCCGATCAGCATGGATTTCCCGGCACCCGTCTCGCCGGTAATGACGTTGAGCCCCGATTGAAATTCCACCCGGATGCTCTCCACCAGCGCCAGATTTTTTACCCGCAGGGTCTTTAACATGGAAAAAGGCTCCCGTTTAGGGCCTCTCCATTACCAAGTTTGCGGCGCGCTCGCAAGCTTGATGGAGGGCATTGACAAGCCTGCCCTGATCGCCTAGGGTATCCCACCTAACCTTTCATGGCGGGATAGCTCAGTTGGCAGAGCGGAGGACTCATAAGCCTTAGGTCGCCGGTTCGACCCCGGCTCCCGCCACCAGGCTTCGTTCGAAGCGGAGCGGAGAACGAAGCCTGCCCCGGCGTAGCAGAATGGCCGTAAGGCCATGCGAAGCCGGGCGGGCAAGGACCGCTTCGAACCCGTGAAGGGATATTTTTACACCTACATTCTTGAAAGCCTTGCCTTCCCAGGCCGTCACTATACGGGGCTGACGGATGACCTCGCGGCACGGCTGAAGAAGCATAACGAAGGCGGATGCCCACATACGTCGAAGTACCGGCCATGGAAAATCCGCACCGCCGTGGCTTTTGCCACGCGTGAAAAAGCGGCGGAGTTTGAGGCGTACTTGAAGAGTCATTCTGGCCGCGCTTTTGCCTCGAAGCATTTCTAGGGCGCGGCCATGCGAAGCCGGGCGGGCAAGGACCGCTTCGAATTCAAGGTAATGAAACGTCAATGTGGTAGAACCTCGTCCCATCCGCCGGGGCGCTGAGCGTTGTGTCGGGTCCGTCATTGTCCACAAAGAAATGCACGCGGTTCACCTGCCCTGTTTCCAGCCAAGTTCCCATTGCTGGATTTGCAAACGGCAACCAGGCGATCCCCAGCGCGTCGGCGTAACGAATTGTGTATTGACGCCCAGGTGCGGTGGATACCGAGATGATGCGTCCCTCCACATCCTGGCCGATTGGCCCGAGAGCAAAGAACGAGTACGGATCCTTTGGCAGGGTGTTGGCAATGTGCTCGGCAAGATCGCTGAATCCATCCTCATCAAAATCACCGGTCCCGGTATTGGTCAGCGTGCCGAAGTGCGTCCACTCCCAGCCGTCGCCCATGAGATCTTCGTCCCAATCGTAAGGGACCACGATGTTGACGTTGGATGAACTCGTGCTGTTCGCAGTGCCCTGCTCGTCACTGGAGGTGAACATGACGACACCGGTTCGGCCCGCGAAATCAGCGCCCGCTGTCCACGAGAAGATCTCGCCATCAAACGAGTAATTGGCAGGTCCCAGCGCGACGGCCACCCACGCGGGGTCAGGATCGTATTCGAGCAGATGGACCGTGAAGCTCGTCGAGACGCCAACGGGCAGAATAAATCCGGCTGGGGCGAGGATCACGGGGGCGCGGTTGGAGCGTGCCAGCGTGAAGAGCTCCATCTCATCCACTTCCATTCCCAGCGTTTCCGCGGCCGAGGTCAGCGTGACGGTATGCGTGCCGGAGGACAGGTTGCCCAGGAACAGCATGCCCGCGTTGACAAAGTAATCGGAGCCTGAGCCGCGGCATTGAAAGAGTTGCGCGTGGTCCCACGTGATGACTCCGCCGCTGTTGGGGCTGTCGGCGAAATCGGCAACAATCTTGACCAGGTTGACTTCCGGAAATGCATTGGTTGCGCGCACGCGCAGGAGTTGCCATGCGTTGGGCGCATTGGTCAGCTGTGCGTACACGTTCTGAATGGCGACGGCTCGCGCGGCCCCCTCTCCGCGGACCCAGAACTCAATCTTCAGGCGCACCGTGCCGGAGCTGGAATAAAAAGGCGGCTCAAGCCGTCCGCGGATGGCAAAGCTGAAGACATCGCCATACTGCGAGTCCGCATAGACTTCCTGCCCAAAATAGCCGGCCGCGTTCATGGCCCATCCGTTGAAGGCGATGCCCTGCGGACTATTCTCGCCGGCCCAGCCTTCCTGGCCGCAGTTTCCGTCCTTGAACCAGCCGGTTGGGGTGCCTCCTGCGCTGGGTCCATCCTCAAACCCCGCATTGTTTACGTTGAGTGTTCCTTCGGTCATGGACGGCGTCTTGGCCGCGAGAACGCCGTTGACCCGGACCTCCAGGCGCGTCGCGTTCCAGTCGTCGGAATGCCGAACGCGAAGGTAGAGGTTGGACTGCGTGCTGGGCAGGCTAAAGACGTAGTGTGCCGTGCCGCCGGTCGCGGACATGACGAGGCTGGTGTGGTTGACGGCATTTGCGCGGTTCGAAAAGCTGTAGCCGCTTCCGCTGTTTACCGATTCGCCCTGCCTGGTGAGCACGTTGTTGGTGATTTGCAGAATCGTTGGGCGCGAAACCAGCTCGATCCGGTCGAGATCCATGCCGCCGGTGCCCGCGCCAATGACAAGGCGGAGCGTGTGATCGCCCGGCAGGAGATCGCCGACACGCAGTGTGGGCGCGATCTCGAATGAGTTGCTTCCGCCGGTGTTGGCCGAGTAGGTGTGCGCCGTCCACGATCCGTTGACATAGAGGTCAATCCGGTTGCCGAGGTTGGTTCCGTTGTCGCCACCATTTGCGTCGCTGTAATGCAGGAGGAGCGAGGTTTCCGGATAGAGCCGGTTGAGGCTGATGTTGAAGTTCGCTTCACCTCCGGCGGCGGAAACCGAGGCGACCATCCCTCCACTTGCGGCGGAGCGCGCGGAGAGTGTATAGCCACTGCCGCTGTTCAGCGACTCCGCCTCGCGAGAGAGGAAGGTCAAAGAGGGGTCCAGGACCTCCACCGCGAAGTCCGGGCAGTAGGTGTTGTGATACGACGGAACCTCGCGGAAGAATCGCCACCAGGAGCCGGCGAGCGTGTCCCATCCGCGCGAGATGGGATGCACACCGTCCCGGCTGGCGACGCGGTCGAGGTCGGACTTGCCGTCGTGTACCCACATGGAGCGCAGGCGCGCGAACGACTGTGTTTCGGTGTTGTACGTAATGCCGCTGACGTCCACGACGTTCCGCTCGCGGTCCACATACATCTCCACCCGCGCCGTTGCGCCATCTTCGTACCCGATGTCCACCCTTAAATCGTTCGGGTCCACCGTCAGCGTGTTGATCGGCGCGACGGGGCGATCGCCTTCGACGGTGGGGCCGAGGATGACGGAGGCTCCATAAGGGACCCACGGCAGGCTTTCGGGTGGGAAGGGGATGATTCGCGCGTTGCCGTCCTCGTAGAGTACGAAGATCTCGTTGTACCCCGAGAGCGTCGGTTCTTTTCGTGAGATTCGCAGGTAATGCGAGTTGTTATTGGTGGCTCCGCCGAGCACGCCGATCCGCATCGCTTGCGGAGCGCGCCACCAGAAGTCAATGTGCACCGCCTGCACCTTGACCTTGCCGTCATCATAGAGCGTGTATTCCGTGGGGCCGGTCTCATCGCGCTTCCGGAGTTCGAGGTAATCGTAGACGGCCCATTCGTTGCTCGCGCCGGGGATGTGCGTCGCCTGCAGATGGACGATGTTGCTGTCCACGCCTTCGACCCAGGTGAAGTCAGGGAAGCTCCAGGTGTGCGTCATGGCCGATGGAGAGAATGTTTTTGAGCCATGATCGGTCCAGCCTGTGCCGTTCCAGGTGCGAGCCTGAAGCTGGACGTTCGTGACGAGCGCAACGAGCTTGATGGTCAGGGTGGCGCCAATCGTCAGTTCGGTGTTCGCGTCGCCCGACTCCGCCGCGGTAAAATGGATGTAGTGATCGGGGGTTGTGTCCACATTGATCTCTTTGGGGAAGCTTGACCACGGCTGGTCCGTGCCCGCAGGCGGGTTGTCGAGTGCGTAGTAGGTGTAGGACGGCTCCGTCACGGTCTGGAGAAATTCCGCTGAGCTGTTGTTGTTGGTTCCGATGATCCAGATGCCTCGATCGGTGAAATCGCAGTCTTCGAAATCGGGGCCTCGCTCGTCAATCGCAACAGGGTAGTACCACGGATGTGTGGCGGTGATGCGGTAAGACGTGGCGTTCGTAAAGAAGAGGGGGATGTTGATGTTGTCCACCTCCGCGCAAGGCGTGTCATACGAGCGGTTTTCAATCCATCCCTGCGCATGACCGCTTGGCATGAAGGCGAGATTCAGAATGATGAACAGGAAAGAAATCACAAAAGAGGCCGGACGAAGCCGAAAGAATGCGCCGGGCCGGTAGCTCTCTTGTGTCTTGAATGAAGTGTCTTGTACATAGCTACGAATCTTGGACAACGGGCGGACATGCATAAACACCTCTCCTCGATGCACACGTACACATAAAATAGTTATACGTGCCTGTTGTGTCAAGGCGAATGGGACCGTGGAGGGCGGACACAGGTCAAACCGCTTTTTTGTCCTCGCCCAGCACCCAGCGTCCGTTGAACCAGAAGTATTGGTCCGGGTTTTCGCGGATGGCTTGGTCAAAGTAGCTCATCACCTGCTGAGTCATGCGCTGGATGTCGGCATTTTTCTCTGCCTGAGGGTCGGGCCAGACGGGCGGAAACCCCTTCCAGGCGTGCCGGGTCCAGCCCTTGCGGAAGGCGCAGGCAGGGATGATGGGCACGCCCGCCTCGCGCGCAAACAGCGCCATGCCGCGGGGAATCTGCGCCTGCGCGCCCAGGTAAGAGACGGTCACGGCGTCCCGCTTGGCCCTGACATCCGGCAGGATGGCCAGGCAAACTCCCTCGCGGAGCTTCTTGATGACCCCGGAGAATGATTTGGACTCCTTGAGCACGGCTTCCACACCGGTATATTCGCGCATCCGGTTGAGATAGGCGTTGGTGAGCGGGTTTTTCTGACTGCGCACAATGGCCATCAGCCGGATGCCAAGGGAATGAACCGCAATGCCGGAAAGCTCCCAGTTGCCCATGTGCGGTACGGCGATGACCGCGCCCCTGCCGTCCTTCATGCTGTTGGTTAGGATGGGATAATCGCTCAGGTCAAAGATCTTTTTTATCCACTCTGGGGTGACGGAGGGGGTGCGGATGGTTTCGATGCCGTTAAAGAAGAGATTTCTCCAAGAACTCCAGAGAATGCCATGGAGTTCCTGGCGGTTAAAACGATTCCCGAAGACCTGCATCAGTCGGTGCTTCGTTTTTTGCATGCGCTTGCGCAGGAGGAGAAAACTGAGGCCCGCAAAGATCCAGCCCAACCCCAGGGCCAGGCGATGGGGCAGGGCGTTGAGCAGTCCGGTCGCGGCCCGGAGCGCGGCATATTCGGCGATATGGCTGAGGCGGTAGTGCATGTCCCTACTCTTTACCCTTTGACGGGGTTTCCATCAACACCCGAAACCCGACATCGGCGTCTTGATATGTCCGTGGAAAATGAACGCGCTGATGGACCCGCAAGAACCGGGGGTCTCGTTCCGCCCAGCTTCCACCCCGGGCGGGTGCGGGGGCGTCTTCTGATTCTGCCATGCACCATTCAAACAGATTGCCGGCCATGTCATATAAGCCGAAGGCGTTTGGAGCGTATTGTTCCACCGGGCAGGCGGACTTTTGGTCAAAACAGGCGCGTCCCTCCGGGCCGCCCCAGCCCCAGGGGAAGCGGGCGCCCGTAATGCCGCCTCGCGCGGCATATTCCCATTCCGATTCCGTGGGCAAACGCACGGGTGCGCCCAGTTTGTTGGAGAGCCACGCACAATAGGCCTGCGCGGTTGTGTAGCTGACGCCACACACGGGCTTTTGGCCTTGTCCCCAGCGCACTTCGTAGCGCCCGTTTCTGTAAAGGATATGGGGGCACGATTCAAATCTCTCTATCCGGGCGGCGTTCAGAAAGGCCGTAAATTCCTCAACGGTCACCTCATGGCGGCTCATTAGAAAGCCTTGGAATTCCACCATTCGGGTGGGATTGGACGGTATGTCCTCAGGACTGCCCAGTCGGGCGATTCCGGGAGGGACAGGCATTAAGGGAGGAATGCAGAGCGGGTCTCCCTGCGCCTCTTGAATTCCCAAAGGCAGAAGGTCCATGAGCAGGCCGAGGAGGGCAACCTGGCCGATGTATTGCAACCCGTTCATCATGCCCCATCTTGTTCCATCAACATTCTTTGGGTACGTATGAACAGCGGTCGATTGCTGGGCTAGAAGTGATACGCCAGGCCGAAGGAAAGCACGGGGTATATCTTGATCTTATCCAAGTCCTCCTGGGCGTCCTTTTCCTCCTTTTCCAGGTTGGAAAGCAGGATGGGGTTGTCGGACATGGTTCCGCCCTCGGAGGTCAGAGAGAGGTCGTAACCGGTGAAGAACACTCCGAGGTCAAACACAAAGCTCAGCGCTTGGTTGGGGAGCACGGCATTGCCGAATCCGAGGCCCACATAGGGTGCGGTGGAATTTCCGAACTTGATGTCGCCCTTCAGGGTTCCAACTTGGGCGGGTGTGAATTCCATGTCGCCAATTTTAAGTTTGTCGGTGGTTTTTGCCTTTAGACCGGCGGAATTGTTGTTGAAGATGGCACCGGCGCTGATGCGGAAGTGGTTGCCGAAGGGATGCCAGTCCACCATGACAGGGAAAGATCCGTAGCTCAGGTCCATGTCGTACTCGATATCACGGATCTTTGAGTTGACGGTGAGTTCTGCCCAAGAATAGCCCCCCCGGACATTCAGATATTCCGGAAGAATGCAGACGGTGGCTTTTCCTCCCAGCCCCAGGGTGCCGATGTCCGCCCCGACGGCTACGCCCTGCCAATCAGCACTACCTTGTGCTTCAGCGGAGAAAGCGGAAGAAGGAATCAACAGAGTGCTTATCAACGCGGCGCAAATCATGGAACGAATCATTCAAACCTCCAGTGTTGCGCGCGAGCATAGGGGCTTGCTTCTCCTCCGTCAACGCCCCTTTGGCAAGGGACAGGCAAATTATTTTCATTTATTTTCAAAAAAGTACCGGAAAAACGGGGTGCTCGTTTCTTTATGATAGTAGGAGGCTATCATGAAAGGAACGAACCATGCGCAGACCACGATTTAAGCCGGACGACCGTCCGATGTTTTATCATTTGTTTAACCGGGTGGCGGGGGAACCCGCCGATTTCCCATTTGGCTACAAGGAAAAGGAGTTCTTTATCAGGCTGTTACATAAGCAGGACGCCTTTTACACCGTCAAGGTTGTGGCCTATCACGTCATGTCCAACCATTTCCATGTGGTCGCTCATGCGCCGGCAGAGTCTCCCACGCCCGAGGAGGTGTGCGCTCGCTATAACGCCTATCACAAAGGCCGCCGCACCCTGACTCCCTCCGATCCCCGCTGTGCCAAGATTGGGGCACGCATGAGAGACATCAGCCACTACATGCAGACCTTGGAGCAGGAATTTTCCCGCTGGTACAATCGCACCCGCAAGACCCGGCGTCGCGGGCATCTGTGGGCGGAGCGATTCAAGCATACCCTGCTGGGAGATGCCCCGGCGGTCATGGAGTGTTGTAAGTACGTGGAAATGAACTCAGTACGGGCAGGCATGGCGCGCAACCCGGCGGAGTCCCGCTTCTCCAGCTATGGCGCGTGGTGTGGGAAGGGTCAGCATCCCTTTGAAGCCAACGTCAGCGAGGTTCTACTGCCCTGGCTTGCAGGAGCTTATCCGTTTGAGACGCCCGCAGACTTGCGGGCGGCGTTGAAGGCGGATTTCGCGGGCGTCACGGCAGAGCAGGCGGAGCCAAATGGGCGCGTGGCCGAGTTCACGACGGCGATGAACCGAAGGGTGCGCTACTGGGTGGACGGCCTGGTCATTGGCTCAGAGCTGTTTGTGTTGGATATGGTCAGCCGATCACGCGGAGTTCTCAGGGTGCACGCCAGAGGCTACACAAGAGCCCGCTCACCCTGCTCCGAGCCGCTCTACTGCTACAAGCAGTTGCGCGCGGTCTGAGCGGTCCAAAAAACATCCGTCTTGCCAGCATGCCACACGCAAGGGGTCTGCCTTGGATGGGTCCATCAGGACTCATTTATTGAGTTTTAACATCTCGCCGTGCTGAATTTGACCAGAACCGAGCGTCTTGTTGCTTTCGATGGATGCTTAAGTCGTGTTCCCGTGTTCTTCCAAGACCGCATGGCAATGCCAACGCCGAAAAGTGACTGTCCCTAATACCGTCCCTGATGCACTGATGCCTGTCCCTGATTCAACCCAGATGCAGTTCCGTCAGGTTGGGGTTTAGCGGAGGCGGATGGCGCTATGCGGTACGGTCGGAAGTCCAAAAGAGATGTCTTGTGTGGTTCCGGTGGCGGTGTAGGTATGCCAGGTCGCCCAGCTGTTTCCCGCCAGGTTGTTGGTGTTGATTTCAATGCGATGGCCGGTGTGGTCCCTCTGCTCTACGCAGGCATGGAAATTTGTACCCTCCAGGCGCAGGTTCCCCATGAACGCGGCCCCGTTGATTGAAAGAAACTCGTCCGGGGCCAGAGCCCGGCCGGTGAGGCGGATTTCATCCATGCTGGAATTGTGGGTGTAATCCACATCGCCCAGCACGGCGTAATGGTTCGTGGTCAGATGGTAAGAACCATCCGATATCGGCAAGGTGAGCTCGACATAGCGATACAGCTCGTAGTCGAGGTAGGTCTCAAGATACTGTCCGGATCTAACAAAAGCGATGTGATGCCAGCGGTGATCTGCGGGAAGCGGGACGGCCTGCGGGATGTTGTGCAGGCCACCCGGGAGGTCGCACCGATCTTTCCGCAAGCTTGCATACAGAAATTGATTCGTTGCCCAAATGATGCTGATCTGTGCGTTGGTCGCCGTCATGGCGGGCTCGGATGTGGTGATCTCGAACAACAGGCGGCTGATGGCGGTGGTCTCCGAGTCGTCGATGCTGGCCAGGAACTCCAGCGTCCAATTGTTCAGAAAGAAATTGGTCAGGGCATTGCGCGAGATATCCGCGGATATGGCGTTTCGGTAGGCATTGCGATTGTGAACAACGTCGTTCTCGATTTTCAATTGGGACCACGCGCATGGCGCAAAGAAGCCGGTAAAATACAGCGGCGCAGGCCGGAAACTGCCGGTATGCTCTGTGATCTGGTCATGGGCATCGTCCTCGAATCTGAACCAGGCTTCGGTGGCGGCGGGAAATGTTTCGACGGTGACCGCATCCAAAGTCACTTCACCGGCAATGCTCAAGTCGAACGCTGGGATATGGCGGCGAACAGCAAACAGGTTGAACTGGGTCGAAACGGAGGAGCCTACCGAACGCCAGGGCATGATATTCACACCGTCATATTCCAGAGCGGTCCGATTTTCAGCCATGTTGTACAAGAGCGTGAGGTTGACAAAGCGCCCGGTGACGAAGTTGACGCCCGTTGTGTAATTGTTCACGACAATGGCACTTTTGGCGGTTGACGAACCCGCCCACACCTGGAGGTTAGTCCCGTGGCCGAGGCCCAGCCGGACGACCTGAGAATTGTTCGTTCGATACAGCATGACTGACATTCGGATGATGGGATGATTGGTGGCGCGGTACACGCAGGAGAAGTTGGTGAAGGCGGCCGAAGACCACTTCTCGACGAGGGTGCCCTGATCCGTCGTACTCAGGGCCCGGCATCCCTGAAAAACATGATTGGAGCTGGCCACACAATCCACGTCGCTTCCACCCAGCGTGCCCCAACCTTGTAACTGCCCGACAGATTGGCCCACATCGAGCGATTCAAATCCTTCATACAGAAATTCGCCGTCACTCTGTAACGAGGCGCCCAGGAAAAGGCCCAGCAGTGCACGCACGGCATGTTGTTGGAATCCGTGATGCCGACAATGCCTCCGAGAACAACTCATAATGGAGCCCCTATTGCAGATGAAATCGCTTTTCTGACGGCACGAGCACTCGCTCGCTTGGATCGCCCTGAAAGAGCGCTTTCGTGGAAAAGAGGGTGACAGAACAATGAGGGAGACTCAAGCAGGATGATGGTGCGCAAAACAGTTTTGACTCTGCGGCACCTTCGGGACAAACTGCATGGAAACAAGGGGGAATCTATGAAGCATGTGGTCGCGGCTTTTGCTTTTCTTCTGGTATTCGCGGCGTTGTGCCGGGCGGAGAGCAATACGGTCTTGGTGATTTCGGGGGGCGTCAGCAACACGAACGAGCCCTTTTTTGTTGGATTTAACGGTACCAATAATTCCTTGGTGGTGACGAATGCAGGAACCCTGTTGACCAGCGCGGGCGCGGCGATTGGCTGTCTGTCTGGCGCGAATCACAATGCGGCGACCATAACGGGGGCGGGCTCTTCCTGGG
>CAZFSE010000009.1:0-2364 GCA_964521805.1 uncultured Verrucomicrobiota bacterium
CGCCTGGCGCGTTGCCGCCAGGAGGGCGGACGCGTTTTTGTGCTGGGGGTGGGGGGGAGCGCCGCCTCCGCCTCGCACGTCGTCAACGATCTGCGCAAGCTGTGCGCCATCGAAACCTACGCGCCCACGGACAACGTCTCCGAGCTGACCGCCCGCACCAATGACGAGGGCTGGGCCAGCACATTCACCGGCTGGCTCAAGATCAGCCGCCTGCGCCCTTCGGACGTGCTTTTTATTCTATCCGTCGGCGGCGGCAACGCGGAGAAAAACATCAGCCCGAACCTGGTGGAGGCCGTGAAGATGGCCAAGGCCGTGGGGGCGGGCGTCGTGGGCCTGGTCGGGCGCGATGGCGGCTATACCGCCGCCGTGGCGGATGCCTGCGTAATCATCCCCACCGTCAATGCCGGCCACATCACGCCGCATACCGAGGCGTTTCATTCCGTGATCGGCCACCTGCTGGTCAGCCACCCCTTGTTGAAGGCCGCCCCCACCAAATGGGAGTCTTCCGTTCAATAGCCCTGGAAAAAATCTATGAGCAACAACCCGCCCGTGCCGCGCGTTCAAGACCTGAAGGTGAAAATCTTTTCCGATGGCGCCGACCTCGATTCCATCATCGAGGCCCACAGCAAGGGCCGCGTCAAGGGCTTCACCACCAACCCCACCTTGATGGCCAAGGCCGGCATCACCAATTACCTCGCCTTCGCCGAGGAAGTGTTGCGCGTGGTCACGGACCTCTCTGTTTCCTTTGAAGTGTTCTCGGATGACTTTGACGAGATGCGCGAACAGGCCCTGCGTCTGGCCGATCTGGGGCCCAATGTCTTCGTGAAGATCCCCGTCACCAATACCGCGCGCCAGTCCGCCGCCCCGCTGATCCAGGATCTCGCCGGGCGCGGACTCAAACTCAACGTCACCGCCATCTTTTCCCTGCGCCAGGTGCGCGAGGTGGCCGCCGCCCTGAACCCGAAGGTCCCGGCCATTGTCTCCGTCTTTGCCGGGCGCATCGCCGACAGCGGGCTCGATCCTTTGCCCATCATGCGCGAATCGCTGGAGATCTTGAAGCCCCTGCCCCTGGCGGAGCTTCTCTGGGCCAGCCCGCGCGAGGCCCTCAACATCATTCAGGCGAATGAAATTGGATGCCATATCATCACCGTAACGCCCGATTTGCTGGCCAAGGCCGCCAATTTTGGAAAGGATCTGGAGGATTTCTCGCTCGACACCGTGAAGATGTTTTACAACGACGCCCGGAAGAGCGGATTCCAGATATGACCGGACCGGCGTCTGTGGATCAGCAACAACAAACAGGCTAGGGGACACACATGATTATTACACGCGCACCCTTTCGCATCACCCTCGGCGGCGGCGGGACGGATCTGCCCTCCTTTTACCGCGAGCATGGCGGCTTTGTCTTTGCCATGAGCATCAACAAGTACATGTACATCATGCTCAACCGCCGTTCCGTGGCCGACCGCAAGATCGTCATCCGCTACAGCCAGGAAGAAACCGTGGACAGCGTGGACGAGATCAAGCACCCGCTGGCTCGCGAGGCCCTGCGCCTGCACGGGATGCAGGGGAATATCGAGCTGACCAGCATCGCGGACATGCCGGCCAAGTCGGGCCTGGGCTCCTCTGGCTCCTACCTGGTGGGTTTGCTCACCGCCATTCGCGCCTTCAAGAGCGACAGCGCGCCCACCGCAAAGCTGGCCGAGGAGGCCTGCCATATCGAGATGGACATCCTGAAAGAGCCGGTCGGCAAGCAGGATCAATACATGGCGGCCTATGGCGGCTTCCGCACCCTCACCATTGACCGCGAAGGCCACGTGGACGTGGGTTCCGTGCCCGTGGATTTCATGACCGTCAATGAACTGGTCAGCAAGGCCCGCATTTATTATACCGGCGTCCAGCGCTCCGCCACGGCGGTGCTGAAAAATCAGAACGATGCCGCCCAGCGCAAAGAGAGCCCAGACCACGCCCGCGTGGTGGAAAGCCTCCTGCAGATCAAAGAGCTGGGCCTGCGCATCCTCAAGGCCTTTGAGGCCCGCGATCTCGACACCTTCGGACGCCTGATGGACGAGCACTGGATGCACAAGCGCCGCATGTCCAAGAGCATCAGCCTCTCCGTCCTGGAAAGCCTCTACGAGGAAACCAAACAGCGCTTTGGCGTGCTCGGCGGCAAGATCATCGGCGCGGGCGGCGGCGGCTTCGTCATGCTCTACTGCCCCAAACAGGGCCGCGAGCTGGATGCCTTCATGGCGGAGCACGGCATGCCCCGCGTGGACTATTTCCCGGCGCTCCAAGGCTCGAAGGTCGTCAGCGACATGACGCCCTTTGACGACTTCAACGCCTGAGGCGGAGGGTCCGTGCTTC
>CAZFSE010000009.1:2464-41317 GCA_964521805.1 uncultured Verrucomicrobiota bacterium
AGCGACATGACGCCCTTTGACGACTTCAACGCCTGAGGCGGAGGGTCCGTGCTTCGTTTTCCAAGGGTTGGAAAACCGGGTCTGACGCATGCTGTTTAATTCGCCCATTTTCATTTTCGTCTTTTTGCCGGTGGTTTTGCTGGTGTTTTTCCTGCTGGGCCGGGGCCGCAGTCATGAGCCGGCGCTGGGCTGGCTGGCGCTGGCCTCGCTGTTCTATTACGCCTGGTGGAAGCCGGCGTATCTGCCGCTGTTGCTTCTTTCCATTGGGGTGAATTATGCGCTGGGGGTGGCCTTGTCCCGCTGGCCCCGGTCGCGCGGACTTGCGCGCCGCCTGCTCTTGGGCGCGGGGCTGGCCTTCAACCTGGGCCTGCTGGGCTACTACAAGTATGCGGGCTTTTTCCTGAAGAATCTCAATGCGCTGTTTCATGCGCAGTGGTCCGCCGGGGAGATTCTTCTGCCGCTGGCCATTTCCTTTTTCACCTTTCAGCAGATTGCCTATCTGGTGGATGCCTGGCGGGGTGAATCGGAGGAATGCAATTTTCTGCACTATGTGCTGTTTGTCTCCTATTTTCCCCAGCTCATTGCCGGGCCCATTGTGCATCACCGCGAGATGCTTCCCCAGTTTGCGCATCGCGAAACGTACCGCCTGCAGGCGCGCCAACTGGCCCTGGGCCTGACAATGTTTGGCCTGGGGCTGGCCAAAAAAGTCCTGCTGGCGGACAACGTCTCGGCGCTTTCCACGCCGATGTTCAATACCGCCGCGGGCGGCGAGGCGCCGGCCTTCTTCGCGGCCTGGGCCGGGGTGCTGGCGTACACCTTCCAGATCTACTTTGATTTTTCCGGCTACTCCGACATGGCGATCGGCCTGGGGAAGATGTGCGGCATTGACCTGCCGTTCAATTTTGATTCGCCCTACAAGGCCACCGGCATCATCGAGTTCTGGAAGCGCTGGCACATGACGCTGTCGCGCTTCCTGCGGGACTATGTGTACATCCCGCTGGGCGGCAACCGGCGCGGCGCGGCGCGGCGCTATTTCAATTTGTTCCTGACGATGCTGTTGGGCGGGCTGTGGCATGGCGCGGGCTGGACGTTTGTCCTGTGGGGGGCGTTGCATGGCGCGTATTTGGTGGTCAATCACGCGTGGCGGCATCTGCTGGGGCGCTTTTTGCGCGGCGCGCTCTGGCATTCCCTGCCCGCGCGGATGGCCGCCCGCGGAGTGACCTTTCTGGCGGTCATGGCCGGCTGGGTATTTTTTCGCGCCGCGGATGTGGGCGCGGCGGGCCGGGTTTTTCACGGCCTGCTGGCGCAGAGCGGCTGGGGGCGCCTGGACCGCGGCCCCTGGCTGTTCCTGGGGTTCCTGTTGGCGGTGGCCTGGGGGCTTCCGAATACGCAGGAGTGGATGGGCCGCCGCCTGCGCGGCGATGTGCCGGAGATTCGCGGATGGTGGCCGGCTTGGTCGCCCCGCCTGGCCTGGGCGCTGGCTGTGGGCTTGGTGGCGGGCTTCGCCCTGGTGCGGTTGAGCCTCAGCCGCATCTCGGAGTTTCTGTATTTTCAATTTTGAGCGGATATGGAACCAAAAAACTATGTGTGGGGATTTCTGCTGGCGGCGATGGCGCCGCTGGGGGCGCTGGCCCTGTTGAACTGGGCGGTGGACCCGTTGCAGTTCTACCGGAAGGCCGCCTATGCGCCCGAATTTTCGCGCCAACAGCGCTACCAGAATCCCGGCCTGGCCCGGAATTATCCATATGACAGCGTCATCATCGGCTCCTCGCTAGCGGAAAGCCTGGCACCCTCGCACGTGGAGGCCGTGCTGGGCGGGCAGGTGGTGAACCTGTCTTTCAAAGGGGCTTCGGCCTGGGAGATGAGCCGCATTCTGCAGGTGGCCCTGCGGACGGGGCGCGTGCGGCGCGTGATCTGGTGCATGGACCTCTTTGCGTTTCGCGGCGCGCCCAGGCGCACCGCCTCGGAGGAGGGCGAGTTCCCGGATTATCTCTACGACACCAATCCCTTCAATGAGGTTCACTACCTGCTGAACTTCGACGTATTGAAGTCCTCCTGGAAGATTGTCCGAGCCGCCCTGGCGCGGCGTCCCCGTGCCGTGCTGGACCTGGATCAATTGCAGAACAGCTACAGCGCGCCCGCCGCCTATTCGCGTGAGGCTGTCCTCCAGCAGTGGGAGCGGGAGAAGGCCGCGCGGGCGCGCGGGCGCCGGCGCTTTGGGCGGGATTCCTTTGCGCCAGAGGCCTTGCAGGCGAGCTTTGAGCTGAATGCGGAATCCCTGATCCGCGCCCATCCGGAGGTGCGGTTCGAGGTGTACTTCCCGCCCCTGTCCGTGATTGCGCAGAAGGTGGCGGAGCAGGAGGGGGTGCTGGCCGCTTCGGAGGCGTTCAAAGCCCATATCCAAGAGCGCTTGGCGGAATACCCCCAGGTCCGGGTGTTTGATTTCCAAACATGGATCGATGTAACCGAAAACCTGGACCACTACCGCGATATCCTGCATTACTCGCGCGAGGTGGATGATCGCATTCTCCACGCCATCGCGGCGGGAAGCGTAAAAGAGTAACCCCACGGATGAAGAGCCTCGGCACAGCAGAGACGGCTCGCTGAACCTGTCTGTTCTCTGTCATTCCGCCGGGGGTTCAAAGCTGAAGGGGACGACCAGGATGGCGCACCGGGCCTTGCGGACGACTTTCTCCGTGACGTTGCCGAAGAGGACTTTGCCGAAGGAACTGCTTCCCTGGCGGCCCATGACAATGAGATCGGCCTTGATTTCATCGGCCACTTTCAGGATTTCCGACTCCGCGGCGCCGATGCGGATGGCCACGGTCATGGCGAGCCCCTCGGGCAGGCGGGACTGGTAGGCCTCCTGGATTTTGGCGTCAATATCCTGCCGGGCCTTCTGGTCCACGTCGTCCACTTCGTAGATGTAGGTCTTCCAGAATTGCGCGTCGGGTTCCGGCACCACATGCAACAGGTGGAGCTGGGCACCGGGGGTGTGCCGGGCCTCTTCCAGCGCGAACGCAAAGGCGAAGTCCGCATTCTCCGAAAAGTCGGTGCAAAAAAGGATGTTCTGAAGCCGTCGGAAGGTGGAGGGTGTGCTCATGCCGTTGCTCCTTTTGTTTTCATTTTGACAGCGAGGGAAGCCAGAGCGAAAGAGAGGGGAAGGCCAGCAGAATCCCGGCCGCGACGATCAGGCAAAGCAGGTAGGGCAGGGCGCCCTTGAAGACGGTTTGCAGGGGGATGTCCCGCTCGATGCCGCTGACGACATAGACGTTGACCCCGACCGGCGGGGAGATGACGCCCATCTGGGTGACCACGACGATGATGACGCCAAACCAGATCAGGTCGTAGCCCAGGCCCTCCACGACCGGAGAGAAGATGGGGATGGTGAGCATGATCAGCCCCAGCGCATCCACGAAACAGCCGGCGACCAGGTAAAACAAAATGATCAGGCTGATGATGGCCCACGGCGGAAGCGGCAGGCTGGTGAGCCACGTGGCCAGCTCGGCGGGGATTTGCGTGCGGGCCAGAAACCGCCCGAAGATCACGGCCCCGGCGACAATGATCATGACCATGCAGGAGGTCCGCGCCGTCTCCTTCAGCGACTGCACAAAGGATTTCCAGGACAACCGCCGCCGCGCCAGGGCGATGAGGATGCTTCCGGCGGCCCCGATGGAGGCGGCCTCGGTGGGGGTGAAGAGGCCCGTGAACATGCCGCCAATCACGACCACAAACAGGAGGACGGTTTCCGTGATGCCCGCCAGCGATTTCCAGCGCATGGGCCAGGTGATGCCCCGCGCGGCGGGGCCGAGGTGTGGACGCCAGAGGCAGTGCAGGTAGATGGTCAGGCAAAACAGCAGGGTGATGAGCAGGCCGGGGACGATCCCGGCCAGGAAGAGCTTGCCAATGGATTGCAGGGTCATGATGCCATAGACGATGAAGACGACGCTGGGGGGGATGAGCATGCCCAGGCTTCCACCGGCGGCGACGGTGCCGCTGGCCAGTTCCATGTTGTACTTGTAGCGCTTCATTTCCGGCAGGGCGACGGAGGCCATTGTGGCGGCGGTGGCGGGGCCGGAGCCGCAGATGGCGCCAAACCCGGCGCAGGCGCCCACGGTGGCCATGGCCAGTCCGCCGGGAAGCGGACCCAGCCAGTGGTAGGCGGTGGAAAACAAGCGGCGGCTGATCCCGGCATGAAAGGAGATTTGCCCCATGAGGATGAAGAGGGGAATGACCGTCAGCCCATAGGAGGAAAAGGAGTCATACAGTTCCGCGGAGACCATGCTCAAGGCGGCATGCGGATTGACGATCAGGGCAAAGCCAGCCAGCCCCACCAGCAACATGGAAAAGGCCACGGGCATGCTGGCCGCCAGCAGGACCAACAGGAGCAGGAACCCCACCAAGCCGGTTTGCAGTGCCGTCATGGGCGGATGACCACCTTTCCCGGAAGCAGGAGGTGATACACCACCACCAGGGCGCTGACGGCGCACGAGAAGGCGATGATCCAGGGCACCCCATAGACCGGCAGGTGCAGGGTGGGCATCAGCTCTCCCGCCTGGCGGAGCTTCAGCCCGTATTTCACGCACTCTTCGGCCAGCAGGGCGAAGAGTGCGATCATGAGCAGGCGCATCACGCTGTCCACCGCCACCCGCCAGGTCTTGGGGAGCTTGTGGAAGAAGTATTCCACGGCCACGTGGCCCTTGACCGCGGTGGTATAGGGAAGGGCGCAGGCGAGGGCCACTACGCTCAACAGGCAGACGACATCATAACTCCCGCGGATCGGTTTGCCGAACGCCCGCATGATGACATCGGCACAGGTCATCGCCATCATGCCCACGATGCCGAGGCCGGAAAGCATCGCCAGGGCAAGCACAAGGACACGCAACAACCGCTCGTAGCCGTGCCGGATGGGGTTCAGCCATTCCATGCCGCCGCCTAGGGTTGGGAGGCCTTGGCCAGAGCCTCCTGCAAGTCCTTGAGGAAGGCCCGGCCGGGAAGCCCCTGTGCCTCCGCCTGGGTGGCATAGTCATCCAAAATCGGCTGGACCGCGGCCTTCCATTTCTGCGCTTCGCCGTCCGCCAGGGGGAGCGTCTCGTGGCCGAGGCTCTTCACGAATTCGGCGCCTTCTTGGTCGGACTCGTCCCAGGCCTGGCCATGGCGGGCCACCCACTCTTCGCTGACGGCGGTAAGGATGGCCTGCAGGTCGGCGGGCAGGGCCTCCCACTTGGCTTTGTTCATGGTGACGAACATGGCGGTGGTATAGCCGATCGCGGAGGAATCGGTGACGGAGCTGATGACTTCCCCCTGCTTCCAGCCCTTGAGGGTTTCGACGGGGCAGAGCGTGGCGTCCACGACGCCCTTTTGCAGGGCCTCGTAGGTTTCCGGCTGGCTCATGGCCACCGGTGTGCCGCCCAGTTGCTCAACAATCTTGGAGGAGAGGCCCGTGGCGCGAACCTTCAGCCCTTTCATATCCGCCATGGACCGGACGGGCTTCTTCGAGGCGAGGATGCCGGGGCCGTGGGCGTGAATGTAGAGCAGATGGGTATCGTCCACTTCCTTGGGCTGGTACTTTCGGGCTAATTCCGTGGCCAGGCGGCTGGCCGTGACGCCGTTGGGATAGCCCAGCGGGAGGTCCAGGCCCTCCAGCAGGGGGAAGCGCCCGCGGGTGTACGCAAAACAGCTCATGCCTATGTCGGAAATGCCATTGACGACGCCTTCGTAACATTGGGGCGCCTTGGTCAGCGAGCCGCCCGGATACGTGGTGATCTTGATGCGCCCGCCGGAGCGCGATTCCACCTCGCGCGCCCACTCCTCGCCCGTCTTGCACTGAATGTGGGCAGGCGGAAAGAAGATGCTGTAGGAGAGCTCAACCGGCTTGATCTCTGTTGACGCTGGCGACTCCTTTTTGCCGCACCCACTCAAGCTGAATCCAACGGCAAGGCCCGCCAGGACCCTGATCCCCAACAAACCAATTCTGCGCATTTTTGTTCTCCCTTTTTTTTATGGCCGCACAATCGGGTGCACGGTATTTTTTCCACTGGCCCATGTCAATTTCCGATTCTCCGTCCTCTTTGCGTGATCTCTGATTTTTCTTTAAAGTCCGTCCGTAATCCGGTAGTGATTGGTTGCTTTCAAGGTATCCGCCCATCAAGGAGGTTTGTGTGAAGAACTTGGCGCGTGCTCTGCTGTTTTCTTGCCTGCTGTTCAACCTGTTTGATTTCTCCAGCCCGGCGCTGGCCAAGAGCACGGCGCCGGAGAAGGGCGTGGAGGAGGCGGCGGCGGTGCCTCCGCGGGAGGTGGCGGACTGGCCGGCGGCGGCCCTGACGGTGGGCTGGCAGTATCAGGAGAATGAATCGGAGGGACTGGGTGATCTGCTGATTCCGGTTTTTCCATTTTCCTCCAGCCTGCTGTTTGTGAATCCTCGGGCCTCGCGGACGGATCATTCGGCGGAGGAGTACAATCTGGGCCTGGGCTGGCGTTATCTCTTTCCCCGCTCAAACATGATTCTGGGCGCCAATGCGTATTACGATTATCGGGACACCGGAAACAGCACGTATCATCAATGGGGTTGCGGCCTTGAATTCCTGAGTCCCTGGGTGGATGCGCGGGCGAATTATTACAAGCCGGAGGGCACGCGCAACACGGTGAACTCCGCGACCGAACAACAGGTGGAGCGTTCCTCGAGCTCCAACCTTCAATGGGAAGACCCCTACGCCACGGGCCATGCCATCCAACAGACGGCCGTTCTGGAGCAAAGCTCCCGCACGACGACCACGACGATGTTTTTTGAGCAGTATGAGCGCGCGATGGAGGGGTGCGATGGCGAAGTGGGACTGCGACTGCCCCTCCCGCTGAAACCCGCCCAAGTGGACGCCCGCCTCTTCGGGGGCTACTACTGGTTTGATGCCGGCTTCGGGGAGGATGTGGCGGGGTTCAAGGCGCGCGCGGAACTGCGGCTGTTGTCTTCGCTGTATCTGGATGCGGGCTGGTTTGAAAACAAGGATCTGACCGGCAGTGATTATTATGTGGGCGGAAGATGGCGGGTGCCCTTTGATGTGTCCGCGCTGGCGAAGGGCCGCAATCCGTTTGCCGAAATGACGGGCCGCCTGCGAAGCGAGACCCTGCCGTTCTCGTCGCGCCTGACCGAGATGGTGGTGCGTGATCCGCATGTGCGGACCGAGATGTCGGGATTCATTGAGCGAGAGGATTTGCGGCAGGTGGAGGTGCGGAGGTCGTCGAGCACCCAGCGCAAGGATTTCACCTTGCTGGACGATGTGACCTTTGTGGGGCAGGGCGGAGCCGGCGGCAATGGGATGGCGGAGCACACGTATGGCACGGTACAGGAGGGGGTGGATAACGCCTTTGGCCGGCGCAATGTGTATGTGTTCGGCGGCGGCGCGTATGACGAAAACGTGGTGCTGACACCGGGCATCACCCTGTGGGGCGGGGGCTGTGCGGTGCCGGGCAACGGTGGAAAATCCTTTGGTGGCGGAAGCTACCCGACCATAGATGGACGAAGCCAGGGGCCCGCCATCACGCTGGCGGACAATGCCACGGTGAAGGGGTTTCGCGTTACAAACAGCGACCAGGGCGGCGGGCCGGTTTTTGAGTTTCTTCCTTTCCTTGGAGACACCGATGTCAGCCGGACGGGTATTTTGGGCAATGATGTGACGGGCGTGAAGGTGGGATGCAATCTCATTGAGGGGGCGATGGATGGCGTTCTGATGGGCCGGGGCGGAGATTTTTCCCTCATGTTCCAGAACAATGTGGTGAGGAACAATGAGGGAGCGGGTCTTTTGCTGGGCGCCATGGGCGGCCTGGTGGGTGAAGAACCTCCGCCTTTTGAAGAACCGAACAGGGCGAGCCGCTTTCCTTCGCCGGAGGGAACGCTCTTTGAACTGCTGGTGGACAACAGCCAGTTTGTCAACAATTCGGCCGGCTTGGATGTGACGGCCCTGGGATATGACTTCACCTCGCTGGGCATTCAAAACAGCCAGGCGTTGAACAATCGCGAGCAGGGCATGCTTCTGCGCCTGCTGGGCAGTGAGGAGGCCTCAGTTCAGGTGCTGGATTCCGCGGTGACGGGCAATGGGGATGCCGGACTTGATCTGCTGGCGGTGGGTTCGAGTTTCTTTGAGGCGCATTTCTCGGGGCTGACCGCGAGTGATAATGACGGCACGGGTGTGCAAGTGCATGGGTCTGATGTAGAGCTGGGGTTGCTCAGCCTGGACCGCTCCTCCGCTTCGGACAATGCCGGAACGGGCTTTGACTTCCTGCTTTCCGGCGATGTGGTGCTGGCCAATGTGTCCGGTTTTTCCGCTCATCGCAATGGCGGGCCGGGCTTTATGTTGGACTTGCAGGGAGATGAAGTGGCTGTGGGATTGGTGGGCATGCCGGACGCCTTGTCGAGCGCCGTGCTCGGTTCTGAACTGGCCCTGGACCTTTTGCCGCCGGAGTATTCCCGGTGGCTGGGCGCCAGCGGCCCGGTGCAGGTTTCCGGCAATCAAGGGGGCGGCATCCTGGCCATTGTGGAGAGCGAACAAGTGGCCGCACTGGCCGTGCTGGATGTGAACGCCACAGAGAATTTTGGCGCCGGAATTCAAGGCCAGGTGATGGGTGATTCCCTGGCCATCGGGCTGGCGGGCTCCTCAAAGAATCTGATGGAGACCCTCCAGCTGGGCGCGGAAATTGCCAGCCTGTTTGGTTTGGAACTTCCCGAGATTCCCGCCTCCGAGGGCCGGATGGTGCTTCGTGACAATGTGGGGCCGGGGCTCACCTTGTCGGTGAATGGAGATTCAGCCGCCCTTGGAGGATTGCTGGGCGTTGAGGCTGGGGGCAATCTGGGATTGGGCGCGGGGTTGTCTGTGACGTCGGAGGAGATCGCGGTCGCGCTGGCGGCGAGGGTCGCCGCCCACGAAAATATGGGGATGGGCCTGATGGTGAGCGCCGACGGAGGGTCGTCGGCCTTTGGGGTGGTGCTGGATGCGCACGCGAATGACAATATGGCCGGGGGGATGGTGGTTGCGGCAAACAGTGAGGATGGCATGGCCGGGGCGCTGGTGGCGTCCACAGATCCCTTGCGCGCGCTGGCGGAGATCCTGGGCGAAGAATTTCTGGGGTTCCCCGTGGTCATCCCCGGCGAGCCGTTTGGCCCCGTGCTGGCGAATGGCAATGGCGGCGATGGCATTGTTCTGGATGTGCAGGGTGATGATTCGGCCTTTGCGGTTTTGCTGGATACGCACGCGAGTGGAAATGTGGGCAATGGGCTGAATGTGGCGGTTCAGTCAGAGCATGGGACGGCCATCTCCGCCTTCCTTTCTTCGGATTTGTTGATGGAGATTTTGCCGCTGGAAGCTCCGGAAGGGGTGGCCTCTCTGGGCGGCATCGTGGTGAACGAGAATGGGGATCATGGCTTGCGCCTGGTGCAGTCGGGCCAGGAAGGAGCCTATGCCATTGTGGCGGGCCTGGAGGCCTATGGGAATGGCAAGGATGGTGTTCATGCCGAGGTGGCCAGCACCGCGGGCGAAGCGTATGCCGTGATGGCCTTTGCCGAGGCGTGGGACAATGGCGGCCAGGGCTTCTCCGTGGAGTTGAATGCGCAGGAGGACGCGCTCTCGGTCTTTGCGCATGTGTCAGCCGCGGGCAACGACAAGCAGGGGATTCGGGTGACCGCAACGAGCGCCACGGAAAATGCCTATGCCTTGCTGGGCGGCGTGTATGCCGCCAGCAATGGCACCGCCGGCATTGCGTTGGATCTGGGCGCCGGCGGCGAGGCGTCCGCCTGTCTGACCGACGTGTCGAGTCTGCAGAACATGGGGCGCGGCGCGAATATCTCCCTGCTGGGGGCGGAGGGTGCCAGCCTGTGGATGGGGCCGATGGCCTGGATGGACTTTGAGGATTACTTCAATCCGGATCTCGGCTTCATGGAATGGGCCGCCTTTGAGTTCCCGGAAGGGCCGGTGAACCTCAGCGAGAACGGCGCCGCGGGCTTGCTGGCCAATGTGCATGCCACGGATGGCGATGTGCAGGTGGCGGTCCTGAATGTCACCGCCAATGACAATGCGAATGACGGCATGAACATCAACATGGGCACGGCCGCCGGCCTGACGGATGCGTATTTCTCCGAGGTCATGGCCAGGGGCAATACGGGCCGCGGTGTGGACCTTCTGCTGGAAGGCTCCGCCGCTGGAATGGAAGTGGGGCTGGAGCAGGTGACGGCGCGGGAGAATGAAAATGATGGACTTCGCATCCGGGCCGATGGGACGGGCGATGTCAACGTCTTTGGCGAGCGCATCATCGCCGTGGACAATACCGGCGCCGGGGTGCGCATCAATGCCTCCGCTCAGGAAACCCTGGTGATGGACTTTGGCGGCGGCGTGCTTGGAAGCCTGGGGCATAGCTCCCTCTTTGGCAATGGCAACCGCGATTTTCGAAATGCGGGCGCGGGCACGGTGATGGCGGAGGATAATTGGTGGGGCTCGGTTGAGCCCTCCGCCAGCCAGTTCGCCGGCGCGGTGGATTATGTTCCGTGGCTGATGAGCGATCCCAATCCCTGAGCCGTCCCTTTGGGAGAACGCCCCCCGGCTCCGCCGGGGGGCCTGTGTTTTTTTCCAACCCTTGGAAAAAAAGAAGAAGAAAGTTCCAAGGGTTGGAAAAAATCGAAAAAAAGTTTCCAAGGGTTGGAACTTTTTATTCTGGCTGGCCGCCCAGGAAATCCAGCAGGATGTGGGCGCAGGCTTGGGGGGCTTCGATGAGGCTGAGATGGGCGGCCTCCAAGGTGGCCAATTGGGCGCCGCGGATTTTTGCCGCCAGGTTTTGTGCCTCATCCGCCGGGGTCATGATGTCGTGCGTTCCGGCCACGACGAGGGTGGGGGCCTGGATGTGTCCAAGGATTCCGTGGGCCGTGAACTGAGCCACGGCATCAATCTGGTGCTCAAAGCCGGTGAGGGTTTGTTGCGGCGGCTGGGACGCCGCCAGCTCCATCATGGCGCGCACCGTGTCCGGCACTTCAAAGAAATTATCTGAGAACAGCCAGGGCAGAATGACCTCAAAGACGAGCGGCTCTGGCACGCCTTCGCGCAGGAGATGGGCGTTGGTCTGGAAGGCGAAGAGGGCGGCGGGCCGGATGCGCTCAAAGGGATTGAACAACACGAGCTTCCTGACGTTCTGCGGGTGGCGCACGGCCAGGCTGAGGGCAATGGCGCTTCCCATGGAGTGTCCGGCTATGTGTGCGGAGGCCAGTCCCAGCGTGGCCATCAGGGCCGCCGTATCGTCGGCCATCTGGCCTATGGAATAGGGTTCATCCGGGGCGGAGGTTTGCCCCATGCCCCGGTTGTCGAAGGTAATGACCCGGAAGCGTGGGGCCAGCCGGGGGGCGACGAGGGACCACGAATCGTGGCCGGCGCCCAGTCCGGAGATGCAGATCAGCGGTTCGCCGGCGCCTTGCTCCTCGTAATGCAGGGACAGTCCATTTGCAATGATATGGGGCATCCGCGCACTATACCTGCGCAAGAGAAGCCGTCAATGGAAGATATTCCGGAAGAACATCGCCGTTTCCACGCCCAGCACCTTGGGGGCGCCCCGATGCAGTTCCCGCTCCTTTTCCAACTCGACGGGCAATTGTTCCTTCGCCAGCGACTGGATGGCTTGCACCAGTTCAATGGCCCTGGCCATCTGCCCGGGGGCGATCAGCTTGAGTTCCAGCAGATCCTCCACGATGACGGAGGGGGTGTCCGCTCGTGCAACTCCGCCAGGGAAAAACTCCGATGCCATCCACCCGGCCACATGGCAGGCATGGTCGAAGGTGGAACGGTCAATGCCCAGTTGCGGAAGCACCGCTGTTGCGATCGGGTCATGCTCCGCCACCTCGGTGCCGAGCATTTCGTTGACGGCGTTGATGAAGAGTGGGGTTTTGTCCTTCTTAATACTCAACAAGGCCTCCAGATCCCTCTTGATCGGGTCCAATCGGATAGAACCTTCCTTGAACATGGCATTGCTCGAAAACAGCTTTGATTTCATTTTCTACTTCCTCTTCAATTTACGAATAGAAACCACAAAAATGGCAAAAATGACGTCTGCAAGTTGCCATCTGTGAATCCGAACAGTACGTCAACGCCCAACAAAAATCCAGTATAAAATTAAACCTAGTATCGTACTGGGTTGTTATATGCGCTTCCGTACTCCTGAACGGCGGATGGGTGTGGACTGGAATCTTCTTGATTCAGGCTTGCCTTTTGCGGCGGCATGGTTCATGTCCATATCCATGATTCGTTATACAGAGATCAACAAAATTGCGTTTGTCGGAAACTATCAGCCCCGGTTATGCGGCATTGCCACCTTTACCACGGATGTCTGCCGTTCCGTGGCGGCCCAGTATCCGAGCATCCAGTGCCTTGCGTTGCCGGTCAATGACTATGCGGAGGGCTATGCCTATCCGCCGGAAGTCCGGTTCGAGATTGAAGAGCAGGAATTGCCCTCGTATCAGCGGGCGGCCGACTTCCTGAACATCAGCAATGTGGATGCGGTCTCCATTCAGCATGAGTTTGGAATTTACGGAGGGGTCTCGGGAAGCTATCTGCTGGCGCTGATGCGCAATTTGAAGATGCCCGTGGTGACCACGCTCCACACGGTTTTGCAGACCCCCAATGACGATCAGCGCCGGGTCATGAGCGAACTGCTCCGCCTCTCCACGCGCATGGTGGTGATGTCCAGGAAGGGCGTGGAGATTCTGAAGGAGGTCTATCGCGTGCCGGAGGCGAAGGTGGATTTGATCCCCCATGGCATTCCGGATGTCCCGTTCGTGGACCCGAACTACTACAAGGATGAGTTCGAGGTGGAGGGCAAGAATGTCCTGCTGACCTTCGGGTTGCTTTCCCAGAACAAGGGCATTGAGCATGTGCTCAATGCCCTGCCGGCGATTGTGGCGGAGTTCCCGAACACGGTGTACATTGTGCTGGGCGCCACGCATCCCAAGGTGCTTCGCGAGCAGGGCGATTCGTACCGGCTTTCCCTGGAACGGCTGGCGAAGAAGAACGGCGTGCAGAAGAATGTCATTTTCTACAACCGGTTTGTGGATATGGATGAGCTGAAGGAATTCATCGGGGCGGCGGACATCTATATTACGCCCTATTTGCACGAGGCGCAGATTGTATCCGGCACGCTGGCCTATACCTTTGGCGCGGGCAAGGCGGTGGTCTCGACGCCGTATTGGTATGCCCAGGAATTGCTGGCCGGCGATTGTGGCGTGCTGGTGCCTTTCCGGGACCCCGCCGCCATTGCCCGTGAGGTCTCGGGCCTGCTCCGGGATGAGACGCGGCGGCATGCCTTGCGCAAAAATGCATACAAACAGGGCCGCAACATGGTGTGGAGCAATGTGGCACAGCTCTATGTGGATTCCTTTCGCCTCGCGCGCATGGAGCGGGGGGTGCAGACCCGGAAATCGTTTATTGTCAAAACCCTCGACCAGCAGGATGCCGAACTGCCCCGCATCAAGCTCGATCATGTCCTCCAGCTGACGGACGGCACCGGCCTCTTTCAGCATGCCCTGTTTTCCATCCCGCACTATTCGCACGGCTATTGCGTGGACGATAATGCCCGAGCCCTGATCCTCATGGTCCTGCTGGAGGAGCTGGGATATAACCCCGGTGTGTTGCGCGAGCCCACCTCGGCCTATGCGGCATTCCTCGTCCATGCCTTCAGTTTTCAATCGCGCCGCTTCCGAAACTTCATGAACTATGACCGCCGGTGGGCGGAGGAGGTCGGCAGTGAAGACAGCCATGGCCGTTCCCTGTGGGCGCTGGGGGTGTGCGTGGGGCGCTCCCATAGTTGCGAAATCCGCGACTTTGCCTCCCTGCTGTTTGAGCAGGCGCTCCCGCCCGTGGCGGAGTTCAGCTCCCCGCGCGCCTGGGCGTTTGCCCTGCTGGGCTTGCAGGAATATCTCAAGCGGCTTCATGGCGACCGGCTGGTTACGCAGTTGCGCGACACCCTGGCCGTGCGCCTCTTTGATCTCTTCAAGGCGCAGGCCCGGGAGGACTGGCCGTGGCTGGAGCAGGAGTTGACGTATGCGAATGCCCGGCTTCCTCATGCGCTCATGGCCAGCGGACGCCTGGCGGGGCAGGAGGAGTGGGTGCAACAGGGGCTGGCTTCCCTGCAATGGCTCTGCGGCATTCAGACGGCGGAAGGCGGCTATTTCCGCCCGGTCAGTTCGGCGGGATGGAAAAAGGGGCAGGACAACCGTCCTCTGTATGATCAGCAACCCATTGAGGCCTACACGACCGTGGCGGCCTGCCTGGAAGCTTACCGGATCACGCATGACACCCTTTGGTATGACCGGGCCCGGCAGGCGTTCGAGTGGTTTCTGGGGCATAACGATCTGGGCATGGAGCTGTATGATGCCATCAGCGGGGGATGCCGCGATGGCCTTCATGTGGACCGGGTTAATATGAACCAGGGGGCGGAGTCTACGCTCTCATTCCTGCTGTCCCTGGTGGAGATGCAAATGGCCAAAAACGAGGTGCATGCCTTTGTCAAACCCTGATTCATCGGCTGGCGAAACCTTGGATTCCAAGTTGGTCTGGCGCGGGCAGATTCTTCTAAAACCCAACAACGCCCGCGTGATCATGAAGCCGTTCAATCCTCCGACCGAGGAACAGGCCCGGCACATTCTGGCCCGCATCATGATGCTCTCGGAGGAGGAGGTCTGCCGCCGTTTGGGCGAAGTGCTGGCGGATTTTTCGGACCGGCATCGCAGGATTGCCGATTGGTTTCAACGGCGGTATGAACAGGTTCGCTACCTGCTGGTGAGTGATCAACGACTGACGCCGGAACGCCAGCTGTTGGTGGGCGCCTATTTCAGCCATGAGTATTCGCTGGAGGCGGCCGCCCTGTTTAATCCGTCCATTGTGTTGCACCCGGATCAATCCGGGCTGTCTGCGGGTTCCCTGCGATTTGTGCTGAGCCTGCGGGCCACGGGCGAGGGGCATATTTCGTCCATCACCTTTCGCGGCGGAACGTTGGATCCACAGCACCAGATCCAGGTGGAGGCGCCATCGAAATATGCGGCGGCGGTTCAGCCCGTTCCGAATCCGTCATACGAGAAGGCCCTCTTTCATCGAAAGCTGAGGGAGCTGGGGATGGGCGGTGAACCCGCGGACGGAATTCTGGCCGAATTGCCGGATGTTTTTTCCTTCTCCGAGCTGGATCGCACCGTGGTGGCGGCTTTGCGCGCCTCCGGGCGCCGCCCGGAGAACGATATGATCACCCGGGGCATGCTCTTGCTCGCTCGTTCAAACTACGAGGTGGAGTTTCCTCCGGAATTCGAGTTGTCCGAGCGCGTCTTGTTCCCGGCATCCCCCTCCCAGATCAACGGAATCGAGGATGCGCGGTTTGTTCGTTTCCAGGAGCGGAATGGGGACACGCTTTACTACGCCACCTATACCGCGTATGACGGCAGGATTATCCTGCCTCAATTGCTGGAGACCCGGGATTTCAGGCGGTTTCGTTTCAGCACGTTGAATGGCCCCGCGGCGCAAAACAAGGGCATGGCGCTGTTCCCCCGGCGGATCGGCGACCTCTATGCCATGATTGCACGGGTGGATGGCGAAAATCTTTCGCTGATGTATTCCGACAATTTGCATTTTTGGTATGAGCCCCGCACCATCGCGCGCCCCACGTTCCCCTGGGAGGCGGTCCAGATTGGCAATTGCGGCTCGCCCGTTGAGACAGAGCGCGGCTGGCTGTTGCTGACGCATGGGGTGGGGCCGATGCGCAAGTACTGCATGGGGGCGATCCTGCTGGACTTGGAGGATCCGTCCCGCGTCATTGGCCGGCTGGAGGAGCCCTTGATCGTGCCCCAGGCCGATGAGCGCGAGGGCTATGTGCCCAACGTCGTGTATTCCTGCGGGTGCCTCTTGCATGGCGACGTGCTCATTATCCCGTACGGGTTGTCCGATTACAGCGTGGCCTTTGCCTCGGCCCCGGTGAGCCGTCTGCTGGATGCGATGAAGTAGGCCAGGAACAATTTTTATGGTGGGCGTGTGAAATAAAGCGCATGACACGATGGGCCGACAAATGGAAAACCAGCCGGTGGATATTCTCTATGGTGTGAACGACCGTCCGCCGTTTTTAACGGCGGCCTTTGCCGCTGTTCAGCATTTGCTCGCCATTTTTGTGCCGATCGTGACTCCTGCGCTGATTATTTGCAGTGGCCTGGAGGTGGGGGTGGCGGACACCCGGACCATCGTGAGCATGTCCCTGTTGATCTCCGGCGTGGCCACGATGATTCAAATTCGCCGGCTGGGCCCGGTGGGCTCGGGGTTATTGAGCATCCAGGGGACCAGCTATTCCTTTGTGGGGGTCTTGCTGGCGGCGGGCGCGAGCCATTCTGACTGGCCCAAGGACTCTCTGCTGGCCCTGCTCTTTGGAATGTGCCTGGCCGGCTCCTGCATTGAGATGGTGTTGAGCCGGTTCATTCACCAAATGCGAAAAGTGATCACTCCGCTGGTTTCCGGCATTGTGGTGACGCTGATTGGTCTTACGTTGATCAAGGCGGGCATCTTCAACTGCGCCGGCGGTGCCGCCGCGATGGCGGAGGGTTCTTTCGGAAGTGTCCGGCATTTTAGTCTGGCCATGCTGGTGCTGGGGCTGATCGTGCTGGCTAACCGAAGCCGCCATCCCTGGCTCCGAATGAGCTCCATCCTCATTGGGTTGGGCCTGGGGTTCTTGGTCTCCATCCTGATGGGGTGGGTGGATTACTCCGGTTTGCGTGGCCTGGAGTGGTTGGTTGTTCCGGTGCCTTTCAAGTACGGATTCCGATTTGAATGGGCACCGTTTATTCCCATTGCACTCGTGTATCTGGTGACGAGCATTGAAACGATGGGCGATATCACCGCCACCTCCATGGTTTCCGGTGAGCCGGTTCGTGGGCCGTTGTATCTCAAGAGGATCTCGGGTGGCGTGCTGGCGGACGGGTTGAACTCCCTGCTGGCCTCCGCGTTCAACACGTTCCCCAACACCACGTTCAGCCAAAACAATGGCGTCATCCAGATCACGGGTGTGGCCAGCCGTTCCGTGGGCATGCTGGTGGCCCTTTTCCTGGTGGTTCTGGGTTTGTTGCCGCAGGTGGCGGGGATCTTTGCCATCCTGCCGGCACCGGTGCTGGGAGGCGCCACCCTGCTGATGTTTGGCACCGTGGCCGCCGCCGGAATCAACTTGATGACCACCCGGCCTTTGACCCGGCGATCCATGCTGATTATCGCGGTTTCGCTGGGATTGGGCCTTGGGGTGACGTTTAATGACGCGATCTTTGCCCAGTTTCCCGTTTGGGCCCGGCACTTGCTCAATTCCGGCATCGTAGTGGGGGCTTTTTCCGCTGTGGTCTGCCAAATCGTCCTGCAACCGGAAGGGCATGAGGACGAAGAAGACGCCTAATGATCCACGTCAATTTTTCAAATTCCACACTGGCTATTTTCACGGGGCAGGTTCATAGTGGCCTCCTATGGACGTGAAGATTCCAATTATCATACAGGGCGGCATGGGAGCAGGCGTTTCCAGTTGGCGTCTGGCTCGCGCGGTCTCCTGGCTTGGACATCTGGGCGTGGTGGCCGGCACCGCGCTGGACCAAATCATGTCCCGCCGTCTTCAGGATGGTGATGAAGGGGAGCATGTCCGCCGCGCCTTGGCGCATTTTCCTTTCCCCCGCATTACCAAACGGATTTTAGAGACCTATTTCATCCCGGAAGGCCGCTCTGAAGATAGGCCATACACAACTTCCCGCATGCACACCGTTGAAAATGGCGCGCTGACCCAGGAGTTGTGCATGGCGGCCAATTTTGTGGAGGTCTTTTTGGCCCGAGAAAATCATGAGGGCCTGGTGGGGATTAATTTTCTGGAGAAGATTCAGCTTCCGCATTTGCCGTCCCTGTATGGTGCCATGCTGGCCGGCGTGGCCGTGGTGATCGTAGGTGCGGGCATCCCGATGGAATTTCCCGCCGCGATCGCCGCCTTGGCCGAACATCAAGCGGCTTCCTATACCATGAACGTGGCAGGAAATCAGCGGGGCGATGCGTGTCACATGCTGTTTGATCCGGCGGAGTTTCTGGAGCCTGGACAGCAACTGCCCCCGCTGGCTCGTCCGGCCTTTTTGCCCATCGTATCGTCTGATACCCTTGCCACCATGCTCTGCCGCCGGGTCAAGGGGCCGATGGCGGGCTTTATCATTGAAGGCCCGGTCGCCGGTGGCCATAACGCGCCCCCCCGCGGACAGATGAAGCTGACCGCCAGCGGCGAGCCCATTTATGGGCTTCGGGATGCGGTGGACCTGGAGGTGTTCAGGAAACTGGGCCTGCCCTTCTGGCTGGCCGGGTCCTACGGAACACGGGCAAAGGTGCAGGAAGCGCTATCCCTGGGGGCCAGCGGGGTGCAGGTGGGCACGCCCTTTGCACTCTGCGTAGAGTCGGGCCTTGCTCCTGAACTGCGCCGCGCCCTGGTTCAAAAAGCTTTGGCTGGAACCGCCAAGGTATTTACCGATCCACGGGCCTCTCCCACCGGTTTCCCCTTCAAGGTGGCTGAATTGGAAGGCACGCTTTCGGAAGCGTCCGTCTATGAACAGCGCAACCGGGTATGCGATCTTGGATTTCTTCGCGAAATTTACCGCAAGGAAGACGGCTCGCTGGGGTATCGCTGTCCCGCCGAGCCGGAAAAGGCTTTTCTCGCCAAGGGCGGGAAGGCGGAAGACGCCATCGGACGAAAGTGCCTGTGCAATGCCTTGATCGCCAATGTGGGCATGCCTCAGCGTCTGGCCGATGGCCGCCGGGAATTGCCCTTGCTGACGCTGGGTGACGATTTTGCGTCCATCGGCCGCTTCTGCACGGCGGAGCGTCCGGATTACACCGCCGCCGATGTCATCCACCAGTTGATGGGCACCTGAGTTCTGCTCACATGCGGCCTTTGCGGGATTTTACCCAGTCTTGGATCTCAGCTTTTTCCTTCTTCCACGATCCGGTGGCGCCGCGGATTTCCAGGAAGTGGTCGTAGAGCCCCAAAAAAATCTCTTGAAACGTGTCCAGCGCCCTCATCCGTTCCTGGAAGCGGCTGATGGAATCCAGGTTCTCTTCGCTTTGTGGAAGCGCCATGCTTCTGAACACGAATTCATCCGCATCCAGCACGAAGCGCCATACGGCCTCGCCCAGCGTGAAGGAAAGACGGGCTTGTTTGAGTTTCTTGCCGCTGAGCAGGCAGGTCTTGGCCTCCACACTGTTGACGGGCTCGCCCTGCCTCAGCTGGCTGATGTGTGCGCCATGGCCTTCTCTGGCCAGCGTCAACGGCCCCTCAATCAGCAGTCCAACCTCGCCCACATCGGGCACGGCCAGCAGGCCGCCGCGCGCCTCCGCCATAAACCATAGCCAGGTCAGAAATTCGCGCCCGGCCTGCGCCTCCATCTCGTCATCTTCCAGTTCCGGTGTGAAACTGGCGCCCATCCAGTCGCGCACGTCCATCTTGCGGCGCAGGGCGGCCCCGCATTCCGGCGTCACCGGCAGAATCGGATATCCCAGCGTGGCCAGGATCGCCCCGCAGAAAATGTCTGATTGCTTGGTGGAAAGGGCGGTGGCGTAGAGCCAGCGGGACTCAGGCGCGCAGATGAAGGGCAGGGCCTTCAATTGTGGCGGCATGTTGGGCAGAAGCCGTTCATGCACCGCCTTGCGGATCTCCGCGCGTTGCTGGCTCTTTAAGTAAGGCTTGTCTTCCGCGGCCATGACCGCCAGCTCCTCCATGCGGCATTCCGCGCGCAACAGCGCCTGCGGAACCTTCTTCTCCGCCAGCCGCAAGGCCAGGCGCAGAAAGCCGCCATAGTAGGCGGTCTCTTCCTTGATGTTTCGGTCCAGCAGGTGCCGCCCGGTGACCCAGCCGCGCACCTCGCCCTCAGACATGGTCTCCAGCGGGGGTGCCGCCTCCTTGGCAAAGCGCTCCAGGGCATCCTCCGGGAGCTTGCGGGGCATGGTGTAGAGGCGAAAACTGACCGATCCATTTTCAAATGCCATGGTGATGTATCCTTTTTGGAAAGAGTCTTCCTTACCATCCCCTTCGCGTGCCGTCCATCCCAATGATTCAGACCTGAAAAAAAGCCAGTAAAACGGGAGAAACCTGCCCTGCCGGCGCGCACAATCTAGCGTTCAAACTCACGATCGTGAGTTTAAACGCTGGATTGTGACCCAGCGCGGCAGTGCCGCAACCAAACGGATTGACTTCTGGGGCTTGGAGATGGGCGTGATGGGAGCCAGCCTGCGGCGCACCCATCCGAATCCCCCGGCCTTGCGCCGGGGTGTATAAGGCTGGGGCCACCTTGCCCCCCTACAGGAAAACTTCCCGCTTACGCGCCTGTCACTTGTCAGAAAAACAAGAAAACGACGGATAGTAGTACAAAGGGGGAGGGGGTGGCGCGGGCTGTGCGGAGCTGGAAATGGACAAAACCGTTTGTACGGCAATGAGATAAGACTTTGTTTTGTGAAAAGTCGGTTCAGGCTGGACAGCGGGCCTGAAATGGAGTTTTCTAACACGGCGCTAATCAGACGCTAACGGAAGGTTTTTCATGCTCTGGCTCTTGACGGCCATAACGATATGCATGGGGGCGGCGATTGGATGGTCCATCGGGGCCAACGATGCGGCAAACTCCTTGGGAACAGCTGTGGGTTCCAAGGTGGTGACTCTGCGGCAGGGCATTTTACTCATTGCTGTTTTCGGTTTTTTGGGTGCCTACCTGTATGGGGGGAGCGTTTCCAAAACCATTGGCAAGGGCATTGTTCCCTTGAGCGAACTCACCCAGAACCATGCCACCTTGATTGCACTGGTTTCGGCTTTTTCGGCCTGTTGCTGGGTGGTCATTGCCACGTGGAGAAAAATCCCGATTTCCACCAGCCATTCCGTGGTGGGCGCGGTGGCGGGGGCAGGCCTTGCCCTGGCGGCGCCCATTCACTGGAAAGTCTTGCGGGATATTTTCCTCTGCTGGATTTTCACCCCGCTCGGTTCGGCCATGCTGGGCTTTGTGACGTATCTTTTCTTTCGGGCCTTGCTCCCGCGCATTATTCCCGCCCGCTTTTCCCGCCCGGTGGTTTCCTTTCTGGTCGTCATCAGTGGGTGCTACGTGGCCTTCTCGTGGGGAGCGAACGATGTCGCCAACGCCACGGGGATTATTTCGGGGGCGGGCCTGATCACGCCCACCTGGAGCGTTATTCTGGGCGGGGCGGCCATCGTGCTGGGGATTGTCACCTGGGGCTACAAGGTGATTGAAACCGTGGGGTCGGGCCTGATCTCGTTGTCTCCCATCATGGCCTTTTCCGCCCAAATCGCCAGCGCGGTGAATGTCAATTTGTATACCCTGCTGGGGATTCCTGTTTCCACCAGCCATTCGATCGTGGGCGCCATCTTTGGGGTGGGGCTGGTGCGGGGCTATCGCATGATCAATGCGTCGGTCCTGCGTGAAATTTTGGGTTGTTGGATCGCAACCCCTTTTGCTTCGGGGGCGATCAGCTATCTGATCTTGAAATGCATCTGTTGGGCTTTTAAAGTCGCATAAGGGAGACATCGCATGAAAGAATCTCGAAACATACTGGGCTGGCTGGGCATGGCGGAGGAATACTCCATCTTGAAGGACTCCCAGCGACATGTGGAAGTGACCTGCCAGACCGTGAAATATTTTTCGGACGCGGTCAGCGCTTTTACCCGGGGCGATCTCAATGCCAAGACGGTGGCGATTGCCAAGGTGTATGAGTGCGAGCAGAAGGCGGATGTCATTCGCGCCCAGATGGTGGAGGCTCTTTCCGAGGGGCTCCTGCTTCCGCCGGACCGGGAGGAGCTCCTTCATTTCGTGAAGAATCTCGACCGGATCGCCGATTGGACCAACGGGGCCGCCCGTCTGCTGGGATTTATCGAGCAAAAGCTCTCGGATAACATCCTCAAGAACATGACGAATGCAACGGAGCTGATCGTGCGATCCACTTCCAAGCTCAAGGATGCGATTGCGGCGGTGACCCGCAATGACCTCAAGCAGGCGGTGGCGGATTGCGAGGAAGTGGACCGGATTGAGCATTATGCGGATGACCAGAAGAAACTGCTGATCGAGTCCCTGATCCATGCCAATCTGGATCCGGCCACCCTCCTGCTGTCCTACGAACTGGCGGGCTACCTCGAATCCATCACCGACAAGCTGGAAGACGCCGCCGATCACGTCAAGGTGCTGGCCATCCGGTCGAAGTAAGCCCTTAGGGCTTTTCAAGAACGGCGCGAAAGGTCTCCATCAGGGCCCTCATCTGGAAGGGTTTTTGGATGAATCCGGCGAGGCCCTTTTCGGCAAAGCGGCTCATGGCGTCCTGCTCGTTGTAGCCGCTGGAGAGGATCACCGTCACCGAGGGGTCGAGTTTGCGAAGTTCCCGGTAGGTTTCCGGGCCATCGAGCCGGGGCATGGTCATGTCGAGCACCACGACCTGGATTTCCTTGTTATGAACGGAAAACACCTCCAGGCATTCCCGTCCATCAGCGGCCGTCAGCACGGAAAAGCCCATTTTTTCCAGCATCATCCGGGTGACGGTGCGGACGCTTTCCTCGTCATCCACCACCAGGACTGTTCCAGATCCCCGCCATTTGCTGGTGTTGGGGGCTCCGCCCCTTGTGATGGTTGCCGTCAGGGCGTGAGCCGGGCAGGGAAACAGGACTTTGAACGTGGACCCTTTGCCCACCTCGCTGTACACCTTAATGGCGCCATGGTGGCCACGGATAATGCCCAGCACGGCGGAAAGACCCAACCCTCGCCCTGTGACCTTCGTGGTGTAGAAGGGATCAAAAAGGCGAGCCCGGGTTTCCCGGGTCATGCCGCATCCGGTGTCGGTCACTTCCAGGTAGGCATAATGGCCTTCGGGCAGATTGTCATCGAGATAGGTTTCCGTCAGGTACGCCCGGTCCGCTTCGATCACTCCGGTATTGACGTGAATGGTCCCGTCCTTATCGCCAATGGCATCGGAAGCGTTGATGATTAAATTCATGACCACCTGCCGAATCTGGGAAGCATCGGCTTCGATCAGGGGGAGCCCCTCCGCAAAGGCATAGCGGAGGTTCACCTTCTTGGAGATGGAGACATGGAGAAGCTGGCCCAGCTCCCGCACCAAACTGTTGAGATCAAGGGGCTCCACCGTGAATTCTGTCTTGCCGGAATAGGCCAGCATTTGCCGGATCAGCTCGGTGGCCCGCAGGCTGGTGGTCTGAATGTCCTCCAGCCGCTGGCGGCCCGGGGCCAGCGGGGAGAGCTCGGAAAGAACCAGTTCCACATTCCCCAGGATGCTGACCAGCAGGTTGTTGAAATCGTGCGCCAGGCCACCGGTGAGCACCCCAAGGCTTTCCAGTTTCTGGGCATGCTGGATCTGCGCCTCGCATTTGAGGGCGTATTCGTGGGATTGCTTCTGTTCAGTGATGTCCTCAATCACCGCCATGATGTACGCCTCATGGTTTGTGGTTCGCATGACGCGGGCGGAAATGCGGACATGAATCTTGCGCCCATCTTTATGAATGTACACCTTTTCCTTGGTTCCCTGCTGGATCTCACCCTTCAACAGTTGCTCATACGAGGGGGTTTCGGCTTGCAGGTCGTCCGGTGGGGTGATGTCCGCCCAACTCGTGCCCACCAATTCTTCACGGGTGTACCCCACCATCTCGCACAGCCGGTCATTGACCTCGATCCATCGCTTGTCGAGGCCGATAATGGCGCACCCCACCGCGGAAAGGTTGAAGAAACTGCGGAAGCGCTCTTCGCTCTGGCGCAGGTCTTCTTCCGCCTTTTTCCGCTCCGTGATGTCCCGGGAGACGCTCAGGATGGCGGGGTGGCCATCGAAATCAATCACCCGCTCCGTGACCTCCGCGCACCAAGGCCGTCCGGAGCGGCTGATGAAGGAGGTTTCAAAAATGGAGAGGCCGGTCTGCAGGGTCTTCTTCACATGGCTGGAAATTCGTGGCGCATGCACCGCCGCAACCAATTCCTTCAGGTCCCGGCCCATCAACTCCGCGGGAGACCATTCCAAGCGCCGTGCGCCGCTTTCGTTGATGAGCAGGATTTCTCCCTTCAGATCATGCACCAACACCGATTCGGGGATGTTGTCGAAGAGGGAGCGGAACCGCATTTCTGCGCGCTGCAACTCGCGGTTGCGTTGCAACAGGAGATCCTGCACTTTGAGCAAAGAGCGTTCCCGGCGGGTTTTTTCGCAGAAGTCGGCCAGGGATTGGGGGTCGAAGGGTTTGCGGACCCACCCATCCGCGCCCAAGTTAAGAAAGCGCATGGCCAGCTCGGGGGTGGAGTCAATGGTGAGCATGACAATCACCACGGAAGGATCAGTCTGCTTGAATTCCTGGAGCAATTGGTCGCCCATCATGTCGGGCAGATGGTAATCCAACAGGACGAGATCGGGCTGGGCCTTGCGGAATTGTCTGACAGCCTCCTGCCCCGTGGCGGCAAATTCAACCAGGTATCCCCGCTCCGTGAACAGCTCACCCATCAGTTGGGCCTGGGTGCGGGTGTCCTCGACCACCAGCACGCGGCAGGGATGATGCGAAGGCTTGTTTTCCATGGCCGCCCGCACGTGTCCATGGAAAAGGCCGGGATCCAGTGGCGTCAGCAGGAACGCATGGGCGCCAAGTTCGATGGAAATCTGGCGGGCTTGGTCGGGCATGATGTGGTCGCCCACGATCAGGATGGGCGTTGAATTCAGATGCGGATATTCCGGGGAGCGCACCAGGCGGCAAAACCGCCAGCCATCAATGCCGGGCAGGTGCAGATGAATGATCATCAACGCCGGGCGGTGTCCGTTGGAAGCATGGGCCAGCGCTTCGCCGGCACGGGTGCAGGCGAGGACCTCGAAGCCCTGGCTTTTCAGCAGTGCTTCAATCCCCCGTGACTGCACGGGATCATCATGGATGACCATGACTTTGTTTGCGTCGGTCTTCATATCTGTGCAGAACCCAACGGCATGAATGGAAACCCCCTTGGGCTTTCAATGCTACGTACCCACTGGCAGGAAATTTGGATAGGGCTTTTTTTGAACCGGTCCCAAGCTTCTAAATAACAGCACGGGTTGACAATTGGCGCAGAGCCTCATAGAGAGCGATTGCAACCGAGCTGGAGAGGTTCAGCGAACGGACGTGTTCAGTGCGCAGGGGAATGCCTACAACCCTGGTTGGATGCGTGGAAAGCAGTTCATTCGGGAGCCCGCGTGTTTCACATCCAAACACAAGGGCTGAGCCGGGCTGGAAGTCCACCTCGTACAAGGATTGTGCCGCACCGGTGCTGAAAAGGTAGAAGTTGGGTGGCTGGATGGTCTCGACGTAGCGTTCGAAACTGGCGTGGCGCCCCAAGACGACGGAGTCCCAGTAATCCAGGCCGGCGCGCTTGAGGGCCGGGCTGTTGATCTTGAACCCCAGCGGTTCAATCAGATGGAGCGGCGTCCCGGTCGCGGCGCACAAGCGCGCGATGTTGCCGGTGTTGGGTGGGATCTCGGGGTTGACCAGCACCACCTGAAAGGGGGGAGTGGGCCAGGAGAATGTCATGGACCCCTTGCGGGAGTGGGTGTGCTTCATGGGGGCGCCTCACGGCCCCAGCAGGAGATTCATCGTGGAGCACAGCTTGGAGCCCAGCCGCGCGCCCGCCTCCTTCAGCGCGCCTTGGGCCGCCGCTTTTTGGGCCTGTCCGCCCCCTTGCGAGCTGGCCTCCTCAATCGCGATGACCTTGCCATCGCTCACCCGGACGATCTTGGCGCTGGCCTCGGCGCCAGACCGGATCACGTTGACATTGTAGGCCACACTGCGGCTGATCTGGCTGGCGCTGGCTTTGCCAAGGATGGCATATGAGGCGCCCAGTTGGGCGGCTTTTTTCAGGGCATCGCGAGGGGAAAGAACCTCCTCCATGGTTCCCTGCTCACTGAACAGGTCCGCCAGGCTTAGATCAATGATGTCGTATCCGCATTTCATCAGGGCTTTTTCCACCGAGGTTTGCACAATGTGCTGTTGTTCATCGGTGTAATAGTACCAGTACCAGACGGTGTCTATTTGTTCAGGCAGAAAGACCACAATTTTGAGCGGTGCTTCTTCCTGGGTGAGGACGATGGTCTTCTGCTCCACAGTGGTTTCCGGGGCGGCGGCGGGTTCCGGTTCGAGAACAGGAATCTCTTCCTGCGCCAGGGCCGAAAGGCCATGGCTCATCAAGAAGAGGGCGGCAAGGGTTGTCCCGATCATGCGGCGCAGAGTTTTCATTGCTTTTCTCCCTTTCCACGTGCGGTTAAAGACCGATTCTTCACAAACGGAACATTACCATTTCAGGGACCTGCCTGCCAATCAATCATTCCAGCATGTCCAGCAGTTTTTCCAGCAGGGCCTCCGAGGTGAAGGGCTTTTGCAGGAACCCGGCCTTGGGGTCCAGAGAAAGCAGATCAGAGACTTCTTCCTCGCTGTAGCCGCTGTAAAAAAGGATGGGAATTTCCCCCGAAATTCGGCGCATGCGCTGGTAAGTCTCCTGCCCATTGATGTCCGGCATGGTCAAATCCAGCAAGACGGCGGAAATGCCGGCGGCTGGGTCTTCCAACCGGCTCAAGCCCGCCCGTCCGCTGTTGGCGGCACAGGTTTTGAACCCATGGGTCTCCAACAACAGGCGGGTGGTGATGCGGACGCTGTCCTCGTCGTCCACGACCAGAATCGTGTGGCGGCGCCGGGCCTCCCTGGAAAGGAGAGCCCGGCCAGGCTGGAGGAGCGGCGCCTCCGGAGTGGGCGGCGCCTCGGGGAGATAAATCGTGAAGGTGAGGCCTGCGTTCTTGTTGCGGGTGGCGTGGATGAGGCCTTTGAAGGACCGGACAATGCCGCGCGCCACCGCCAACCCCATGCCACGCCCCGGCTGGTCTTGCTTGGTGGTGAAGAAGGGATCAAAGAGTTTCTTGAAGCCCGCCTCGGTGATGCCGGGGCCGTTGTCCGAAATCGCCAGGAAGACATAGTTGCCTTCGGGCAGGCATTCGCCCGTCTCATGCCGGTCCAGAAATTTGCGATCGAGCTTGCGGAGGCCGGCGGAAACGCAGATGCGGCCTTTGCGCTGGCCCATGGCCTCCATGGCATTGCCCAGCAGGTTGTGGAGGACCACTTGAATCTGGGTGGGGTCCCCCTGAACGGGCGGGATGGTTTCTGGCAGGTTCGTGGTGATGGTGATGTTGGAGGGAAGATCGTTGCGCAGGCTTTCCAGCAGCTGGGTCGTAACCGAGTTCAGATGGCAGGGCCGCATGGCAAACTTGCTCTTGCCGGAAAAGGCCAGCAGGTGTCCGGTCAGGCGGGAGGCCCGGATCGCCGCCTTCATGATCTCGTCGGCCAGCTCCTTGTTGGAATCACGCACGGACATGCCTCGCTGGAGCATATCCGTGTTGCCCAGAATGACGGTCAGCAGATTGTTGAAATCGTGCGCGATGCCGCCCGCCAGGCGGCCCAGGGCTTCGAGCTTCTGGACTTGGGCAACGTTGTCCTCAAAGAGGCGGCGGTCGCTGATGTCGCGAATGATCGTCAGGGTGCAGGAATGGCCGCAAGGCACTATGCGCGCCTCATAGGAGCGCAGGATGCCCTGCCGGGGCAGGGTATATTCAGCCCGTTGCATTTTTCCCGTTTGCAGGGTCTTGGTGAGCAGGGGCGCCAGTTGGTCCGCCACGGGTTGGGGCAGGACGTCATGAATCGTTTTCCCAAGAAACTGGCTGGCGGGCAACAGCAAATCCTTGGGATTGGCGGCATGATAATCTGTGAAAATGCCTTGGTCGTCTTGCAAAAAGATCAGATCGGGAAGGGCCTTTAATATGGCGGCCTCCTTCTCCTGGCGAAGCTGCAATTCGCGGCGCACGTTTTCTTGGGCGGAGAGATCCCGAACCAGGCAGTCCAGGATCCGTGGTGAACCGGGTCGCGCACGAGCCGCCCATTCGGCTTCAACAGGGTGGCCTTGAGCATGTTTCAGCGAGAGGGTGAATCTAACGGGGCCTTGCACAGCAAGGCTTTCCCTGGCCATTTTTTGCAGAAGACTCAGGGCTTTTGACGGGTTCTGGAAGAGGTCGCCGGCCGATAGCCCCACATCGCCGTCCGGCGGCTGGCCCACGAGATTGGCCAGGGCGCTGTCCGCCGACAAGAGGATCCCCTCCGGCAAGGCCAAGGTGAGCGCCACATCTCCCAAGACCTCATGAAAGGCCTCCCACTCCCGGCTGGTAAGATTGTCCGGTCGTCCGCCATCCAGCGGTTCTTTTCTCCTTGCGACCTCTTGCGCCGGCGCGGAATTCGTGACCATTCTGCCCCCCCGTTCAGCTTCTCATCCCCACCCTCGGTACATAATGCAACACAAACGGGGAAAAGCAAATAAAAACCTGTCGAAACCTGGGGGCGTTGCGCCCCTTCGGGTTCATCCGGTTCAATACCCCAATTTTTCCATGGATTCACGGATGCTGGCTTGGGTAACCGGCTTGAAGAGATAGGCCTCACAACCCTTGGAGAAGGATTTCAGCACGGTTTGGCCATCTTTCATGGCGGACACCATCAAGATCTTGATTTCTTCATTGTTCTGATAGCATTTCTTGGCCTGCTCCCACTCCCGGATGGTATGCACCACTTCCTCCCCGCGCAAGTCGGGCATATCCACATCCAGGGTGATTAGGTCATACGGGGCGCAGTCGTCCCAGGCTTGCTTGAAAAATTGCAGGGCCAGCACCCCGTTGTAGACGGCATCGCAATCTCCATAAGGGGCCATCAGGGCTTTGAGCTTGGTTCGGCTGATGTAGTCGTCGTCCACGATCAGGATTCTCATGCGATCACCTCGTGTGTTGGATTTCCTGTTGAAGCAGTCTATAGCTTTGTTCAAACTGGTCAAGCTGGACGGCCAGCTCATCCGGATTCGCTTCCGTGGATTCCGCCTCCAATTGTGCCGCCACCTCGGCCAGTTGATGCGCCGCCAGATTGGCCGCCCCTCCACGAATTCGATGCGCCTCCTGGCGGATGATGTCGCTTCGCCGGTCCGCCAGGGCGGCGCGCATATGGGCGATCTGCTGTTCCACCTTGTTGGCAAACTGGTCCATCATTTTCTTTACCTGGGCTCGATTCCCGCCAAACTCAACGACCGCCTGCTCAAAATCCAGTACGGGCAGAAGAGCAGGAGGAGTGGGCTCCGGGGCAGGCTCCGGGAGGCCTTTTGGGTCCTGGGGCGATTCCGGAGCCCGGGGCTTCCCCGCCCACTGCCGCACCTCCTTGAGGAGTGTGGCGTTTCGCACCGGCTTGGTGATCAGCCCATCCATCCCCGCGCGATGACAGCGCGCGGAGGCTTCCGAGGTGGCGTTGGCGGTCAGTGCAAGAATGGGTGTGCGGGTGGAGGCGGGCAGGCGGCGGATTTGCCGCGCGGCCTCGAACCCATCCATGACCGGCATTTGGAGGTCCATCAAAATCAGGTCATAGGACTGGCGTTGGCAGGCCTCCACGGCCTCCTGCCCGTTCCCCGCAATATCCACTTGGTGCCCCGCGTGGATCAAGTGATGGGAGGCGACCTCCTGGTTGGGGGGATAATCCTCCACCAGCAGGATGCGGTATGAAGCCTTTTTCTCTGCCAGGTTTTCAACGGGGAGCGGTTCTTCAGGTGCGCTTTCTGTGCTGGAAGGAACCCAGAGGCCAAAGGGCAGTGTCACAAAGAAGGTGCTTCCTTTCCCCGGTGTGCTCGTCAGCCCGATGTCGCCGCCCATCAGGTGGGTCAGGTTCCGGGCAATGGTGGTTCCCAGCCCGGTGCCTCCAAAGCGGCGCGTGGTGCTCCCATCCGCTTGCGTGAAACTTTCAAAGATGTCTGCTTGTTTTTGGGGTTCGATGCCGATCCCGGTGTCCTGCACCTCGAAGCGCAGGCGGACGGACTTCTCCGTCCGCTCTTCGCATTCAATGGAGAGCCGCACAAAACCGGTTTCCGTGAATTTGATGGCGTTGGATACCAGGTTCATCAGGACCTGCCGTACATGCAGTTCATCCCCCAGCAAATGGGTGGGGACCCCGTCCGCCCGCTCCAGCCGGAACTTCAGCCCCTTGTGGATCGCCTGGACATGGGCCGAGCTGACGATGGCCTCCATCAGCTCGGACAGATCAAAGGCGTGCGGCTCCAGGATCAGTTTCCCCGCCTCGATCTTGGCATTGTCGAGCAGATCATTAATCATTCCCAGAAAGGTTTCCGACTCATGCAAAATGGTCCGGGCCTGCTTTCGGGATTGCTCCAGATCCTGGCTGGCCAGCAAAAGCTCTGCGAACCCCATGATGGCATTCAGCGGGGTGCGGATTTCGTGGGAGACATTGGCCAGGAATTGGGATTTCAGGCGGCTGGATTCCTCCGCCTTTTCCTTGGCCTTCTGCAATTCGGACTCAGTCCGCTGGCGGGTTGCAATTTCCTCCTGGAGCTGTGTGTTGGACCGTGTCAGCGCCAGGGTGCGTTTGGCCACCCGCTGGTCCAGTTCATCGTTGGCCTTCCACAGGGCTTCCTCGGCCTGCTTGCGGCGCAGGGCGCTGGCAATGGTTTCCCCCGCGATGGTGAGCAGGCGGATATCCTCGGCTTCCCAATCGCGCTCCTGTGCTTCGGCCACAAGTCCCAAGCATCCGAAGAGGGCCTGCTGGATGACCACCGGCGTAATCAGGGCGGAACGCGCGCCGATGGATTTCAGCAGTTGTTTTTCGCCGGCGGCCGTGGGGGGGAGGTCATCCAGGGCATGCACCTGCATGACCTTGCGTTGTTCAAGCATGGAATATGACCAGGGACAATTTTGCACCAGAATGGAGCGCGGCGAGATGACGATTTGCCGGCTGGGATTCTCCAGCCAGTCATATTCAAAATCGAGCGTTCCGCGTTCCGTGTGCATCACGCCCATGAACACACGTTCCACACCCGCAAACAGGCCGATTTCTTCCAACGCCCGGGTGATTTCGCGGTCCATTTCCTTGGTGGCGGCATTGAGAAAGCGCGAGGAGATGGAGGCAATGAGCGATTCCATGGCCAGGCGGCGCTGGAGCAGTCTTTCAGCCCGCTCGCGCTCGCTGATATCCGTGAACGCTTCCACCCAGTGCCAGCGCCCCTTGATATTGACCGGAGCGCTGTTCTTGATGATGGGGATGCTTTTCCCCCGGGCCGTGAGCAGAAGGCGGAGGGTATGGCTGGAGGACGGTTTCCAAGGGTGTTCACTTTCGTTTTCCTCCTTGGTGGGGGTGAGAAAGCGGGTGCTGTCACGGCCCACCACTTCTTCTCGGGGTGCGCCGATCATGGCGAGCGCCGCCGGATTAATATCCACAATGGCGTGCGTCTGGGCATCCACCAGCATAAACCCTGTCTGAATGGAATCCTGGATGGCCTTCAGGCGCAATTCGCTGTCACGCAGGGATTCGTCAGCCTGGATGCGGTCGGTGATATCAAACGCCAGGGCCAGCACCTCGTTTTGGGCGCAGACGGAGAGTCTTGCCTCATAAAAACGGGCTCCGCCTTTGCTGTGCAGGGCATACTGCACCATCCGGCTCTTTTGCTGGTCCAGGGCCTTGAGGCCTTCTTGGAGCAAGGCCTCCGCCATGGCGGCAGGGAAGGCCTGGTCCAGGGGGCGTCCAATGACCTCTTCCAGGGAGGCGTAGGGCTCGGTGTCCTTTTGTTCCCGAAGGTCCAGCACCTGCCCCTTGCGATTGAACCGGATCAGGAGCGCAGGAATTGAATTGAGCAGGGCGGCGTTCTGTGCCTCGGCCGCCCGCAGAACACTCTCCGCCTTCCGCCGCTCACGGACTTCTTCCTCCATGGCGAGATGGGTGTTTTCCAGCCGGGCCGTCCGCTCGGCCACCCGTTGTTCCAAGTTTTGCTTGAGTTCCTCCAGGCGCATATTTTGGTGGCGCAGTTCCTCCATCAGATTCAGATAACCGGTCTTGGCGGCGAGAAATTCCTCCCGGTTCAGAAAGGCCTCGTTCTCCGCATGCTTCAGGCGGGTTTGCAGTTCCGCAATTTTCTCCTCCAGCCGGTGCAGGGGGGGATGTTCGCCGGTGCTCATGGGGTTAGAACCATCCCTCCTGGGCCATTTGTTGGATCGTGTTGGACACCTCGTCCATGATCATTTGCATGGCCAGGGCGCCGACGCCCAACTGGTCCAAACATTGCTGGTACAGGGGTCCCTGGTTGCTGTGGGTTTCAATAAATCCGATCCGCCGGGCCCGGCAGGCATGATTGGCCACAAACAGCGTGCAGGCCATCCTGGCGTCATCGGCGCCGGCCTGCTCGGGATTTTCCGCGATCCCAATCATGCCGGCCAGCAGGGGGGGCATGTCCCACGCCTGCATGAGGGCCTGCCCCACGGTCTGGTGCGTGTAGCCCAAGTGGCGCTGTTCCATTGCGCAGAGGTCGCCCTTTTCCTTCTGCATGTCCTCCAGCAGGCGGACGAAGGAGGCATGGGCAAACTGGTCCTCCACGATAATGCCGATGTCGTGCAGAAGGCCCACCGTGTAAATGTCATCCCCCGGACGGCGGAATTCCTTCCGATACATCATCTTCCCGCACAGGGCGACGGCCACGCTGTGCATCCAGACCGCCGTGCGCGTGTAGCCAAAAAATTTTTCCCCTTTGGAGAAAATCTCACACACCTTCTGGCTCAGGGCCAGTTCCCGCACGGACTCAAACCCGATGGTGATAATGGCATCCAGAATCTGGACCAGCGGGTGGTGCCGGCCATAGAGGGCCGAATTGGCCAGCTTTAACACCCGCCCCGCCAGCGGGGGGTCCATCTCAATCAGGGCCTTGAGGTCCATCGCGCTGGAGGAGGGGCTGTTGATGACCTCGATGATCTTGGCGAGCACGGTTCGCACGGAGGAAATCTTCGATTCGCTGGCTCCGTGCACCAATTCGTTGAGGCTGGGTCTTTCTTCTGTCATGAGATTCCCCCGTTATTGTACATCCGGGAGGGAAATCTGTTTAATCTCCACAAACCTTGAGAATATGGACGCTGGAAATGCGCGGCTGGGTGCGGGCACAAAAGCCCCGCCCATCGTTGCGGGCGTCCGCCAGCGTGTCATTTTTGCTCACGATCGTGAGTGAAAATGACACGCTCGGCCCTGGAAATCAGGGCGTGACAGGAGGCGGATTTTTGGCAGTCTGCGGGGGATGAACTTCTCAACGAAAGGAGCCGCATGACAGCCGGCGAAATGTTTGATGTGGTGGATGAGAGTGGGCAGGTGATCGGAGCCGCGCCCCGGCGCCGTTGCCATGGCGATCCCTCGCTGATCCATCAGTCCGTTCATGTGTTTGTGTTTGATGGGGCGGGGCGGCTGTTCCTGCAGAAGCGTTCCCTGCGCAAGGACATTCAGCCGGGGCGATGGGATGCCTCGGTGGGCGGGCATTTCCAGCCCGGCGAAGCGCCGGAGGCCGCCGCGCGTCGGGAGATGATCGAGGAGCTGGGCGTGGCGCCCCTTCATCTGGAGTGGATGGGGCAGTACCTCTGGCGCTCGCCGGTGGAGACCGAACTGGTGCGCTCCTATCGCACCCGGCACGATGGCCCGTTCCAGCTGGATCCCGGCGAAATTGACGAGGGCCGGTTCTGGACCCTGGAGGAAATCCGCTCCGCTCTCGGCAGGGGTTTGCTGACCACCAATTTCGAATATGAGTTTGGCCTGAATAAAATCTCTCCGCCCTCGTCCTAGCCTGTGACGAGAAGGAGAGTGCCATGCAGAGATTGACCGTTCGGTGGTTTATGGCGGCGGGGGTGGGGGTGCTTCTGGCCACCCTGCTGGGAGGCTGTGAGGAGGACCACCACGACCGGAGGGAAGCCTCCGTGGTGGTGGCGGATGATTTTTGTTGCCCGGTGTATTCCTATCTGGTCGAGGTGTCTGTTTGCGGCCGGCATGGTTTTCCGGTTTGCGGCGCCCGTGTGGACGTGATTGTCGCGGGATATCCGGAACAGCGCCTGCGGGGGTGGACGGACGGCGATGGCGGGGTGTTTTTTCAGGTGGAAACCCAGGCGGAGGTGCTGTTGCTGGCCACGGTCTGGGCCGAGGGCTACGGGGAAAAGACCGTGGACATCGGAACCCGGGCTGATCTGGATTACCTTTACATGCCGGTCCAGTTTTCCTCGTGGTGAGCGGAGGAGGGGGCTCATCCATTATTCCGCGCGGACGCGGAAGAGAAGCGTGGTGTTGGAGAAGGGGGGGCAGGTCCACGACTGGTTGGTCATGGGCCATTGGGAGGAGGGTTCGACAACCCTCCACTCCGGCATGGGATCTTGCGGATTGAGGCCTTCCACGGTAAAGGCATAATTGCTCAAGGCTGAGCCCCAGGCGCTGGACCACCTCATGGTGAGGGCTTCCACCCGGAGCACTTCCTGTGTCAGCACCTGGTGCGCCTCGTTTGTCCACAGGAACACATGATCCAGTTGCATCACGGGGAGGAAGGTTGAGATGGCGCCCTCCTGGTGCAGAAGAAAGGCTTGCGGCTGTCCGTAGTAAAGGCCATTGCCGGTGATCTCGTTGTGATCGTTTATTCCGGTGGCCTCCGTCAGCGTCCAGCCGGAATCGGCGGGGATCAAATGGTTGAGATTGGTGAGGACGCCGTTCCGCCACAAGAAGGCGCGGTTGAAGCCGGCATTGACCGTGGAGAAACCCACCACCCATCCGTCCTGGTTGATGGCGGAGGCCACGGACCGGTTGGTCTGCGCCTCCAGGGCGCCCAGATCGCGCATGAGCCGGTTTGTGGGGGAGATGTTGCTGTCCGGGTCGGGCATTTTCCATTCTCCGTCTTCCGGCGTGATGAGAAAGGCATGCTCGATCGCGTCTGGGCGGTAGGAGCATCCCGCCACCTGGCCCTGTTCGTTGATGGCGCGTGCGTCGCTGTATTGCCCCCCCAAGGTTCCCAACAGCTTCATCTCGCCCGGATCATTGGAGCTGTTGTGGTTGCTGTCTTGCCACAGGAAGCCCCAGTACCGGTCGCCGGGCGTCCAAACAAACGTGACCCCCACGACCTGCCCGAGTGCATTCACTCCAAAGGCGTCGCTGTTGTAAAAATTGTGATAGGGCGGAATGTGAATGAGCCGGTTGCTGGCCCACAAGAAGGCTTCCGAGTAGCTGTTGTTGGGTTCGTTGTTGGCCAGTTGCGAAAAACCCGCCACGCAACCGCCCTCGCTGATAAAGCGCCCGGCGCTGTTTGGCCCGCCCAGGGTGCCCAGATCCGCCATGTGATTGGTCTCCCACAAGAAGGCATGATACTGCGTGGCGGAAAGGTAGGAATATCCCGTGATTTGTCCCGCATGATTGATGCCCTGCGCACTGCTGGCGGAGCCGCCGGGAAGAAATCCGAGGCCCTTCATGTGGCCGTGTTGCCAGACAAAGGCCTGGGCGCGCCCCTGCACATCGCGGGCATATCCCACGACCTGGCCATGATTGTTGATGGCCTTGGCCCAGCTTCCGGTGCCCCCCAACGCGCCGAGGCCGGTGATGTTGTATTCCTGGGCATGGGCGGCCAGCGCTCCGGCCAGCAACAGCCCTGCGAAGGCCGCCGGAAGTCTGCGCGTTCTGTATTTGCGTGCGTTCATGCGTGCGCTGGGCGTCACGTGTCAGCCGGGGCGCTGGAGGCCCCGCCGGCACAGCGGCGCAGGTATTTCAACGCCAGTTCAAAGTCGTGGGGCGGGGGGGCGTGAATCTCCGTGGTTTCGCCGGTGACGGGATGCTTGAAGGAGAGGCTCTCCGCGTGCAGGGCCAGGCGTCCGATCAGCGGAATTTCCGGATGATTGCCCGGCCTGTACTTCTTCTTGATTTCGGAGAGGTAGAGGCCCCGCCCGTCGCCATAAAACCGGTCGGCGACCAGCGGGCATTCGACGGAGGCCAGGTGCAGGCGGATTTGGTGTGTGCGCCCGGTCAGGGGCCGGCATTCCACCAGGGCGTAGCCTCGCCAGCGTTCCAGCACCTGGAACTGCGTCTCGCAGGGTTTCCCGTAGTCCGCGAGCTTCATGCGTCCGGGAAAGGCGGAGTCCAGCATGAGGGGGCGGGCCACCGTGAAGGCGTCCTGGCGCGGCACGCCGCGTGTGAGGGCCAGGTAGCGCTTCGAGATCTGCTGGTTCTGGAAGTCCTTGCACAGCCGGTCCAGGACCGGCTTGGTCTTGGCGCAAAGCACCACGCCGCTGGTGTCCTTGTCCAGCCGGTGCGCATTGAAGGCGCGCGGCGAATGGTTTTGATGCACGTAGTCAGCCAGGTTGGGCAGATCCTTGTCCCAGCGGTCTGGCGCCACCAGCAGGCCGGCGGGCTTGTTGAAGGCCAGGACCGCTTCATCCTCATACAGCAGGATGGGCACGAGGCCTCGTTTCTTGTTTCTGCGCGCCTCAGAGCTGGAAGGTGAAGGGGTTGAAGCGGGTTTGGTGGTCATAGTAATCCTCCTGCTCCGCTTTCTTGAGTTTGCGGACGATCCAATAGGTGATGGGCGTGGCCAGGGTTTCGTACCCGACTTTCAGAACATAGTTCCAGAAGATGACGGTGAGGATCAGCGGTATGGGCCAGAGCCCTCCGAAGGCCAGGAAGGTGAACAGCATGGAATCCACCGCCTGGCCGGCCAGGGTACTGCTGATGGTGCGGCTCCAGAGATGCCGGCCCTGGGTGTGGATTTTCAGCTTGGCCATGATGTAGGAATTGGTGAACTCGCCGCAGAGAAAGGCAATCAGGCTGGCGCCCACCACGCGCGGCGCCTGGCCCAGGATGCTGGAAAAGGCCTCCTGCAGGGGCCAGCCCGGCGCGGCGGGAAGCACCGCCACGAGGCTGTAGATGAGCGAGGCAATCACATTCGCGCCAAACCCCAGCCAGATGACCCGGCGCGAGCGGGCATATCCGTAGACCTCCACCAGGATGTCCCCAAAAATATAGGAGATGGGGAAGAGCAGGGTGCCTCCATCAATCTCAATGCCCAGCCAGTCCGAAAGCCGCACCGCCTTGATGGCTGTGATGTTCGAGACCAGCAGGACCGTCACAAAGGCTACGCTGATGACGTCCAGCCAGCGATAGGTCCGTTCTGTTTTGCGTTCTGCAATCATGCCCAGAGTTTATGCCCGATTCCGCCCCGCCGTGCAATACTATCGTTCAGAGGGGCCCGCCGGAGAACAGAACTCCGCCGCTTTTCCCTCTTTTCCTTTGCCAGCATTTCCCTATACTGGGGGCATTTGAGAGGAATGGAATGAATTGTTCAAAGTATTACGTCACGACGCCCATTTATTACGTCAATGACAAGCCGCACATCGGGCACGCCTACACCACGATTCTGGGGGACGTGCTGGCGCGCTATCACCGCCTGATGGGGGTGCCCACCTGGTTTTTGACGGGCACGGATGAGCATGGGCAGAAGGTTCAGAAGGCCGCGCAGGCCGCCGGGATCACTCCGCAGGAGCAGGCCGACCGGACCGTCGTCCGCTTCAAGGTGCTCTGGGAGACGCTGGACATCACGCACGATGACTTTATCCGCACCACCGAGCACCGCCACAAGATTGTGGTGCAGAAAATCCTGCAGGATCTGCACGACCGCGGTGAGATTTACCGCGCGGAATACGATGGCATGTATTGCGTGCCCTGCGAGCGTTTTTACACGGAGAAGGACTTGGTGGAGGGCGCGTGCCCCGAGTGCCACCGCCCGGTGGAGCCGATCAAGGAGGCCAACTACTTCTTCCGGATGAGCAAGTATCAGGACTGGCTCATCAAATATATCGAGGAGCATCCCACCTTTATTCAGCCGGATTTCCGGCGCAATGAGACGCTGGGGTTCCTGCGCAAGCCGCTTCAGGATTTGTGCATTTCGCGCCCGAAGAGCCGCATGGGGTGGGGGATTGAATTGCCGTTCGACCGCGACTATGTCACGTACGTCTGGTTTGACGCGCTGGTCAATTACATCAGCGGCGTGGGGTATCTCGCCGACGAGGCGCGCTTCAAGAAGTGGTGGCCCGCCTCCTGCCATCTGATCGGCAAAGACATTCTGACCACGCACACGGTGTACTGGCCGACGATGCTCCAGGCCATGGGCGTGCCTCAGCCGGAGATGATTTTTGCGCATGGCTGGTGGCTCAGCGGCGAGAGCAAGATGAGCAAGTCGCTGGGGAACACCGTCAACCCGATGGACATGATTGACCGCTATGGGCTGGATGCCTTCCGCTACTTTGTGATGGCCGAGATGAATCTGGGGCAGGATGCCAGCTTTACCGAGGAGGCCTTTGTCCGCCGCTATAACGCTGACCTTGCCAACGACCTGGGGAACCTGCTCAGCCGCGTGTTGAACATGACCACGCGCTACTGTGGCGGCGTGCTCCCGGAGATCTCCGCCCAGGCGCTCGACGCCCCGGAAGAGAAGTCCTTGTGGGAGGGCATCCAGGCCGCCGCCAAGGGCATGGAAGACGCCGTCGCACACATGAAGCTGAGTGCCGGCATTGAGCAGGTGATCACGGCGGTGCGCTCCATCAACCGGTATCTGGAGATCAAACAGCCGTGGACGCTGGCCAAGCAGGAGGACAAGGCGCCCCTGCATGTGGTGCTGTATGCTTCTGCCGAGGCCCTGCGCGTCTGCGCGGCATTGCTGTATCCGGTCATGCCGGAGAAGATGCTCGATCTGCGCAAGGCGCTGGGCATGAAGCGAAGCAAGCCGAGCATGGCGCATACACGCGAATGGGGTGTGCTCAAGCCCGGGACCAAGGTGCAGGAAATTGGCGCGCTCTTTCCCCGCATTGTGGCGGAGGCCGCAAAGGCCAGCGAGCAACAGCTCGATCTGACGGCCCAGCCTCCCAAGAAAAAGGCGCGTGCGCCGGCCCCCACTCCGGTTGAGGCGGC
>CAZFSE010000009.1:41417-44495 GCA_964521805.1 uncultured Verrucomicrobiota bacterium
CGGCCCCTGTCGTGGAGGCCGCCCCGGCGCCCAAGGTGGAAAGCGCTCCAGTGCCTGCGCCGGCGCCGGTTGCCGCGCCCCCGACCGCCGTGGTGGAGGCCGCGCCGGGCGTGGCCGTCCTGCCGGATGGCCCAATTGAATACGATTATTTCTCGAAGCTTCAACTGCGCACGGCCAAGGTGATTGGCGCGGAGAAGATTGCTGGCTCCATCAAGCTGTTGCGGCTGGATGTGTTCATGGGCGAGGAGCGACGGCAGATTGTCGCCGGCATTGCCCTGCACTATGAGCCGGAGAAGCTCATTGGAAAGACCATTGTGATTGTGGCCAATCTCAAGCCCGCCAAGATTCGTGGCGTGGAATCCCAGGGCATGTTGCTGGCCGCCTCCAAGGGGGAGAAGATGCGCTTGATCACCGTGGATGGCGACATGGCCAGCGGCGCAGTCGTGAAGTAGCTTGGGAAAAAGTTCCAACCCTTGGAAAAAAGGAATTTGCATGAAATATACCACCGCGCGGACGGGCCGGATGTTTGTGATACGGCTGGAGGATGGGGACATTCTGCATGAGGAGATCGAGCGTTTTGCGGTGGAGCAGGGGATTCGCGCCGCCTCGCTGGTGGCGTTGGGCGGGGCCGATGCCGGAAGCAAGCTGGTGGTGGGCCCGGCCAAGAGCCGCTCGGCGCCGCCGATCGAGCCGCTGGAAATCACGCTCGACGATGTCTATGAGGTGTCGGGGACGGGAACGATTTTTCCCAATCCCAAGGGCGAGCCGGAACTGCACATGCACATCGCCGGCGGGCGTGGAACGCATGCCGTCTGTGGGTGTGTGCGGCGCGGGGTAAAAGTTTGGCACGTCATGGAGATTGTTTTGACCGAGTTGACCGGCGCGCGGGCGGAGCGGGTGCTGGACCCGGCCAGCGGGTTTTGTCTGCTGACGCCCCTGCCGGGGATGGGCGAATAAAGGAATCGGCATGGAACGTTCCCGAATTATCATCTTGTTGCTGGCCGTGTTGACGCTGATCGCGGTGGGCGTGATTTTAAAGGTGGCGCAATCGGTGATTCTGCCCCTGATCATGGCCTGGCTGTTGTCGTACATCCTGGGTCCGGTGGTAAGTTTTCTGACCCGCCGGAAAATTCCCGCCGGGGTGGCGGTTCTGCTGGTGCTCATCCTGCTGGCGGGGGTGTGCTATTTGGGGGTGGTCTTCGCCAATGCCCGCCTGTCGTCATTCATTTCCGCCTATCCCAAGTACCGTCCGCGATTGACGGAGCTGATTCAGTCCGTCTCCGCCGCCGTGGATATTCCCGAGCTTGCACTGAGCAAGATGGACTGGGGCCAGAAATTGGGCGCCTACCTGGTGACCCTGCCCGGACTGCTGGTGGCCTTTGTCTCCAAGCTGGTGATGGTGCTGATCTTTCTGGTCTTCATGTTGTTGGGCAAGCCGTACTTCAAATACAAGATACAAAATGCGTTCAAGCCCGGGTTGGCTGATTCCATCACCCGTGTGCTGGAAACCATTTCCCGGCAGATCGGGAGGTATCTGGGGGTTCAATTGCTGGTCAGCTTGCTGACCGGCATTCTCGTCTGGCTGGTGCTTTTCTTGTTGCGCGTGGATTTTGCCCTGACGTGGGCCGCGCTGGCGTTCTTTCTTAATTTCGTTCCTACGGTGGGTTCCATCGTGGCCTCGATCCCGCCCATTTTGCTGGCGCTGGTGCAGTTTTATCCCAACTACTGGATTGGGGTGGCCTGCACCGTCTGCCTGCTGGCTATTCATAATGGAATCGGCAATGTGCTGGTGCCTAAAATCATGGGCGATGAGCTGAATCTCAGTCCTGTGGTGATTCTGCTCTCGCTGGTGTTCTGGGGCTGGCTGTGGGGCGTGGTGGGCGCGTTGCTCTCCATTCCGATTGCCGCCATCATCAAGATTGTGTGTGAAAATGTGGACTCCTTGCGGCCCATCAGCGTGATGATGGGCTCCGGACGCCCGCGAAAGAAAGAACTGGAAGGCAGGGGGGCCGCATGAGAGCTGGGGGCTGGTGGATTGCTTCTTTGCTGGCGTTGGTTTTTTCAGGTGGCTGTGCCACCCATTCGCCGGTGCCCCGCGCCGCTGTAATTCCCTCCGCACGTCTGGAACGGCCCCGGCCCCGTGTGGAGATCCCTCCGCCCGCGCCGCGCAGGCCGGTGGATTTCCCTCCGCCGCGCCAGGACGTTCCCGCGCCGGTCCCCGGCGAATCCTTCGATCAAGTTCTGGCCGGACAGGTTTTCCTGGCGCGCCGGCATTTTTCGTGCGGATGCGTGGATGGCGTGATGGGCGAGAAGACGCGGCGCGCCCTGCGCGCGTGGCAGGCACGGGAGGGTCTGACGGCCAGCGGGACCTTTGATGAGGAGACCTTGCGCCGGCTGGATAATGGCGTGCCGGTATTGAAAGACCGGGCCGTCACCTCCGCCGATCACGAAGGGCTCATGCGCATGCCATCCACCTGGCTGGAGAAGTCCCAGCAACCCACTCTTGGCTATGAAACCGTTCTGGAGCGGCTGGCGGAAGAGGCGCAGTCCTCTCAGGGGCTTCTGCGGCGTTTGAATCCAGATGCGGACTGGCCGGATCCTCCCGCCGGGGCCATCGTGCGCATGCCGGACATCAAGGGGAAGCGTCCGCCCGCAGCCTCGGAGGTGCGCATTTCCCTCGCGCAAAAAACGATCACCGTGCTGGATGAGCGCGGGCGCATCCTGGCGCTGTTTCCCTGTTCCATCGCGCGCGACAAGGCGAAGCGTCCCTCTGGCGTCCTGACGGTGGAGCGGTGCGCAGAGAATCCTGTCTACTACTTTGATCCTGCCGTTTTTCCTGAAGACCCCGAGGCTCTCCAGCTGGGCCGCAAGCTGGCGATTCCGCCGGGCCCCAACAATCCCGTGGGCGTGGCGTGGATCGGGCTGAGCCTCCCGGGGTATGGTATCCATGGGACGCCGCATCCCGAGGATATTGGCAAGACCGAGTCGCACGGATGTTTTCGTCTCGCCAATTGGAACGCAAAGAAACTACTGAACATGGTCCGCATCGGCATGCCGGTTCAGGTCGGCGAGTAGCGC
>CAZFSE010000010.1:0-9454 GCA_964521805.1 uncultured Verrucomicrobiota bacterium
ATCCTGGAAACGCCCATGGCCGAACAGATTTCGGCCCTACGAAGAAGGTTTCCAATGAATAACCGGACGACTCTTCACATCGGGACCAAATCAACCCAGCGCGGCAGTGCCGCAACCAAACGGATTGAATACTGGGGCTTGGAGGTGGGTGTGATGGGAGCCAGCCTGCGGCGCTACCATCCAAATCCCCCGGCCTTGCGCCGGGGTGTATAAGGCTGGGGCCACCATGCCCCCCACAGGAAGGCAATAAACGCGTCACCTCCCGCTCTCTCGCCTGTCACTTGTCAGGTTCACCTCGCCTGTCCCTCCGTCTATGCCCGTCCCTTTCTTCCGATTTCGCCTTTATCCCCCGCGGTGAAAGGGGTATATGAAGTGGATTGCGGGTTTAACCAGGAGCATATTATGTCAGACAAATTTCAAACCCTGACCACGCGGCAATTGGCCAGCTGGATCTTCACCGAACTCGAAACCCGCCAGTCACTTTTTGGCATCCCCCAGGAAGCCTTTTTCAGGCCCGGCACCGCGGATCCCTTCAAGCTGTCGCTGTATGGCCATCCCATGGAAACCCCCTTCGGCGTGGCCGCCGGCCCGCATTCACAGATGGCGCAGAACATCATCACCGCCTGGCTCTGCGGCGCGCGCTTCATGGAATTAAAGACCGTTCAGACCCTGGACGAACTGGAGGTCTCCAAGCCATGCATTGACATGCAGGACGAGGGATACAACGTCGAATGGTCGCAGGAGCTGAAGGTTCATGAATCGTTTGAGGAATACCTGCGCGCCTGGGTGCTCATCCATGCCTTGCATCGCAAGCTGGGCATGCCGGAAACCAGCCCCGGCATGATCTTCAACATGAGCGTGGGCTACAACATGGAGGGCATCCTTCAGCCCAACGTCCAATGGTTCCTCGAGCACATGAACCACGCGGGCAAACATCTCGCCGCCTGCATCCAGGCCGTGGCCGAATTTTTCCCCGAGGTGAAAGACATCCCCATTCCCTCCCAGCTTTCCGACAGCATCACCCTCTCCACCATGCACGGATGCCCGCCGGATGAAATCGGCAAGATCGCCTCCTACCTGATCGAAGAGCGCGGCCTGCATACCAGCGTCAAACTCAACCCCACCCTGCTCGGACCCGAGAAGCTCCGCGGCATTCTCAACAAGACACTTGGCTTCAAGGAAATCACTGTGCCCGACGAGGCCTTTGGGCACGATTTGAAATATCCTGATGCACTGAAGATTCTGCGCGCGCTGGGCGAACAAGCCCGAAACAAGGGCGTGCTCTTTGGTGTCAAGCTCTCCAACACACTGGAAGTGATCAATCACCGCAAGGTATTCAACGCGAAGGAAAAAATGATGTACATGTCGGGCCGCCCCTTGCAGGCGGTCACCGTCAACCTGGCCGCGCAACTCTCGGAGGAATTCAATGGACGCCTGCTGATGTCCTATGCGGGCGGCGCGGACGCCTTCAACGTGGAACACCTGCTGGCCGCCGGCATGAAGACCATCACGGTCTGCTCAGACATCCTCAAGACCGGCGGCTACCTGCGCATGGTCCAGTACCTGGAAAACACCGCCACGGCCATGAAGCAGGCCAAGGCCGAATCGCTGGACGCCTTTATCCGCGCGCGCGCCGGAAAAGGCGCGGATGCGCCGGTCGAGGCGTGCGCCCTTGAGAATCTCCAGCGCTATGCCCAGCAGACGCTCGCGGAAGACCTCCTGCACAAAGAAGCGTTCGAGCTGGAGCGCACCAAAACGGTCCGTCCACTCGGACTCTTTGACTGCATCGAGGCGCCCTGCGCGGATGAATGCCCCATCACCCAAAAGGTGCCGCAGTACATGACGTGCGTGCGCGAAGGGCGCGATGCCGATGCCATCGAGGTCACGCGCGAGGACAATCCCATGCCGGCAGTGCTTGGGCGCGCCTGCAATCATAAGTGCGAGAATGTCTGCGTCCGAAGCCATCTCGACGAGCCGCTGGCGATCCGCGAGATGAAGCGCTTCATCATGGACCAGGAGAAGACACCTCAATTCCGCGCCAAGGCGGCGGCGCGCAAGGCGCGGATCGCCGTGGTGGGCGCCGGACCCTGCGGGCTCTCCGTGGCGTATTTTCTCACGCAGGCCGGCTATTCCGTCACCGTGTTCGAGGCGCGCGCCTATCCCGGCGGCATGGTCTCGGGCACCATCCCCGGCTACCGGGCCACGAACGAAGCCATCGAGCAGGATATGCGTATTATTCGCGAGCTGGGCGTGGACCTGCGGTGCAATCAAAAGGCCGGGAAGGATTTCACACTGGCCAGCCTCCGGGCCGAAGGCTTTAACTATACTGTCATCGCCGCCGGCGCACAAAAAGGCCAGCGTCTGGGCCTCGAGGGCGAAACCAGCGAAGGCGTGCTCGACGGCCTCGAATTTCTGCGCAAGGTCCGCGAGAACCAGCCGCCCGCCGTCGGACGCCGGGTCGGCATTATTGGCGGCGGCGATGTGGCGATGGACTGCGCCCGCACCGCCCTGCGGCTGACGGAGGGGTCCGTCACCGTCATTTACCGGCGCACCCAGGAGGAGATGCCGGCCCAGCGCGAGGAACTGCATGGCCTGCTGGAAGAAAACATCCCGCTGTGCGAATTACGCGCGCCGAAGGCGCTCGAACTCAGCGGCGGGCGGCTCGCCGCCCTGCGGTGCTCCGTCATGAAGCTGGGCGAGCCGGATGCCTCCGGGCGGCGGCGCCCCGTGGAAACCGGCGAGGAAGTGGTGATGCCCCTCGACACGCTCATTGTGGCCATCGGCCAGGAAGCGGGCCTGGATTTCTTTGGAGAGCAAGCCATCGAGCGCAACCGCAAAGGCTATATTCAGGTGAACCCACAGACCCTGCAAACCTCCCTGCCCGATGTTTTCGCGGGCGGCGATGCGGTGCTCCATGGCCCCGAAACCATCGTCAAGGCCATGGGCGACGGGCGCACCATTGCGGAGTCCATCCGGTGCCTCGAAGAGCCAGGCTATGCCGGCCCCGTGGAGCGCCCCTTCCCGCCGCTCAAGGATATTCCCGCCGCGGAGCTGATCCGCCGCAAGGCCCGCCGGCAGTTCCGCGTAGCCATCCCCCACCTGCCCCTCGACCAGCGCAAGAATTTTGATGAGATCGTGCATACCCTGAAGACGGAGGACGCCCGCGCCGAGGCCTCCCGTTGCCTCGATTGCCACGTCATGTGCAGTATCTGCACCAGCGTCTGCCCCAACCGGGCCATCCTCACCTACGAAAGCGAGCCCTTCGCGGCGCTCCTGCCGGAATTCAAACGCACCGCCCAAAGTTTTGAGGTGACCGGGCAGACCCCGTTCAAGCTCCTCCAGCCCTTTCAGATCGCCATTCAAACCGACTTCTGCAACGAGTGCGGCAACTGCGAAACCTTTTGCCCAACCGCCGGACGCCCCTACAAAGACAAGCCCCGCCTTTATGCCCGAATGAGCGAGTTCAATGCCGAATCCGACAACGCCTTTGCCCTCTTCCGCAACGGTGGACAGTGGGCCATCCAGGCGCGGTTCGCGGGGGAAACCCACGGACTGGCGCAGAAGGAGGATGCGCTGACCTACACCACCGCACGGTTCACGGCTCGCCTGGCTTTGGCGGATTGGAAGATTCTTGAGGTCCACTTCACGCCGCAATGCCCCCAGGACAAGCCCCTCAGCCTCGCCCCGGCCGCCCGCATGTGGGTGCTGATGAAAGGCCTCAGGGACTCCTGTTCCTACGTGCCCTCCATCGGGTATGAAGTGGAGGCCCAATCCCGGTAGCCATTACAATTTGGACTTTGATCGTGTGCAGGAGGATTCCCTTCCGTGAAAAACTAACGTCATCATAATCATTGGCAAATTTCTGCCGGATACGTTAGCATCATGAAAAGAATAACGGATTGGCAAACAGGCAAACCCTTTATCCGGTCAACGGTCATGGATCAGCGCCCCTTCAAATTAAATATCCGGCCAGCATCCCGCCTGGCGGAAAAACCCGTGGCCTTGCTCACCGGCTTCGCGGAGCGGTGCATCCAGCTGGATCAGCTCAATCGCGTCTATGAAACGGCCCGCCAGCAGGAGGGGCCCGGCTCCTTTGTGCAAAAGGTGCTCAAGGTCATGAATGTCCGGTATGACATCGAGGAACGCGACCTCCAGAATCTTCCCAAGTCCGGCACGGCCATCGTCGTGGCCAATCATCCCTTCGGCATGATCGAGGGCCTGGTGCTGTCCGATATTCTGCACGCGGCCCGCCCGGATACGCGCATCCTGGCCAACTACATGCTCGGCCAAATGCCGGAGATGCGGGATCTCTTCATCTTCGTGGACCCGTTCAATGAAAAGCATTCCAAGGCGGCCAACATCAAGCCCATGAAGGAATGCCTGCGCTGGATCCGCAACGGCGGAGTGCTGGGGGTGTTCCCGTCCGGCGAGGTCTCGCATCTGAATCTACAGAACCGCCACGTGCAAGACCCACCCTGGACCGAAGATATCGCGCGCCTGGTCCGCCATACCCAGGCCCCGGTCGTCCCCCTGTTCTTCGAGGGAGCCAACGGCCCGCTATTTCAACTGGCCGGGATGGTGCATCCCCGCCTGCGCACCGCCCTCTTGCCGCGCGAGTTCATGAACAAACAGCACTCCACCCTTCGCGTGCGCATCGGCAAGCCCATCCCCTTTGAAAAGTCCAGCCAGTTTGAAAGCGATGCGGAGCTGATGGAATACCTGCGGTTGCGAACGTACATGCTGTCGCATCGGGGTCGGCCCTCCGCCAAACCGCGGCGTTTTCCCCGGTTGCACTTGAAGAAAACGCGGATGGAGCCGCTGGCCGAAGCCGTGCCCGCCGATGAACTGGCGCGGGAAGTGGCCGCCCTGCCCCCGGAGCAAACCCTCATCCAGGCCGATGAATATGCCGTCTATTATGCCCGCACAACACAGATTCCCCAGTTGCTTCGCGAGATTGGCCGCCTGCGCGAGCTGACCTTCCGCGAAGCGGACGAGGGCACCGGACGCGCGCTGGACCTGGACCGCTTTGACCGCCATTACCTGCACCTGTTTGTCTGGAACGTCCCCAAGGGTGAACTGGTCGGCGCCTACCGCATGGGCCAGGCCGATGTGATCGTCCGGCAGTCAGGCATCCGCGGGCTGTATACCAGCACCCTGTTCAAGTACCGCAAGAAATTGATGGACCAGCTGAACCCGGCCCTCGAGCTGGGGCGCTCCTTTATACGTCCCGAATACCAGCGGACCTATCCGCCCCTGCTCCTTCTGTGGAAAGGCATCGGCGCCTACGTGGCCAAGCATCCCCGCTATACCAGCCTTTTCGGGCCCGTCAGCATGAGCAATGAGTACCATTCCACCTCACGCCAATTGCTGGTCCGGTTCCTCGAAGCCAACACGTCCGACCCCCAGATGGCCCGGCTGATTTCACCCCGCAAGCCCCTGCCGGCCCGCCCCATCCGCTATTGCGACCAGCAGGTGTTCCAGAAAACCGTCACCTGCGTGGAAGACATTTCCGAGCTGATCCAGGAAATCGAAAAAGATCAGAAAAGCATCCCCATCCTGCTCAAGCAGTACCTGAAACTGGGAGGGCGCCTGCTGGCCTTCAACCTGGACCCCTCCTTCAGCGACGTGCTCGATGGCCTCATCTGGGTGGACCTGCGCAAAACCGACCAGAAGACCATGCTCAAATACATGGGCAAAGAAGGCTACACCCGTTGGCAGGAATACCATTCCACCAGCAAAACCACCCCCACGCCGGTTCTTGCAGAAAAATAGATACAGATTGTCAGGTCACAAGGTGACCCTTTCTCCCGGCGATGGTAATTGTCGCTTCTGTGCCTGAATTGAACTCCAAGAAGTCCGATTCTATGCCATCGCTGAAAATGACGCCATTTTCGGGCATGTGCGAGGCAAGAATGAGCGGCCGGCTTCTGGTTACTTTTCCAAAGGTGATCTCAGCCCCGGAAGTCTTGCTTGGCCACGGTTCACGCACGGAGAAATAGAGGTAGTTCGCATCCCATTCAACAGCTTTTTTCTCGTTGATCTTCAGGTCTCGGCCGGAGAGGACGGAAGCAACTCCTGTTGCTCCGGCCAAGATGCTTCGCAACCAGCCGGTTGATCCGAGCCCTGTTGATACGATGATCCCGCTTGATGAATGATCTTCGCTTTTCTCTCCAATCCGAATCGAGTAACGGGCTGACGTGTGCGTACGGGGGCCAATAAACAAGTCGTTGACGGCCGACAGACATTGGCCATTATTCAGTCTTGCTTCCGCCATGGTTACATCGGCAACCGGTCGTTTCTTCGCAAAAACCTCGGGCATGACAAGATCCAGGTCTTCCAACGTGAAAGGCAACAGAACACCCTCCCACCTTTTGGCATCAGGGTTCACACCGATAAGCAGTTGGCCATTGAGGTACTTAAGAACGTTTGCCACCAGCCCATCCTGCCCAATGGCAACAACCGTATCAGCTGTTCCAAAGATGAAGTTGGGCAGGAATACGCGGTCAACCACCTGAACGCGACCATGATGAGAAAGAATGTTCTCCGCATCCCGAACAACCTGTTTGTAAATCCGGGCCTCCGTTTGATAGTCGGAAAAGTCGGCTCCCAAATGCTCGACGTAAAATCGAGCCTGATCCTCCGTGTTGAATCGAGAAATCAACTCGTCAAGACGCGTGCGCCTGACGACCACCACGATCTTGTTCTCCGTCCGTCTGTCCATTACTTGGCGCCATCTCGGTGGAGCAGTTCGCGCAAGAGCTCGGGCGACACATTCAGCTGGCCAATCTTGTCGGCACTTTCCGCCAGCTCCTTAAAAGCAAGCGCAACCAGTTGTCCCGGTTCCAGGCCAACACTGGTCAGGGCTTGAATCGTCTTCGGATCCGTCCCGGACAGTGCCTTCATCACCGCCGCAAGGCCATAGGCCTTTGTGTCAGCTTCCTCGCGTGCATTCGCGGTTGAAAGCGCGACAAGCTCCTTGTTCTTCTCCTCTATCGCAATCTTCGCCGCCATCTCAGCTTCCCGGATCTCTCGTTTCTTTTGCTGAACGGATTTCTCGGCGTCCATCTGGGCTTCTTTGATCTGCCGCTTTTTATTCTCTATGGCGATCTCCGTGTTGAGCTCGTTCTCTTTGATGGCTCGTTCCTGTTCGACGGCGGCATTACGACGGGAATAGACAGCTTCATCCGCTTCGCGAAGAATCTGCTCGCGGGCTTCCGCTTCTAGTGCGCGCGAAGTCTCCGGGGTCGGTTTGATGGCCAGAATGGACAGCCCGAGAATATCGATTCCCAGAGAAGCGATCGCTTCAGCCGACTGGAGTCTTTGCCGCAGGGATGCCACAAGCGCATCGGATTGTCCCAGCGCATCGCGCAGTTGAAGCGACTTCATGGAGGCCCGCGTCAGAACCTGTGCGTGATTGATGAGCCGTTGGGGAAGCTTCGTCGGATCATCGGAGGCGTATTCCTTTCCGCTGGGCGCCAGCGTGAAGTTCATGAGTTGCGACAACTTTTTCGGCTCTGCAATCCTGTAGGTGAGCTGTCCTTGCACTGTCACTTCCTGGAAGTCGGCAGTGACCTCCTTAAAAATAAACGGCACGTCAACACTCCCGATGGGTATAACAACAAGGGATGTCGTCGGTGCGAAGCAGAAAAAGGATAGCCCCGCGCCCTCTCGCACGACTTTTCCTTTCGTGAACTGTAGTACAAAATCTGTGGGCTCAACTTTGATGAATCGTATCCCGAACATAGCTTCTCCTTACGCGTGTTTGATGCCGCCTCCACCAAGTACAGAAGGTCATGCGGCGAGAAGTATAGTCCAACGCGCCCATCCCGCAATCCAAGAATTGTTCATTTCCATTCTGTTGAACAACCCTTCTCTGCCAGCCATGCTTCAACCGCGACTCATCTTGATTTCTCATTCATCATGGCGCGACAGTTGCCTCCAGGGTTCTATCAAGGTGGCACCCTTCCACGTTAATAAGAAGGAGAATGACGAGGACGATAAGTATCTTTCGTGAATTGGTCGTATATGCGGCGACCATCATGCCGGCATACAGGATGTAGCCTGCTACAGAGAAGGGGACCCCGCATGCTCTGATTGTGTCTCCGGGAATTTGCAGGGCGGCAAGCAGTCCAATTGGGAACAACTGAAGCCCCCAAACAACAGTGATGGGCGTACATTCAAGAACATCGTTGAATCCACCGGTGAAGAAAAACCGCATAGCCCAGATGAAGTAGGTGAGTAGCATTGCTCCGGGCAAAAAAGCGAAAATCCATTTGTTCCTATTCTTCATCTTCCCTGCATTCAATGTTTGCCTGAGTCACACCTTCAGGCATCCGCCGGATTACCGTAAAGAGCCAATCGGCCAATTGCAAGTTTATGTCCGTCTGATTGTAAGTTTTGTATCGGCTGATTGAAAGCCACGGACGGAAACACCAGCACCGCCACAGGACGGCACTTCACATCGGGCATTACCCCACGGATGCCAGAGGCGGCCCACGGATGAAGAAAGGGAGGGTGGGCGGAAGCCAGGAAAAGGCATTCAGAAAAAAGTTCCAAGGGTTTACCCCGACTATTCGGGGTTGGAAAACTCGCTCGAAAATCTTCCAATGGTTGGAAACTTTTTCCTGAAAGTTTCCAAGGGTTGGAACTTTTTTTGCCAACTTTTCCAATCCTTGGAACTTTTTCTGGCCTGTCCTCACAGGCCGCAGGGACAGGCTTTTTCCAGGTTCTGCTCAGGCGAGTTTTTACGTTTGGCATCCAAGGATTAATGCTTTTCGTAGTTTCTATTCGTCTTGAGACTTCCGAATCAAGCTTGCGATGGCCTCTGCCATTTTCTTGTATCCGGCTTTGTTGGGGTGGATCGGGTCACTCTTGAGCGCGGGCGTGGAAAGAATGGTTTGAAGCGTCTCGGTGTCACAGGGAATGCCGCCTTCGTCCGCAATCTGTTTGTAGAATTCAGGAACCTTCATCAGTAGACGGGGGCGAGGCACTGCGAGAAGGATGACGTCTGCTCCGGATCGCTTTGCGGTAGCCACCATGGCCCTGACGTTCTCCCGAATGGATTCATCCGTTTGTTTGAGTAGCATGTCGTTTCCGCCTTCGCACAGGATAACCAAATCGACCGGTTGCTTGCGCAAGAGTGCCTGGAGCCGCCCTCGTCCCGCTGAGCTTTCCTCGCCAGGCACGCCAGCATTAATGACACGACAGCCGAGAATGCCCGCGAGCACCGCTGGATAACTTTCGGCCTCTGTTGCTCCAGTCCCCGCCGTGAGGCTGTCTCCGAATGCCAGAACGACCGATGACTCCGTCAACTTCGTGATGGTGGGGCGATTTCCGCAGGCCTGAAGAAGCAAGGCCGCCCCGATCAGCAAGAGTGCGAACCCTGTTTTCATCCTATCCTCCGATTTGGTTCGCAGTATTACTCCACAAGGCCCTTCCAAATGCAAGCAACCAC
>CAZFSE010000010.1:9554-43007 GCA_964521805.1 uncultured Verrucomicrobiota bacterium
TCCGATTTGGTTCGCAGTATTACTCCACAAGGCCCTTCCAAATGCAAGCAACCACACGGTGACAGGAGATGCTTCGACATGCCGGGCGCGTAGCACCCCGGCGGCTCAGCATGACAGAGAGTTTGGCGATGTCCCCCCATCCATGTTCCAAGCCAGTAGCCAGAGGAGAATATTTCCAACGAATAAAGATAAGCCCCCACTTCGGCGGGGCAGGCAACATACCCACCACGGGGAGCATCCCCATGCTTTGTGGCAACACCCAGAAGGCTCACTTTTTTCGTTCTGCAATTCTGCGCCGGAGAATAATGTCTTGCTGAATTGCCTGAAGCGTTTCGGCGTCGAGATCAGCCTGGATTTCAATGAGTGATGTTTCGGCCCCGTCGAAGTCTCCCAACCTCATCTTCAATTCAATCATGAACATCCGAGCTGGCCGGTACTCCGGATCGCGTTTGATAAGTTCTTGCACGATGTCTTGTGCCTGGCTCCATTCGCGCTTCAGGAAATGCCGAATTGCTCGCCGAAACTCTCGAGGTTCCGTCATCCCCATAAGACATGAATAGATATGCATTCCTACAGGAATCAGGCCAGCCAAAAGCAACCATGGAATCTCCGAGACCAGTGCGGGGATGATGAAGAAAAAGATGAGAACCACAGTCCGTTTCCACGGTTGATAGAGGGTGTCGCCAACGGCATAACGCATCGGATAAGCTATGGCATCCTCCACCATCGCTTTGCGCCGTGCAACTTCAGCCATCATCTCCCGAAAAATGGATTGCTGTTTCTCCTCTTCCCAGAAGGTTATCTCAATGCCTTCGGGAGCGACGTGCATCGTGATGGTATTCTGTCGAATGAAGAAGCGGACCAGCAGAAAAAGGAAGGTGAAGAATCCGGCGATGGCACCTGTCGCCATGCAAATTGACATGACGGCATCGGATGGAGCGCCCGCGAATAGATGCCACAACCCGATGGCCGCTCCGCCGATGCCGCCAAACAAGAAGAGCAATGACAAAAGGGCGGCTATCAGCCAAGCGCCCTTGAAACGCTTCTTCTCGGTAAAGGCCACAAGTTCGACCGGGATGTCGATTATCGTTTCCCGGCTCCAGCATCGCTCGCGGTAGGACAGGATAGACCCATGAAGACTCAACCAAGCCTTTGGAGGGCCCGACAGCAGTCGAATCTTAATCTCCTCTTGATCCTTCATAATCCTGCATCAAGCGTCGTTTGTCTCGGTGTCACAAGGAATGCTATTTTCGTCCGGGGATGTGGGCATCAGCCCTCCCCCCAGAGGCTGGATATGGGCACGGCGTGCATGTCCTTTCCGAAAGACACGCTGGCCGCGCCATCGTACAGTACCACGCCGGAGGCAAACGCCTTCGGCGCCGCATCCCGTAGCTTGTGCAGGCCTTTGAAATCATCAGCGGTTACGGTTGCTCCGGCTTTTATTTCAACACCTGCCAGCTTGCCTCGGGATTCCAGTACCACATCCACCTCCACCTTGTCCTTGTCGCGGAAATGGCTGAAGGTCACGGAATCATCATACCAACTGGCATGTCGCCGCAACTCCTGATAGACAAACGTCTCCAGAATCCGCCCGAAGAGGGTGCGGTTCTCCCACAGCGATTCGGCAGACAGACCCAACAACGAACAGGCCAGGCCGGTGTCGCCCATGTGCAATTTGGGCGTCTTGACCAGACGCTTCATCCGGTTGCCGTGCCAGGGCGGCAGTTCATCCAGCAGGAAGATGCGCGACAGCAAGGTCATATATTCACGAAGAGTCGGGCGGCTGACCTGAAACGGGGCGGCTAGCTCGGAAATATTCACCAGACAGGCCGTTTGCCCGGCGGCCAGCGCCAGCAGGCGCGGCAGGGCATCAAGAGATCGGATGTGCGACAGATCACGAATATCCCGCTGAATCAGTGTTTCTGCGTAGTTCTGATACCAAACCGCACGCCGCCGTTCCGTGGACCGTGCAAGCGCATCGGGATAGCCCCCAGCCACCACCCTTTCCGCCAAGGCCCGGCCTCCTCGACAACCATGGCCCCCTGCCTTGAACCTGCCGCTAAAAAGGTTCTGCAGAAAACCGGATGTCTTTCCAGCCAGCTCTTCTTGGGCCAGGGGATGCAGACGCAGGATTTCCATGCGCCCGGCCAGGGAATCCGCAAGCCGGGGCACCAACAGCACATTCGCCGATCCAGTCAGGATAAACCGGCCCGGCCTCCGTTGCGCATCCACCGCCGCCTTTAAGGACGTGAATAACCCTGGAACCCGTTGGACCTCATCCAGAACCGCCCGTTCCGGCAAATCGGCCACAAAGCCAACCGGATCTGCCTGCGCCGCCGCCCTCTGCACATCGTTGTCGAAAGTAAAATAGGCAAACCCCTGCTCATCCCCGATCCGCCGAGCCAGTGTGGTCTTGCCGCATTGCCGAGGCCCGTGAATCAGGACCACCGGCGAGTCCGCCAGCGCCTCTACCAGTCGCGGTCGTATATGCCGAGGATACCCGTCGTGGCTTTTCATACGGGTCACCGTAAAGCCATGTCCGGCTAATTGCAAGTTTTTATTCGTCTAATTGCAAGTTTCTGTTCGGCCAATTGCAAGTTTGCGTCCGGCTAATTGAAAGCCGGCGCGGACGAAAGTCAGGAAATGACACAAAAAAATCCAATCCCGAATAGTCGGGATTGGATTTTTTCAGCCCCGCCAGCCGGTAGCCAGTGCAACACTGGCTACCGGCTGGCGGGGAGTCATTTCGTGAACCTGCGCTTAACTTCGTCGTGGGGAATCAGCCGCCCCTCATCGGCGGCCTGCATGCCTTTTGCGATCTTCATCCGGTCTTGCCGTTTTTTGCCTGTTGTTTGTCGCAGAGGATTTGGACGGCGCAGAGCGCCATCCTACGTAGGGCGGTGCTCCGCGCCGCCCAAGAGTAGAGGCGGCAGGAGATGCTTCGACACGCCGGGCGCGTAGCACCCCGGCGGCTCAGCATGACAGAGTGGTGTGATCGGCCCCTCCCCACATGTTCGCAAAGATCTTCGTGCCTTCAGCGAGGAGTTGGGCCGATGCATCTTTTTTTCGTCTTTTTCCTGCCGTTTTCGGCAAAAATCCAGCGTCGGGGATGGTTCTTTTTGCATCCGGGGATCAAGTGCGGTATAAAGGGTTCAGCGAAGCCTTGGCGACGCTATATTTTTGTCATAACATTCTCTTTTTGAAGTCATTATGCCGACAGCAAAACAAGATCCTTTTGTTCATCTGCACTTCCACACGGAATACAGCCTGCTGGATGGGGCCTGCCAGGTGAAGCAAGTCATGGAACGGGCCGTGGAATTGGGGATGAGCCAGGTGGCGATCACCGATCATGGCGTATTGTACGGCCTGGTGGATTTCTACAAGGAGGCGAGGGCGGCGGGCATCAAGCCGATCCTTGGGTGCGAAGTGTACATGGCGCACGGGAGCATGCACGAGCGCAAGACTGGCGCCAACAAGAGCCAGTCCAACCACCTCGTTCTGCTGGCAGAGAATGCGGAAGGCTACCAAAACCTGATTTACCTGGTCTCCAAGGCCCATCTGGAGGGCTTTTACTACAAGCCGCGCATTGACAAGGAACTGCTGGCCCAGCGTCACAAGGGGCTGATTGCCCTGGCCAGCTGTCTCAAGGGCGAGGTCACCGAGAAATGTGCCGAGGGGGATATGGAGGGCGCGGCGCGCGTGGCGGACGAGTACGCGCAGATCATGGGGCCGGGCAATTTTTATTTGGAATTGCAGGACCATGGTATTCCCGAGCAACGCACGGCCAACCGCAACATCCTCGCGCTGGCCAAGCGCATGAACCTGCCGCTGGTGGCCACCAACGATGTTCATTATCTGAAGGCCGAACACGCCGAGGCGCATGAGGTGCTTCTCTGCCTGCAGACCCAAACCGTCATGAGCGATGACAAGCGCATGCGATATCCCTCCGACCAGTTCTACATGAAGAGCGGCGAGGAAATGCGCGCGCTCTTTGGCGACGTTCCGGAAGCCCTGGAAAACACCCGCCTCATCGCGGACCGTTGCAATGTGGAAATGGATCTCGAAAACTCCCTCCACTTCCCGACCTACACGGTCCCGGAGAATATCACCCACAAGGACTATCTGATCCAGGTGGCCCGCGAGGGCCTGCGCGGGTGCTACGGCATCGAGGATCTCGAGCACCCCAAGAATGACCAGGAAAAAAAGGTTGCGGAGCGCTTTTGGAGCGAACTGCAGGTCATCGAAAAAACTAAGTTCATCAATTACTTCCTGGTCGTGTGGGACTTCATCCATTATGCCAAGAAAAACCGCATCCCGGTGGGACCTGGCCGCGGTTCGGGCGCCGGAAGCATCGTGGCCTATGCGCTGGGGATCACCGGCATTGACCCCCTGCGCTACGACTTGATCTTCGAGCGCTTCCTGAATCCCGAGCGCGTTTCACCGCCCGACTTCGACATTGATTTTTGCCAGACGCGCCGGGGCGAGGTGATCGAGTATGTCAAACAGAAGTACGGGCGCGACAGCGTCGCGCAGATCGTCACCTTCGGCACCCTCGGCGCCAAGACGGTGATCCGGGACATCGGGCGCGTGCTTGAAATTCCGCTGTCCGAATGCGACCGGCTGGCCAAGATGGTGCCGGACGACCCCAAGATCACCCTCAAGAAGGCCATCGAGCAAAACCCCGAATTCCGTGAGATGTCGGAACGAGACCCCAATGCGCGGCGCATCCTGAAATATGCCTATGTGCTGGAGGGCCTGCCCCGCAACCCCGGCACCCACGCCGCTGGCGTCGTCATCGGCGAGAAACCGCTGATCGAGCTGGTCCCGCTTGCCCGGGACAAGGAAAAGGAAATCATCACCCAGTTTGAAATGGTCCCCCTCGAGCAGATCGGCCTGCTGAAGATGGACTTCCTGGGCCTGAAGACCCTGACGATCATCCAGGAGGCGGTGGACCATATCCAGCGGACGAAGGGCCTCCAGCTCGACATCATGAAGATTCCGATTGATGATCCCGAGACCTTCGCCCTGCTCAACCGCGGCGACACCGTCGCTGTGTTTCAGGTGGAAAGTGGTGGCATGCGGGATCTGCTCCGGCGCATCGGACTGACCTGCATCGAGGAACTGCTGGCCATGATCGCCCTCTACCGTCCGGGGCCGATGCAGTTCATTGACTCCTACATTGACGGCAAGCACGGCAAGGTCAAGATCAAGTACGACCATCCGCTGTTGGAGCCCATCCTCAAGGAGACCTACGGCATCTTCGTTTACCAGGAGCAGGTCCAGCAGGCCGCACGGGCGCTGGCCGGCTTCTCGCTGGGCCAGGGCGACATCCTCCGCCGCGCCATGGGCAAAAAGAAAAAAGAGGTGATGGACAAACAGCGGAGCAAGTTCGTTGATGGCTGTAAGAAAACCAACAACATCCCGGCGAACAAGGCGGGCGAGATTTTTGACAAGATCGCCAAGTTCGCCGAGTACGGCTTCAACAAGTCACACAGCGCGGCCTATGGAATCATCTCCTTTCAGACGGCCTTCCTGAAGGCCCACCACGCAGTCGAATTCATGGCCGCGAACCTTTCCAGCGAAATTGGCAACACCGAGCGGCTTCCCGTGCTGGTTGCGGAGGCGCAGGAAATGGGCATCGAGGTGCTTCCACCCAACGTCAACGACAGCGATGTGCGCTTTACGCCGGTGGAGGGCAAGATTCGTTACGGGCTGGCCGGCGTCAAGAATGTCGGAACCGCCGCCGTGGAGGCGCTGGTCAAGGAGCGCGAACGCGGGGGCCCCTACAAGGGCCTGGTGGACTTCTGCATCCGTGTGGACGGCCAGTCGCTCAATAAAAAGACGCTGGAAAGCCTGGTCAAATGCGGTGCATTCGATTTCACCGGGCTCTCGCGCGGACGCCTCTTCAACGGCCTCGACTACGCCGTCAGCCGCGCCTCCTCCATCCAAAGTGACCGGCGCTCCGGCCAGAAATCCCTTTTTGACCTGCTCGACGGCGGCAACTCCGCCCAGCAGGAAAATGCCGACGACCTGCCCCCTTCCGAGCCTTGGCCCGAGAGTCAGATGCTCTCCGCCGAAAAGGAACTGCTGGGGTTCTACATCTCCGGGCATCCGCTGACCACACACGCCTGGACCCTCAAAAAGTACAGCCTGTCGGACACCAAGGCGCTGGACAAGGTTCCCTCGGGCACCATGACCCGCATCGGCGGGCTGGTGACGCAATTGCGCAAGACCTTCGCCAAGAAAAGCCAGAAGCCCATGGCCTTCTTTCAGCTGGAGCATCTGGATGGCACCCTCGAAGTCCTGGTCTTCCCGGAGGCCTTCGAGAACTACGGGGTCCATCTGAAGGATGAGGCGCCGCTGATGGTTTGCGGAGAAATTGCCCAAGGGGATGTCCTCAAGATCAAGACGGCGGAACTGCATCCCCTGGCGGATGTGCCGCGGCTATTTACGCAATCGGTCAGCCTGCACCTCCCCGCTTCCGCGCTGGCCGATGACACGATTCTGCTGAAGACCAAGGAGCTTCTGCAGAAACATCCGGGGAACACGCAGGTCGTCCTCTGCCTGCAATTCCCCACGGGCGAAAAAGTCTTCATGGACACCCACGCCTCCTACAAGGTCACCCCCAGCTCGAAACTCATCCGCGACCTGGAGCACCTGCTGGGAGAGGACAGCGTTTATCTCGCCATCAACAAAAATCCCTGCAAAAAACCGCCCACCGCCCGAACCTATGGCAATGGGCGCAACGGGTATGGGTGACGCAAAAAAGTGCGGCATCCTCTTCCGTAGGCCCCCGTTCCGCTGGGGTCTGCGAATTCCGCTCCTTCATCCCTTCATTGACAAAAACCCCGCGCTGTGAACAATCTGCCGCTGGGGAAAAAACTCGGCGGCCAAGGACGCCGGAATGCATCATGACCGATGTCTTACACATGCAGAAAGGACCTGAACCGGACCGTGGTTCCATGCGCAATACCGTCATCCTCCTTCCTGTTCTTTATGCGGCGTTCCATCTGTGGGCCACTTGGTTTCAACCGCTTTCCCCCGACCTGCAGGAGGTACTTCAGAACATTTTCCAGATCATTCCTCCCCTGGTCGCCGGCGCCTTTGGATGCCTTTACGCCATCCGGGGCCGCTTCTCGAGCCCCCTGCTTCGCATTGGCTGGCTGTTGGTGGCCGGCGGCTGTCTTTGCTGGGCGGCCGGCCAGACCCTCTGGACCCTTCTTGAAAGCTCTCAGGAAACCCCTCCGTTTCCCGGATGGCCCGAGCTCGGTTTTCTGAGCGCCTATCCCCTGCTCTTCACCGGCCTGCTTTTTCTGTTTGGCCGCACCAACATTGCCGAGCGGGCGCGCATCATGGTGGACAGCCTGCTCGCCTCCGTCAGCGCCGGCATCCTGGCCTGGGTATATCTGCTCGAACCCATTTTGCACACAGAGGCCTCGGTCACCGTCCGCCTGCTGGGCATCGCCTATCCGGTCGGAGACCTGGCCATCCTGTTCTGCGCACTGATCATCTCCCGGGGCGGAAAAGCCGACCGGCAGACGCGGCGCTCGCTGGGCTTCATGTCAGCCGGGCTGGTCCTGCTGGTATTCGCCGACGCCGGCTTCAGCTGGGATACCCTGCACCTCCAATACCAAACCGGCAGTTGGTATGAGTGGATGTGGTCGCTGGGCTGGGGCTTCATGGCCTCCGCATTTCTGATCCCGCTGTACAGCCCGGCGCTGGAGCCCGGGCCCCGCCCTCCGCCCCCGGCTCCGGTCCAGATGCCTCGGCTCCTGTTCCGCGCCAGCCTGCCCTACATGGCCGCCCTGGCCGCCATCGCCGCCCTGGCGTGGCGGCAACTGCATGCGGGGGCCATCTCCACCTCCGAGTACCTGCTGATCTCCGGCCTGTTCCTCCTAGTCATTCTCCGGCAGATCTTCCTGCTGGCGCGCAATCGCCGCCTGGCGGAGCGCACCCGCCTGCTCAACGACGAACTCTCCCGGCACCTGCTCCACCGCAATGAACAGATGGGACAGCTGTACCGGGAAATGAGCGAGCGTCAGCGCGTGGAAAAAGAGCTGGTGCTCCACCAGGAAAAACTCGAGGAGACCGTCCGCGAGCGCACGGCGGAATTGCAGGCGGCCAATGTCCTCCTCAACCAGGAAATGGAGGAGCAAAGGCACCTGCAGGAACAGCTCCTGCGCGCCCAGAAGCTGGAGACCGTCGGACGCCTGGCGGGCGGCATCGCCCACGACTTCAACAACCTGCTCACGGTGATCAATGGCTATGGGGAAGTTCTCCAGCGCGCGATAGACGATGACGATCCCCGCAAAGCCGATGTCTTGGAAATCCAGAAGGCAGGCAAGCGCGGCGCGGCCCTCACCCAGCGGTTGCGCGCCTTCACGCGCAGTCAGATCATGCGCCCCATGAATCTGAACCTTAACGAAATGATTGGCGACATGGTCAAAATGCTGGAACTGCTGGTGGGCGAGCGGGGGCGGCTGGACTTTCTTCCGTGCGAGCCGCTGGGGATGGTCAAAAGCGACCCCAACCAGCTGGAGCAGGTGATCATCAACCTGGTGGTCAACGCCGCCGACGCACTCGCACGCGGAGGATCCATCACCGTAAGCACAGCCAATGTTTGCGTGAAAGAACCCTTCACCTGTCACCGCCAGGAGATCGCGGCGGGCAACTATGTCGAGATCTGCGTGGAAGACACCGGCTCCGGCATGAGCGACAACGTGCAGGAGCATCTGTTTGAGCCGTTCTTCACCACCAAGCCAAAAGGCAAGGGCATCGGGCTGGGGCTGGCCATGGTTTATGACATTGTACGCACCTGCGGCGGCCACATCCTGGTGGAAAGCCAGCCCGGCATCGGAACCCGCATCCGCATCCGCCAGCCCATTGTGAATGGCACCCCCGTCCCAGCCGCCAGCGAAGCCGATACGCTGGACGCCTTCAAGGGAACCGAAACCATCCTGCTGGTGGAGGACGAGGAAGGCGTGCTGAAAATGACCGGCAAGATGCTCAGCCAGCAGGGCTACCGGGTGCTTCCCGCGCGGGATGCCCAGGAAGCCCTCCACATCGGCCGCATGTTCAAAGGCTCCATTGACCTCCTGCTGACCGATGTCATGATGCCCGGCATGAACGGCGTCGAGCTGGCGCATAAACTGGCTGTGGACCGCCCTGCCACCAAAGCCCTGTTTATGTCCGGGTACTCCACTGAAACCATGCGCCAGTACAAGGTGGAATTCCTGCCCAAAAAGTTGATCCACAAGCCCTTCACGACCCACGAACTGCTGAGCTCCATCCGCCACACCCTGGATGCCCTGCCGGAAGGCCGACGGGCACCATGAAGACGCCCGGCTCATCGCCGAATGTGCATGTATCGTAGAAAACAAAACATGCAGGCATTGACGAGACCCGCCCCCTCATGCTAGAGTCACATCCTTATTGCATTCACACCTTGTCGGGGCGTAGCGCAGCCTGGTAGCGCGTTTGCTTGGGGTGCAAAAGGTCAGGAGTTCAACTCTCCTCGCCCCGACCATTTTTTTTTGGGCGAACGGGAAATCCCGTTCGCCCACCTTTTTCCTAGCGATATCCCCAAATTGGGCTATCAGACGGAAAGAATTGGGCTATCGAGCCAGTTTGGGGCTTTTAGGTGAACCGGATGTATTACCGGATGAATTTCGAGAGCCTCTTGTATATCGGCGTGAATCCCTTAGCCTGCCGCACCGGTCACAAGCTGAACGGGACGAGCTGATGCGACATGGCAGGATATTGTGGAGAAGTTTGGGGTGCCGACAGGGTTGGCGGAGTAGCACGAGACAAAGAAATGCCGTCAAGATGACACCGGCAAGAGGCCTTGGAGCCGATATGTTTGGTCCGGTTAGAGAACATCCTTGCCTCACATAATTGTTCGCCGTGAGATCAAGAGGTAACGCAGAAAACTTTTTAAGAACTTCGCATGTTCCCTTATTGACTGGCCGTGGTTCACGATGAAAAGGCAAGCAGGGAAGACTTGATCTCTAAAACTGCGCTATATGAAACACTCACACCGGCTATGATTCGAGCATTTTTAGAGTCAATTGTCTGCCACGTAAGATGCAAGCCTCGCCATATATTTTCAAAATCACCCCTTGACATCCGCCATTAGCTACCATAAGCTTACATCATGATAAATAAATCTTTAGGCGAAGTACTTCGAGAGCTGCGTGACAAGGTTGACTTGTCATTGCGAGAGCTTGCGGGGAAGGCCGAGATATCTGCCCCGTTTTTGTCTGATATTGAGTTGGGGAAAAGATATCCTTCCGACGATGTGCTCAAAAAATTGGCAAATATTTTGAAGACACCGTTTGACGACCTCAAACAGTATGACAACCGGAATACCTATGCTGATATCAAGAGAATGATGGAAAACCCTCAGATAGGCTTTGCCTTTAGGTCGGTGGCGGAAAAGTACAAGAAAGGAGAGCTTTCTGTTGCGGAACTGATAAACAATATCCAAACGCAAAAGAAAGAGAAATGAGAATCCATCCGAATTCATCAGGGTTATTTAAGCAGACCATGTATTTTACGAAGGACGATATCGATCAAATGTGTCTCGAAGCCCTCAAGAAAGCAGCTTTATTACCGGATCAGCCGAGTGCGATACGAATTGATCGATTCGTTGAGAAGCACTTTCAGAGTCAGATCATCTATGACGATATGAAGGATGGCGTTTTGGGTTGCACTGCATTCAAACCCAATGGGGCAGTGGAAGCGGTTTTCGTAGCTTCATCGCTTGAGGATGGAACGGTAGCCGGAAAACGACGAGAACGCTCAACACTCGCTCATGAAAGCGGACACGGACTAATGCACTCGCTACTTTTCATGGACGATGGGTGTCGGCAGAGTCTTTCTGGGTTTGAAGATCAAAATCTTAATATCAAAGACCGCAGAATTTTGTGTCGTGAGGCAGATTTCCGAAATACGTCGGAAAAGAAGTTCGATGGGCGCTGGTGGGAGTATCAAGCAAATAGAGCAATTGGAGGGTTCCTATTACCCAAAAGACTCGTCGTCAAAGCAATTGAGCCGTTTCTGTCGGTAAGTGGCGGACTCGGAATCAAAATACTGACGGCAACCGCCTTTAATCAGGCTCAAGCAGAAGTGGCGAAAATATTTGATGTTAATCCCGTCGTAGCCGGTATCAGGCTTCGAGAGATGTATCCGCAGGAGGGAGGGCAGCAAATGTTATAATATTTTTTTGCTTTTGGTGTACGCTTTATTTAGCTTACGTTGCCATATAATTGTAGCTTATACAAGATAGGAGATTAGTAATGAATAAGAATCAACATGTAGTCAAACGAGACGGCGGGTGGGCTGTTCGTGGAGAAAACAATCAGCGAGACACTTCTCTGCATGAGACCCAAAGAGACGCCATTAATGCAGGGAGGGAAATCGCAATTCGCCAACAGGGGGAGTTGGTGATCCACGGAAGGGATGGTCGTATCCGAGACAAGGACAGTTTCGGAAACGATCCGTGCCCACCAAGGGATACTCGTCATTGAGTTATAACTGAGGAATAGTGCGGCGTCTTATTAATTTTCCCAGTCTTTGTTAAATTCGTGCAAAAAGTACGAGTTGGGCTGAGAACAAACGAAAGGATAGAAGATATGTACTATGAGATATGGCAGAATCAGACGAACAAGAATTGGTATTGGAACTTGAAGGCTGGAAATAACCAGATAATAGCTAATGGAGAAGGCTATCAGAACAAAGCGGACTGCCTTCATGCAATTCAACTGGTGAAGTCTTCATATAGTGCGCCCGTTAAAGAGTGATATAGTCAGAATAGGTCCAGCTTAGATCAGGCCTTGGGATGTAAGCTGGACTGTCTGACTTTGACGGCGGATGAATTGTAAGCGTACGATAGCCCCCCCCTGTCGAAGGAAGTAAGCTCCAAAATCTGGGCTTGAACGCACCCTCTCTTTCGCTAGTCTTCCTTTAGAGGAGGGTTGATGTTCTTGCTAAACGACAAAGACATTGAGGCGATTCGGTCGGGTTCATGGGAAATTCCCTGCCTCTCTATGGAACTAGTCAAATCAGACGGACAAGTGACATTTTCCGGAATTGGTTTCATTAGACAGGACGAACATCGTCTGCTGAAGTTCACCCTTATAGACAAAGAACATGAAGGCATCTTAAGTGTGTTTCAGGATTCGGATGAACAAGAAGTCAAAGCTGGCCAGATTGTTCCTCCCGAACATTTTTACAAACTAACCGCCACAGACACTTCTGAGCGATGTTGGGTTGCGAAGCACCTTTCGGGCTTTGACACAACAGGTGGAAGTCATAAGGGGGTTGTTGTCGAAGGAATCGTCCATGAAATTCGATGTCGGCGGGACATGGCCATCACAATGCCAGCTCTTGCGAAAATAAATAGCCCACTTTATGTGAGCTATCGGATGTTTAGGCAGTTTAAAGAATTCCCATGCAATACGGATATTCAAACGAAAGTTATCGTTGATGGGAAGCCCTCAAGAAGCTCCCGTTCGTTCAGTGTCGCTAAAGCAGAATCTGATTTGTTTGCTTTTGAACTGATTAGGGATGGCAATGATGTGAAATTCACGGCGGAAGAAAAGCAGGCTGGTGGGGTATATCCATGCCATCCGGAATTACGTTTTGAAGAAGCTTTACAGTTCGTAATGGGACAACCATTGAATTGGGAGATTCTAACCATTGCCGTTGGGAAACAAGAAACGATTTGTGTAAGGCCACTAACGAATGGCTTTCCCGTCCCCCATACAGCTCCTCCTATCAGCCACACACGACACGAATATTTTTCTGAGTTTTGGACTCTGTTTAAAAAATACCTCGACCACATTTGGAGTTATTCTGAGGAAGGCTGGCACCCAATATCTCGCAGAGTATTATCGCTACAACATGGGATGTCGAGTCTGTGGACAATTCGTATGCTCACAGCGGGCGTCGAAGTGGAAGGTATGCTAAACGATCAATATGCTCCTAAAATGCCACCTCCAGAAACAATGGTTAAGGTCGTTGACGAGATCATGGAATTTACTGACAAACTCGTCGCATTTGAAAAAGCAAAAGCCGGTGTTAATCAACGCACTGTTGAAGAAATTTCGCTAGAGCGAGTCAAAAGTTCACTTGGCCATCTTAAAAGTTCTTCGAGTGCTAGAAATAAGCTGTTATCTCTTTCTACTTATGCAATTGTCCGTTCAGAAGATGTAGCGGCGTGGGAGCTTGTTCGCAACAACTCTGCCCATGCAGTTGCCAGTGAGACTCAGATATCACAAGAAAACTTACTCCGCTTAAATAAGGTTCTTGTTTTGTTTTATCATCTTGTTTTCAACCTCATTGGATATCATGGGGCCTACACTGATTACGGCGAATTAGGACATCCTGTGAAAAGCTATCCTATCAAGTCTGCCGCAAATCAATAATTGTTTATGAGCATCCCTACATACAGCGGCGGATACATCGACAGGGCAAACAATAACATCAACATTTATGAAGAAACCCATGCTGGAGAGCATCTCATCTACGCAGCTCTTGAATACCGCTGTGCAATAGAACGTCTGGTATTCGATTACTTAGGGTTGATTGATACCAACGGCCAAAAGGACGAGGAGAAATTGTATCGGATTGTTGAGATGCGTGGCCGAATCCTGAAGCTTGAACCTGACTTCCATCTCAAAATCGATTTTGTCAACTTGTACCTTCGAGCAATGGACTGGCCCCACCAGTTTTCAAAACCAGACCTTGACCTCCTCAACTCGCTCTACGGACAGCTTGGTAGATTCCTTCATGCCATTAACAAGCCAAAAGACACAATAAAGAATCAAAAGTGGTGGGACAGACTGGTACAGCTCCTTTCGGAAGTACGGGAAACGATGGCTCCTTTATCAAAAGTACCCAGAGTGCATTACAAATTGAATGAAGCGGGGTGGAAGCTCTTCGGCGAATTTAAGAAAAAGACTAAAACAGAAGCGGAAATAATGAGAATCTTTCAAATTTCCCTGAAAGCGGTAAAGGCCTGATATCAAAGCAACATTATGACAAACAAGGACTAACTATGTCATTCCAGCACGGCAAAGCAGGTCGTTCAACAAGACAGATGGAGGCAAAGCGTGGGCTCCGTCGCTTAGGCATCATCGTTGTCATCATTGTTGGTGGATACATCTTCTTCGCCATTCTCCCCGTACTCGGAAATATTGGCGGTGTAGCTGGCGCTATTCTCGTCCTCGGTGCGCTAGCAGTACTTAAAGTCGTCATGGCTGAGCTAGGCACTGCTGGCCGAAAGGTAAAAAAAGAGGAGCGTCGAGCTGAACGGGGAGCAAAAGCCGAGGAGCAAATGGGCACTCTGTTCGATGCTCTTTCTGATGACTATTGGGTGCTAAACGACGTGAGTAGCGGGCGTGGGAACATCGACCACCTTCTGGTCAGCAAAACCAAAGGCATATTTGTTATCGAAACAAAATCGCATCGTGGGCGAATAACAGCGGACGGTGACGGGCTTCTGTTGAACGGGCATCCCACGGAAAAGAATTTTATCAATCAAACACTGGGTAATTGCTTGTGGCTAAAGGAACGGATGAAGCAAACCCTTCAAACAGATGTGTGGGTTACCGGTGTTATTGTCTTTACCAATGCATTTGTTCAAGTACAGCAACCCATTCGAGGAGTCCACGTCATCAACAAGGGATTTTTTGAGCGGTGGCTTGAACGGCAAAAAGATAATCCAAGGGCGAGACAATTGTGGGAACGACGGGATGAATTGGGAGCGTTGGTTACGGACTCGCCACACCCTTCTTAGCCTTCCCCTCAAACAGCTTGTCTACTTCAACCCCCAGCGCTCGTGCCGTAATCCACAGTTCCTTGTCGCTCACACACCGAATGCCCGCTTCAACCTTAGCCAGTGTCCCCCTCGAAATATCCCACCCCAGCCGTCCCAGACGAGCAGCAAGAGTTTCCTGAGACCAGTCCTTGAGATACCTCAATTTGCGAATTTGAGCCCCAACGATATTATCTGGCATAGCCATGCTCCGTTATTAGAGCTTGACTGTAGCGCCTTATCGATGGTGAAATGCTCCGGAATCGGAGCATATTAATCAGGTGGGGGACTTGGCAATGGCTGACATCTATTTTGCGTGCCCTAAGTGTGGCAACATACATGCAATCGAGGACGCTGGCGTTGTAGGGCAAACTATCCAATGTAGTGAATGCAAGGACACCATCAGAATCCCTCAGCCCGACATAAGATGGACGTGTAATTGTGGTAGCGCAATGGCTGCACCCGCCGCACTCGCACGTCAACGTATACGGTGTGCTGATTGTCAAAAAAGCGTCATGGTCCCCTCTCCTGCGTTGCAACAGGACGACACATTGCCTAACAGCCAACCGCCAATCGGAGGGGATGTCGAAAAACCCAAGCTGAAGCTCTCCAACCCCCAAAGCCAAGGAGACTCTACTCTCAAATGTCCTCACTGTGCCAAGCCAATGGAAAAGGACGCTGTGTTATGCACTGCATGTGGATTTAATACGCTGACAGGAAAAACGGTAACAACACAGATGGCGTGTCAACAGCTAAGCCCTAAAAGCATACGTCAAACTATAGTAATTAGTGCCGTTATAGCGGTAATTGCCTTGTTGTTTATGTTTAGGCACTCACTGATTCCCATGTTCGGGAGGACAACAGCTCGTACAGCTGCTTCAATTACCTCCACCCCATCAAACTCAGCTAACACAATCATCCCCGTCCTTGTTGTCCCGACAAATAATGAACCCATTGCCGAATTAACCAATTCGACCGAAGAGCAACTAAGCGTGGATGATTACACGCCACGGAACTTGCGCTGGGGGATGTCTACCAAGGAGGTTATTGCAAAAGAAGGCCCCGACTGCGTCAAACAAACACCGACGACATTAATGTACGCTGTCGAAACGGCTGGACTACCGAGCCTTGTTCTATACCAGTTTGAGGAAAACAAATTAGTTAAGGCCTCTATATGCTTTGCGGACCCACGAATGGGACGCCTACTACCAGAAAAATCAAGCATGCAAGCAGAGAAAGATTTCTCACGAATTACTGAATTGTTGTCAAAAAAATACGGCCATGCCGAGATGACAACCAATTCCGTATCTTATCTTAAACAACTTGAACAGCGTGTCGAAACCTTTAAAGAATCACTAGATTCTTACGAACGCCAGAGAGAAGATATCAGCAGGAAACGGGAGCAGAAACGGGATGATCTACAGGAGCATTACCGTGGATGGAAATCTCCTCAAGCACTTATCAATAAAGATCTCGAATACTATGATGCCGAGTTACGACGCAATAATGAATGGCAAATAGAATTACGACGCAACATCCAAGATGCTCAAAAGGCTGTAGAAAAAGAAAGAGAAATTGAGCGGTCAGGCAAGCGCAAAGCTCAAGTGATTGGTCATTGGTATAGCACAGGGCTGTACGATATTTATCTTACACTGACTTACCTGCAAAACGGTGTGCAGATTGCTGCAACATACAATGGGGTAATGAGCAAAAACGTTATCAATATCCCAAGTCAATTATGATGACCGAGCATAGCAACTGATACCGCCCTCTCTTCCTTCGATGCACGGGAGGGTGGCGAATTTGACGCAGGGTTTATTAGCCCTCCGATTTTGCTCGTGGCCTCCTCAGCAAACAGGCTGTCTCCCAATCCACCAATGCTCGTGCCAACAAACCCCTCATGTAAAATCCCCAAAAAACACCATGAATTCCGAATGGACTTGGTGGAAGTTTTCCCCCATTTTCGTCGTCCCTCGTGCCTTTTTTACATATTTTTTTTGAAACTTCAAAAAGTGCGGATTTTCAAAAAACTTCAAAACCCTGTGCAAAATCGCATATTTCCATCCTTGCGTGCAAAATTTGACAAAGAAAACGGCACTTCCGAGGTTCTCGAAGTTGACAAGATTACAGAGAATCGTTTTCTCACAATTCTGCTGCTGGGCGACGTAATTTCTGGTTGGCAAGAATGAGATCGGCGGGCACCTCGGCGTGAGTCGTCGCTACTATTCTCTCGCAGACAACAGTAGCGTGTAAAATACGTTTGTGAACCAAAGTTCCGGCTCGTAATAAGCAAAAAAATATGCTAGTCTTCTTCACAGAATACGAACTGCGGAGATGTTCATGCCATTCGAGAAAGCACTAGCTCTAATAAAAGTTGGGGAGGCGGCTTGGGCTTATGCAACCGCCAGAAGGCTTAAAGAATCCGGCCCTCCTCCTGAACAAATTCAGAGCCTAAAAACCTCTCTTGACCAACGGCTGAAGGAATATTTCCCACTCCTTAAAGCCGATAAAGACCTTGCGCCCTTACGCCAACTGCTACGCCCCAACCCCAGTGTGAGAGACATGTCAGTGGATCGTCTGCTGATCATCTCCCTCGTGTGTTACCACGATTTTGTTGATCTGGATGGTTTTCTTAATTTCAGTTCCTTCGTCCCAATCGCAGGGGCTGTTTTGCGAAACGACAAAGCTGAGGGATGTCTTCACGCACGCCACACCATAACGCAGCTCGTAAAACTCAATGCTCTTATAATTCGTGAGGAAATACATCTCGGGAAATTGTTGCTCGACGTGTTGGGGATCAGGGATGCAGGTTATCTATCTGCCATTGTTAATTCACAGAATAACGAAATGAATACATCCCAGTATTCCCCAGCTGACGCTCAGCAAATAATCAAAGGCATCCCCGACCTGTCAGCTCAAGCCATTTATGACAACATTTCTCAACGAGTTTTAGGACAGCAAGCAGCGCTGATGTCCATTGCTGCACGAGGCGCAATCCATATTCAAAAAGCACGGTCAGCTTTGGCACATAAGCTTGCGAACACTAGCCCTGAGTGCCTGTTGCTGATCGGCGACAGCGGATGCGGAAAAACTTATGCAATGGCTCAATTTGGCGGCATATGCTCATTACCCTTTGGCGAAATCAGTGCGACAGACCTTAGCGCCACTTCTTTTGTCGGATTAGATATCGATGATGGGATCAAGTCGGTTATTCAATCAGCCAAGGACAAGAGGCTGGCCAACGTCGGGATATTGTTTACCGACGAATGGGATAAAACGGCCAAAAACTTTTCGGCATATCGAGATGCAGGAGGTGCAGGCGTTCAGCAATGCTACCTACGAGCCATGGATGGGACAGACTTACTCATTGGCGGAAAATGGAAACGCAATGAAGAACAGCCCACGTATTTTTCAACCCATTCGATGATGTTTTGCTTTGCTGGCGCTTACGTGGGCCTCGATGAATGTTTGCGGAAGATATTGAGGAAAAAGGGAGGTATGGGCTTCACTCGTTCTGAGTCTTCAATCTCGGAAAACACATACATAAATGATGCCCTTGAGGATTTTGGAATGATGCCGGAATTTACCAATCGACTCACGGCCATCATTCGGTTCCAGCCGCTCTCCTATGCAACATTGAAGCTCATAGCTGTATCGCCATCTGGACCCCTTAGCTATTACGATCAGATATTGGCCACTGAAGGAATACACATATCTCTGGCAGAGGATGCCGTAGCTTTAGTTGCGCAGTATGCACTCGACACAGGGATGGCGGCCAGAGGCATTAAATTTGTCATAGGCAGGTTGGCGGAGGAGCGGGGAGTCTACTCGCCGCTTCCCACGGCGAAGCTGCTCCGGGACCTCCGGCGGCACGACGGCGCTGACCCCGCCGAACTCATCCGGCACCGCTTTCTGTGCCGAGGCGCATCAGTTCTGTTCGCGGGTCCTACGGGAGTCGGGAAGTCTTCGCTCACCATGCAACTCGGGATTTCGTTTTCGGCCGGCGTGGTGTGCTTCGGCCTCGAACCGACCGGCCCCATGAAGGTTCTCATCGTTCAGGCCGAAAATGACGAGGGCGACATGGCCGAAATGCGCGACGGCGTTCTGAATGGTATTCGCCTGACCGACGAGCAGAAGGAGATCGCGTCAACGCGCGTCCTGATCGTTCACGAGGACTCGAAGACCGGACCTCAGTTCACCGCGATCCTGGACAAGCTCCTTGAAGAGCATCACCCGGACCTCGTTTTCGTTGATCCGGCGTTCTCGTATCTGGGCGGCGACGCCAGCAGTCAGAAGGAGGTCTCACCGTTCCTTCGCAACCTGTTGAACCCCGTCATACACCGGCACCACGTCGGCCTGTGGCTCAACCACCACACGAACAAACCCGCCCCGGCAAAGGGCAAGGCTCCGCCGACGGACTTGGGCGCGTACCTAGGCGCAGGATCAGCCGAATGGTGCAACTGGGCCCGCGCCGTGGTCGCGCTCCAGCCGGTCCCGAAGACCCGGATATACCGGTTGTCAGCCCCGAAGCGCGGCGCGCGATTACGCTGGCGCGACGATGACGACCAACCGATCTACGACCGTTTCATCGCCCATGCTCGCGAACCGGGTGTGATCTGCTGGCGGGAGGCGGAGGCGACGGAGGTCCCTGTGGATTCTGCATCCAAGGCTCGCACATCGGTTCAGGACATCGTTACCGTCGTCGGAACACGCACTGTGAAGCTCGATGAACTCACCCGTGAGGTCTTCAAGGCTATCGAACCGCGTTACGTAGGTTCCAAGCCTGACTCCATTCGTCGTACGGCCTCGCGATACATCCAGACCGGCCTCAAGTCGGGCGCTCTGAGGGAAACACCGGAGGGGATTTGCGCTACTGCTGCGTCCGAGCCGTGTCCGAACTCGGACATGTCCGGACACGCCGAAAAGGACTCTGGTGTAACTCCCTCTTGAATCAGAGGTTGCGGAGGTTCGGACATCCACCCGGACACGCTTTCCAGCCCATATCCAACCCCGTTCGGACATTCGGACACGACCCCTTTAGGGGGAGTGTTCCGATGTCCGGGGTGCCTGCAATTGGCACTCGGGGCATCGGCCCGCGCCTTTGTTCGGTAAGCTGAATCGCCAGAGACGCCCCCGTCGGTCACAGACATTGCCTACTTGGGCAACCGGTTACCTCCCTCGGCCCCGCCGGTTGTGAACGAGGAGCGAAGAACCGTTGCGGGGCCGTCCTTGCCCTCATCCACCGACCGGGCGTTCGATCCAAGCATGATACTTCTCGTAAACGCCTTAGTCCAGTCCCTCCAACTCGACCTTCTCAGAGGCCTCAACAAGCGTTTCCTGCTCAGCCGGCGTCATGCGGTCTGCCGTATCCCCGTGATCGATCCACGCTCTATGTCTTGCGTACAACCTTCAACGCACCGCCCCAGGCGATGACTTGGTCGAGCATGGTGTTGACGGATTTCTCGTGCATGGCCCGCGGTGTGAAGGTGCTGAAATTCTCGAAGTCGGCGAAGAGCGACAGCATCACTTGCGCGCGCACGTCGGCCACCAGCAGCTCTCCCATCACCAACCGCAGTTGCTCCACGGCGCGGGCTCCACCCGCGCTTCCGTAACTCACAAACCCGGCCGCCTTGTTGTTCCATTCCCGGTACAGGTAGTCGATCGCGTTCTTCAGCGCGCCGGATGTGCCATGGTTGTACTCCGGCGTCACGAACACGTAGCCGTCGAAGGCATCGATCTTCGCGGCCCACACCTTCGTGTGCGGCTGGCTGTACTGTCCCATCGACGGGGGAATTACCTCGTCGAGCAGCGGCAGGTTGAAGTCCTTGATGTCCACGAGTTCGAATTCGGCGTCGCTACGCTTCTTCGCGATCTCGTGGACCCATCGGCCGACGGCCTCCCCGTTGCGCCCCGGGCGTGTACTTCCGATGATGACGGCTATCTTGATCATGGCTTATCTTCTCCTGTTGAGGATCGTTTCTGTCACTACGCTCACTTCTTCAGCAACGCTTCACGAATGACCACCGCCTGATTATGCTCCTCGTCTTTCGCGGAATTGAGGAGAATCAGAGGTTTCTTCGTTGCGATGGCCCGCAGGCGGTTCAGATCGTCGCGTCTCGCCCGTGTCGTCGTAAACCCGTTTCAGCACTATGCGCATGCCTGCATTCCTCCCGAGCACCGGCCCGGATACTCGTTGTCACCCATCTCTTTCCCTGAACATCTCGCGAACCGCGTCGATCTGGGCGGGTTCGCCCATCAGGAGCACCCGATCGTTTGACTCCAACGTAACGCTGAAGTCGGGATTGAGCAGGATGTCCGTTCCTCGTTCGATGCTCACTACTGTCGCGCCCGTCGTCGTCCTTAGCTGAATCCCCGGAATGGACTTGCCGATGACGGGAGAGCGAGAGGGAACTACGACCGCATCGACGTCCCGGTCGAGCAGCGCGCCAATGGTTGCGGGCAACGACGGGTGGTGGGCGGTCGGCGCCTCCCGGGCAAACAGATCGCGCACCTCGCCCTGCGCGCGCGCATAGACCCGTACCAGCATGCGCCAACTCAAGCCGGTGACCACCGCCACCGTGGCGACCAGCACGACGAGGGCGCGCGCAGAAGGCAGGAATGCGGAGCTGAGCAGAAACGTCAGCAAGGCCATGCCCGCGACGCCGAGGAACAGCGTCAGGGCTCCGACGAGGGCGCGCAGATGTCGTGCCCAGCCGGTCTGGTTGGAGGGGGGAATCGTCACCTCGGCCAGCAGCATGCCCAGCGCCTGCGTCTTGCGGAAATTGGCCACGTAGAAAGGAAGAGCCAGCAGGACCGTGGCCAGCCAGAGGAACCCGCGCCGGCTGTCCGATCCAAAAGGCAGATCAACCATAACGCCCTCGTGCCGGGCCGCGTATCCGGCCCCCATGAACAACGCCGCGATGAACGCGGTGTTGATGATCACGAGGCGAAGCGAACGCCGCACTGTTTGCGCCAGCGGAGTGTCGGCCGACTCCTCCCGAAGCTGATGGATCCAGTGCGTGTATACCTCCAGCGTCTGCCGGATATTCGCCGGAACCAGCCGACGCGCCAACGCGGCCAGCCGGTCCGCGTGCCGGATCATGTACGGGTTCACGATCACCGAGAGCACGGCCGCGCCCACGGCGACCTGGTAGACGTCGGGCCGCGTGGCCTTCAGGGAGAGCCCGAGCGCAGCGATGATGAAGGCAAACTCGGCGACCTGCCCCATGGCGATGCCAACACGAAAGGAGGTGCCGAGGTCGTTTCCGCTCAGGAAGCTCCCCACGGAGCAGTTGACCCATTTCGCCGCTATGATGACCGCGGCGACGCCGACGATCGGCAGCAGGTACTGGACCATCAGGGCCGGCTGGATCAGCAACCCAATCGCCATGAGAAACACGGCGGTGAACATGTGGCGCAAAGGGGCCACCAGCAGTTCGATGCGGCCGATCAGGCCCGACTCGGCTGTGATGGCGCCGATCAGGAACGCGCCAAGCGCCAGGCTGAGCTCAAGCTGCACGGCAAGGAGGGACACGCCGAACGCGAGCGCGAGTACGACAATGACGAGGAGTTCGTCGTTGCGATATCGGGCCACTCGTGTCAGAAGCCGCGGAACCAGCAGCAGGCCGACGACAAGAACCACGACAAGGAAGACCGCAAGGATGGCCATTCGCACGGCAACCGGCCCGCCCTGCAGACTGCCTGTTGAGGCGACGCCTGTGAGAACGGCTATCAGCGCAATCGCGAGCAAGTCCTCGACGAGGGTTGTTGCGTACACGATGTGGGCAAAGCGCTCCTGCGACTTGTTCAATTCCCGCAGGAGCTTGGCCAGCACCGTGGTGGAGGAGTCGCAAATCACGGCCCCGAGAAACAGACTCTCCAAACCTCCCCAGCCGAACCAACGGCCGACTTCGTAGCCGATATAGAGCATCAGCGTCACGTCGAGAACGGCGGTAATGAAAGCCGTTCGGCCCACTGCGCGGAGACGGCGCAAGTTGAACTCGAGACCGAGCGAGAACATCAGGAAAAGGATGCCCAAATCGGCGAGCGTCTGGATCGTCGCTTCGTTGTGAACGAAAGAGAACGGTGGCGTGTGAGGGCCGATCACGACGCCGGCGAGAATGTAGCCAAGAATCTTGGGCTGGTTGAAAGCGTGGGCCACGAGCGCCGCTACGCCCGCTGCAGTCATGACCACGGCCAGATCATAAAGCAGCGCTGTCTCGTTCATTTGGTTCCATTCCGTTTCCGGGCACGGCCACCGCTTTCGCGACGGCCCATGCCATCCCATTAGCATCCCGGTGTTCGACAATCAAGCCGACCCACAAAGCCACGGCGCGTAGCAAGGCGCGTTCCTCCTTCAGAAACGCCGCAGTACCGGCAGAAGGATCCAGAGGGAGAACGAACACCCGGACTCTTCCTGCGTCCCGTCCCGCCGCAAAGATGGTGCAGGAATCGGTGTGGGCGCTCTCTCGGAACTCGGAGGACCGGAACCGCCGGCCGAAGACGAAGAGTTCCACCCACGTGCGTCCAGGAGCCTGATACCCCGAAGCAATCGTGTCCGCGATGGCTTGGAGCACGGCGTCAAGCGATGCGCGCTGCGCTCGCAGGCAATCCGCGATGGCAAAGAGGCAATCCAGTTCTTTGACGCGCTCACCCAGTTCCCCGGTGCGCCGCCGCAACGCCGTCTCTATCCAGCGCATCTCAGCCATCTGCTCCCGCAGATCGCGGATCTCGTCGTGGGCTTCCTTCAACGCCTGTACGAGTTCGGTCTGTGAAGCCTCCACCGAAGTCATCTGATCTTCATGCATGGCCGTCGGCGTCCTCCGGCCGTTACAGTTGCTGGTGCCCGGCGGCTTCAGGCTGATAGGGTACTGCGGCAATCCGGATTCGTCTCTTCCCGCCCGGCACATCCCACTCGATGCTGTCACCGACGGCATAGCCGAGGATGGCTGTGCCCACAGGCGACAGGATGGAGATGCGCCCGGCCTCGATGCTCGCCTCGTTGGGGAACGCAAGCGTGTATTCCATTTCCTCGCCCGTGTCCAGGTCAACCAGCCTGACCCGCGAGTTCATGGTGACCACGGAGGGCGGTATCTCGCTCGAATCCACCGTCCTGCTCCGCTGCAACTCCTCCGCCAGCTTCTCAAGATCGCCCCGGTATCGGAAGTGAAACTCCCTCGCCACCTCCAGCAGTTCCTCAAGGCGTTTCCGATCTTTGGTTGTGATGCGTATTTCCCGTTCGGTCATGTTGATCCTCCTTGCCCCGCGATCAGTCCGCGGCAGCACTTTTTGTTTCTCCGCACATCATCAATATGGACATCGGCCTCTGATTCCCGCACGTCGGCCACAAGCACGTCCCACGGGAAGAATCGCGCACGACGCCTGTTCAGGATGTAGTTTAGCCATCGCATTTTCATGACGCCGCCCTCCGTTCGTCTGTTCTCTGTCCCTCCTGCACGTCCGGCAGTCTCTCTGACGCGGCTTGTTGTGGCACATGAACTTGGCCCTCGCCAGGCTCGCTATGAACCGGAAGATCTAGGTGAAACCGTGTGAATTGGCCGACCTCGCTCTCGACAGATAGACTGCCTTGGTGGCTCGTCGCGATCCTCTGGCAGATCCACAGCCCCAAACCCATGCCCCCGGTCTCCGCTTTGCCGGTAAAGAGCGGCTCGAATATCCGGACCCTGACTTCGGGCGTGATTCCAACGCCGCGATCCTCAACCGTGGTGCGCACCCAAGCCCTTCCGTCACCCGAAACCACCTGCAGGCTGAGAGAGACGATCTTGTTTGAGTCGCGCGACGGATACCGCGCAACAACCGCATCGCACGAGTTTGTCAGCAGATTTATCAGCACCTGTTGAATCTCCTGGCTCCGGCACAAGACCGCAGGCAGGTTCGGCGGAATGCTGACCGCAATCTCCACCTGCCTTCGGCTCAACAGGGGATGAACGAGCGACAAGGTGGCGTTCACGATGTCGATCATGCGCGCGGGATCGTACCTCCTCGGGCCTTCGCGAACGAACCCGAGCATGTTTCGCATCAGGTCGGCAATCCAGGAGGCGTTGCCAAGTATCTCCCTGGCGAACGAATGCACGGGGCTGCTAGCCGGCTCACTCTCGACGATGCTTTGAGCGTAGTTCATGACTGTCGTGAGAGGGTTGTTGACTTCGTGGGCGATGCCGCTGATCAACAGTCCGAGGGTCGCGAGTCTCTGCTGCTGACGCAGCTGGGACTCGAGTTCCTGGCCTTCCAGCCCCGCGCATAGTCCCCTGCAGACGTCATCCATCTCCTGGGCCCTCTCCTGCTTGTTCTCTGTTGCTTTGTCGCTGTGCATGGATGCCTCCTATGCGACGCCCCCGCCAACCCCCACCGCGACCAAGCGGGGTTCGAGCACATCAAGGGCTTCTGAGGGTGTTGCGCACCCCAGCAGTGCTTGTCTGACCTCGTCGCGCACCATGCGCCGGGCTATCCTGGCCACCACCGCGAGGTGCTCGTCGCAGAACCCCTCCGAACTGATCACGAGATAGACGAACTTGGTCCTGCGTCCGTCGTCGCCGCCGAAATCAACACCCTCCGGACAGATGGCCAGGCTGACGGCAACGCCGTGGAAACCCGGCAACCGCACGTGGGGAAACGCCGTCTCGCACCCTACAGCCGTCGATGCGACCCGCTCGCGACGCAGAGCCCGTCGCACAAGGTTCTCCTTGCATGCCCGGGGCGCCTGGTTGTGTCGGACAAGCGCCTCGACCAAGGCGGCGATGGCCGCCTCCTTGCTGGCCGGACGAAGGTCCGGCAGGACCAGGCGGCCCCACAATAAGCCGCGTAGCGTCACGGATTCGGCGCGCTTGGACTTCATCACGATAAACGGCGCTTTCGTCTGGCGCGCCACGAGTGCCGGCATGGATTCACCGATCCGCCCTGCATAGAGCGAACTCGGCGCGCCCATCACCAGCAGGTCTCCCGGTCGCACGCAGGCCGCGATACCCTGGGCGAAATGATCCGAGATCAGCCGACGATCCTCCCCCTTCACGCCCAGAATCCGCGGCGTCCAGTTCTCCATGAGGGCGTCGCCGGTCGGCGGCGAGGACCACAGCACATCAGTATGGTCCTCGGCCCCCACGAGGCGAACGCCGTTGATGGGAACGTTCAACGTCGCGCCGATCTCCCGCGCGATCCACAGCTGCTGCAGCGTGTGCGGACCGCCGGCGGAAGCCACGAGAACACGACGTATCCTGGATCCGGGCGCCTGGCGCACGAACAGGGCGGGCACGTCGAACTCCGCAACGAACTCGAACAGCTCCTTCACGCGGGGCCCCTCTGTCGTCAGCGGAACGATGAGGAAGCCAAGCGATCCGGCTGCAGCGAGCTCGCGCAGTGTCTGGATAGCGTGTCCCGCCGCTTCCGAGTCCTCGCGGACCACGCGCACACGGAAGTTGTGGTGCCCGCCGATGAGATCGGCATACCACTGCACGATTGCCTCATCGCGCTTCTGCGATACCCACGCGACGATCCAGGATTCCTTCAACGAATCCTGCCTCATACCGTGCTCAGTCCTTCGGCGTCTCATCTCTCAAACCTCCTCGTGACGGCCCCATTCATCAGGCGCCCCCGGCCCCGGCCGCTACCAGGGAAACGGCCTTGGGTTGAAAGACCACCGCGTCGACACGCAACCGCCGTTTGCCCTGCGGCACGGGCCACTCGATCTCGTCACCCACGCGTGCACCGAGCAGCGCCATCCCGAGCGGCGCCAGAACATTGATGCACCCTTCCTGCGGGTTGGCATCTTCCGGCCAGACAACCGCCAGTTGCATGCGCTCGCGCGTATCCATATCCCGCGCTTTCACCACCGTACCCATGGTCACGACATCCGGCGGCAGTTCCTCGGGGCTCACCAGGCGGGCCCTGGCAAGTTCCGCTGCCAGGCGGGTCAAGGCCGGCCCGTCCAGCAGACCGCTCCGTCTGCCGTTTGCGCGGATCAACTCGTCCAGATCGGCGTGATCCAAAGTCGTCATTACAATGCATTGGCTGTTCATCGTTTGCTTCCTTTCCTTATGCGGAATGGTGGTTTCTCATCATGGCCGGGAATCTGACGCGAGAGCCCGGATTGCGCGAAATGCCTGAACAAGCTCTCGGCAAGATCACCCAGCGGCACGGAGGCGAGCGTTGCCCCTGGGGCGGCGTCCGGTTCGTGGAGCATTTCCAGCAGCTCCTCAACCAGCCTGTCCCTGCCGCGGGGAACCTTGTACAGTTGCACGGCAAGAGCACCCGCCGTTATGCCCACCGCGACCAAGATCAGAACGATGTCCGAGATGTTCATGATGACGCCCTCATTACAGGCTGCCCGCCCCCGGCCAGGGTGCGCAACAGGTCGTTCTTTGTTTCGTACAGCTCTCCCATGTTGTCCTCACGGTCGGAAAAGGAAGTTCCCGAACTGCCACGGATCGCTGTGATCCGGCTGGGCATCCGGGTTCTCGCTGAAATACACCCGATGCCGACGCAGCGGCGTCCAATCGGATGGCTGCGACACCACGCGGCCCAAGTAGGGCCGGGCATGACGCAGGATCTCCTCATGGGGAAGGTCCTCGGGGAAGCACACGCCGCGGCGCGGGTTCCGCAGCGCCCACAGCACCGCCGCCAAAACCCCCGCCGCCACTTGCACGGCCGTGGCGTTCACGTGCGGCACCTTCTTCCGCGCCGCCTCGATGCTCAGGATACTGCCAGTCCACCAAGACTGAAACCGGTGCCCCATGATCAGGGCTCCCACGAGATCCATCCCCTCCGCGATTTCGTCGGTCAGAATGCGTTGCCGGGGATGCAACTCATAGTTTCTGCAGCGAAGTTCGTGCAAGGAGACGATCCCGTCGTTGCACGGCATGTAGGCATAGTGGACCGTAGGCCGATAGAGCACCCGTCCGTCCTGGCGCACCGTCAGCGCGTGCGAAAGCCCGAAGGATTCCCCGTGCGTGACGACCATGCCCACGATTTCCTGGTTAGGTACCCAGGAGCGGACCCACGTATTCAAGCCCATCTGGGACAAAACGATCTGATTGGCCGGCCCCGTCTTCGGCACCGTGCAGAAGGGCGGCAGGCGTTTCTCGTGCGTGCCCCAGCCCAGTTCACTGGGTGAAATGGACTCCTCCCACATGCCTTCAATGCTCCACGTGCCGACGAATTCGTCGGGCCGCTTCGGTCTTCCACCGCGCTGCGTGTCACACTCGCTGCAGTGAATCACCTTCACGCCCAGTTCGCGGGCCAACTCGGGAAACGACTCTTCCTCCAGGAAACGCTCGATCCGGCGGGCACGCGTGCGCGCCATCCGATTCTCCCGCAGGATCTTCGCCCCGATATCCAGCAAGCCCCGCTTGACGAAATGCGAAACCAGACCTGGATTGGCGCCGTGATCGATCACGGCCGTGGTCGTCTGCGCCCACTTGGCGGCGATCGGCAGCAGTCGCTCGTACCGGGCATAGAGTGACTTATCAAGGGCTGACTTGTGCATGTCCTCCCCGGCCGTATCCCAAGACTCCAGCGAGGCGTTCACATAGAGCACTTCGTTGTTGTGGGCCCACTCCAGGATGTCGAAGCAATCGATGCTCCACGCGAGGTCGATGATCAACCCGCCTCGCCCCACGTACGTCGACAACAGCCGCGGCAGGTTTGTGGGCGTGACCCGCTCGCGAACAAAGCGCAACCCTTTCGCGATCCAGGGACGGAGCGCTTCCTCGCGATCCGCGAAGTCGATAACCGTGATGTTGTGCAGCGGAACGCGCACGTGCTTCAACAGCATCGGTAGAGTGGCCCGCGCCACCACACCGAAGCCCGTGATTACGACCCTTCCATCAAACCTCGTCATAGCTATTTCGCTCCTCTTCTTGCGGGGATTCCCACATGGCAAATCCGGTCGGCGTGGGGCAGCGGCAGAGCTCAACGGCTGTCTTGAACGTCTTATCGTTGTTCTGCCCTGTTCTCTGCCTGTCGCGCCCTCGCCGACCGGACAACTAAGTCACATCAACCTGAGCACGCTGTTCACGGAACCATGACCGTCATGGACGGTGTCCGGGTTGTCGGGATCCGGGAACCAGTCAGTGCCGAACACGAACTTGTATTCGTAACGCCCGGGCCGAAGAGACAAATGCGTTGTATGGATGCCTTTGCTGAACGGTCCCTGCCACAGCCTGTTCTGACGCGAATTCCAGCCGTTGAAGGTGCCGGCCACATAGACGGCCTGGTCGGACGGGGCTCGAACGCGAAAGCAGACTCTCCGGGCATTCTTACGCGACCGCATGTCTTACCTCCTCCGCTTCGCTCACTATGCATTCGCCCACCACAAACGCGTCGAGCCCCGCTCGATCCACAAACAACCCCGCCAGCGAGAGTCCCGCCAGCGTGGGCATTCGGTCCACGTTGAAGGAGGCGCGGCGGCAGTCGCGCTGGCTCCGCAAGACCTTTCTCAGCAGTTCCCCAGAGCGCTTCATCTGTAGCTTCGATCCCACCGCCGCACCTCCGTAACTCAACTCCGTTCGTTCTAGTCGGCGTCTGTATATGCAGGACGCGTGCCAACTCGCACGAAATACGGACGTATTGGCAGCGATATTGTGTAACCTCTTATAGGCGGGCTGGATGCGCTGAAGAAGAAGGATGCGGAGGAAATCGCCAGGAGAAGCACCGAACGTGACAACGATGGGGAATTTCGCCCCACATGGGGCCGAACGCCCCAGTGCCCGACGGGCAGACGATATCCTAGCGCTTGCGGCCGGGTCGGACCTTGTCCCGCAGTGTCTTGCGGTCTATACCCAGGATCTCCGCGGCACGGCTCTTGTTGCCGTGAACGCTCGCCAGAACAGCTTGGACGTAATCGGTCTCGACTTCCGCGAGGGTGCGGCCCAGGCCGCCGCCATGGCGTGCGGAGTAGCGCATGAGCGAGGGTAGATCGGGCGTGTCGATCACCTTGGCTTCCGCCATCAGAACCAGCCGCTGGATGACGTTCTCCAACTCCCGGACATTCCCCGGCCAGGGGTACGAGCGGAGCGCTGCCAGAGCGCGATCCGAGAACTGGGGAGCGGACTTGCCTAATTCCTTGGCAAACCGGTCGGCAAACTTCCGGATCAGCAGGAAAATGTCGTCGCCCCGATCGTGTAACGGCGGGAGTTCAATCGGCACGACATGGATTCGATAGTAGAGGTCACGCCGGAACTGGCCACGGGCAACCATTTCGTCCAGATCCCGATTCGTTGCGGCCAGGACACGCACGTCTACTTTCTTTGGCTGACGAGAACCGACCATGAACACGGTCTTATCCTGGAGCACCCGGAGCAAGGCCACCTGCATGGGAAGCCCCAACTCCGCGATCTCGTCGAGGAAGATGCTTCCGCCCTCGGCGGCCTGGAAAAAACCGGTCCGCGATTCATGAGCGCCGGTGAACGCGCCTTTGCGGTATCCGAACAACTCGCTTTCGAGCAGCCCGTCCGGAATGCCGCCGCAGTTGACCGGCACGAACGGCGCTGAACGCCGCGTGCCCTGATAGTGAATAGCCCTTGCGACCAATTCCTTGCCGGTCCCGCTCTCGCCCGAGATCAATACGGTGGCGTTGCTCCCGGCCGCCTTCGAGATCGACCGGTAGACCGCCTTCATCGCGTCGGACTCGCCCAGGAGACCCCATTCCGATGGCGCCAGCCGCTCCTGCGGAAGGCTTCCTTTGCGCCGCAGGCGCAGCCCGTCGAGAGCCCGGCCCACGGCCCCCAGGAGTTCCTCCTCCGTGAACGGCTTGGCCAGATACTCCTGCGCGCCGGTCTGCATGGCCTCGACCGCGCTGGATATGGACGCGAAGCCCGTGACCATGATGACCGCGACATCGCGGAAGTTGGCGCGGATGTGGCGGATCAGTTCCATGCCGCTGATTTTCGGCATCCGCAAGTCTGTAATCACCAGATCCACGCGGGCGTTCTCGAGGGCGCGAACGGCCTCGGCGACGCCGGGAGCGCTGATGACCGAATAGCCCGCGGCCCCCAAGTGCCGCTGGAGAAGCTCCAGCGTATCCGGAGAGTCGTCCACGACCAGGATGTGTTCCTTCTTTCGCATGCCCATCATCCCGCCGATCCCGCGCTCTTGGTTACAGGCGGGCGCACCGGGAGACGCACCTGCATGCGGGTTCCCCGACCGACCTTGCTGTCCACGCGGATATTTCCTCCATGTCCGGCGACAATCCCATGCACCACGGACAACCCGAGTCCGGTGCCTTGGTCAACGTCCTTCGTTGTGAAGAAGGGGTCGAATACCCGCGGCAGGATGTCCGGAGGAATGCCCGGTCCCGTGTCGCTCACCGACAGCTCCACCCAACCCCTGCCGTGACTCGTCGCCACGGTCAGGTCTCCGCCATCCGTCATGGCCTGCATCGCGTTGACCGCCAGGTTGGTGATCAGTTGCAGGATTTGACGTTCGTCAGCCACGATGGCGGGGAGCTTCGGGTCCAGTTCGTACACGACTCTCAGCCCGGCATCCTCGCATCGCCACGTCCAAAGGCCCGCGCTTTCCTTGACGATCCGGTTCAGGTCCACCGCGCTGTATTGGGGCGGCGCCTGCCGCGCAAAGACCATCAGCTTCCGAATGACATCGCGCGCGTGTAGTGCGGCGGCCTTGACCTTGGCAAGATCCGCAAGCGCGGCGCGCGGCATGCGCGGCGTTTTCTCAATCAACTGCGTGAAGCCGAGGATGCTTCCCAGCGGTTCATTGAGTTCATGGGCTACGCCGGAAGCCAGGCGGCCCACGGTGGCCAAGCGGTCTGCGTGCCGCAGTTGTTCCTGGAGCGCCTCGTGCGCCTGCTGGTCTTCCTTCCGTTCGACAATCCGCGCGATCTGCCGCGCTACCTCGTTCAGAAGCCGCTGCTCTTCGTCCAGAAAAGCGTTGTCAGACCGGCGCAGGCGCGTCTGCGGATATCCCACCGCCACCGTCCCCCGGTTCACGTCGCGGACGACGATAGCGGCTTCCTGACGGATGCCCCCCGACAGCCGCCGCCCGCCTCCGTACATCTCGAGACCGTCCAGCACGATCCTCGACCGGGCGTTCTCAGGGAGAAGCCATGCAGCGGGCAGCATGTCCGCGATGCGCTGGAGCACCTCCTGCAACGTGGCCGCCGTCGCGCTGGCGACTTCCACGATGGCATACAGACACTCGAGCTCCTTGATCCGCTCGTGTGCAGCCGAATCCGTGGTCTGTCTCTCGTTATCGCGCGCACTCATACATTTGGCTTCATAACATACAGCACGGGCTTTGGCGAGGGGAAAGGCCGAGAGGTGGGATGATAAGAGCCGCCATCTTGCAATGGACGTCCTGATCTGCCTGATGTACCATGACAGCCAGGAGAACATGGTTGTGACTTGGGACTATCAAGACCTGGTGAAGCTGCTGTTCGCGTTTGTCGCCGGCGGACTTGTGGGGTTCGAGCGCGAGTTCCGGGACAAGGCCGCCGGACTGCGTACGCTCATCCTCATCTGCGTTGGCTCCGCTGTGTTTACCATCCTGGCCGTCAAACTGGACACTGGCAACATCTCCGCCAACGTAATCAACGGTGTTGGTTTCATTGGGGCCGGGGTCATCATGCGCGATTGGGGCCGGGTCACGGGCTTGACCACGGCCTCAACCGTCTGGCTGACGGCGGCTTTGGGCATGACGATCGGTGGCGGGCAGTACGGCCTGGCCGTGGCCGTGTTTGTGGCCGCGACGGTGGTGCTCTGGTTTCTCCCACAGGTCGAAGACTGGATATGCCTCTTCCGGGAAGAGCGCAACTACGAGATCGTTTGTGCAGCGAGCAATGATGCCGAACCGGCTTTGCGCGCCGACTTTCAGAAGAATGGCCTAGCCGTTCGCAGTTTCCAGCAGAGGAAGGTCGGGGACAAACTGCACTTCTTCTGGAGGGCAATCGGCCGACGCCAGGCACACGAACAGGTCATCCGGCATCTTGTGGCCAGCGAGGCTGTGACCGAGTTCCGCGTCTGAGCCGCGAAGACCCGCCTCCGCGCGCCAGCCTGCCGGCTGGCACTGCTCCGGTGGGGCAAGAGCGCTGCTGCGGCGGACCCAGGCCGGGAATCGTGTTTTCCCCCTAGCGGTTCCCCGAACCCCTCCCTTCGCCCCCTTCCTCAAAATGTACCGTCTCGGGGAACCTGCCGGGGGACACCACGACTCGGGAACATAGGCTTCGCGCCGATTCTCCGCGCTGAGGTGCGGAGCCTCTTTTATGTCGGCGCTCGCCCTCGCCCTGACGGGTTCCCGGCCGTTCCGCACGCAGCAGCTTATCCACCCCTTGGCGCTAGACCCCTCAAGGGGTCAGCGCATCGGTCGGCCTGCGGACGGCGGCGCGCACGCCGCACGTCCTCCGGCCTCCGCGGTCGAGCTGGCGCTCTGATGGAGTTCAGGGCGTGCTCTGGAAACGTTCCGCCGGCTGGCTTCCGGGACGGACTGCCAGGGACCACCGTTCATTCAAGTCGCGGTTGATTCGTTCCACTTCCTCACGGCGAGCCCTCGCAAACTCGTGCAGGCCGTGACCGTTTCACGCTTCAACCGGCGCGATGCTCGACTTCATAGAACGGGGGCAGTCCTCGGCGCGCGGGTACAGATCGTTTCCGTTCTCCCGATACTCAACG
>CAZFSE010000011.1:0-25098 GCA_964521805.1 uncultured Verrucomicrobiota bacterium
AGAGGCCGAAACGATCCATTGCCCCGGCACTGCGCCAGGGCAACAAGGAGCTTAAACACCGGTTGGATTTGCACCAGGAAGGGGATGGGAGCCTGTGCTAAATACGAGTTCAAGGCATGAAACGTCCACTACAAGATAACGCAGGCCAAGCCATGCCTAAGCCGGTACCCGTCGCCCACCGATTTATCGACGAGGTCGGCGATACTGCATTTTTTGGAAAAGGAAAAATTCCGATCCTCGGCAAGGAAGGGGTTTCGGTTTGCTTTGGCATGGGGATCGTAAAAATTGACCGTCCGCTGGCAGAGGTAAGGGCCGAAGTGGCAGATCTCCAAAAAAGGGTTGAAGCGGATGGATTGCTGAACGTAATCCCCAGTGTCCGAAAGCGAATGGAGAACGGTGGGTTCTATTTCCATGCAAGCAAGGATACCCCGGATGTTCGTACCGTCTTTCTGCACTATTTGAAGGACCTGCCCTGCGAAGCGGAAGTGGTCATGGCACGGAAAATCCCGAAGCTCTTCCTCGCCAAGCATCATGAAAAAGATGATGAGTTTTATGCAGATGTGCTTTCTCATCTGATTAAGCAGAGACTCAAAAAAGAACAGCGGCTGGTTTTAAACATTGCCGAACGCGGCTCAAGCACTCGCGCTAAAGTGCTGGAAGACGCGCTCTCCAAAGCCGTGGGGCGGGCGACTCGGAAATGGGGCGAAGAGAATTTAAAGAGCTCGGTTGTTTTTAATGTTCAAACGCCTCTGCGCGAGCCATTGCTGAACATCGCCGATTATCTGGGCTGGGCTGTACAGCGCGTTTTTGAAAAAGGAGAAACCCGCTACTACGACTATCTCAGGGATAAAATCCGGCTGGTGGTAGATCTCTATGATGCAGAGATGTATGTTGGGAGCCTGAATTATTACGACAACAAAAAGAATCCACTCAGTGCCAAAAATAAGATTTGCCCACCACTCACCTAGCGGGATACCCCGCGACGCCATGGAGACGACTTTCAATGGTAGCAGGCGATTCATAGTAGAATCTATATCCCGGAAAATGTCAACTGAGGGTTTTGGGCTGATTTATGAGGGCATAGGGGGGCATAGGGGACACGAGGGCATAGGGAACACATCTTAAATAGTAAAATTTAGGGCTTGGGGAGTGTAGGGAGAGCGCGGATCAGCGGCCATGGCGGCCTCGTCGTCCCTCTTCCGCAGTGAAGATGGACCGATGCCAGCGAGGCCATTACGGATTGTGCCACAGACCATTGCCTGCCGTGGGAACAAATTCTCAACATGCGTCTCCAGCGGGAAGCGGCGAAGCGCCGCTCCCCTGAGGCCTGTTGTTCGCACGAGCTTCACGAACTGCTTTTTAAAGGAAAAACATGGGATGATAAGAAGCTTGGGTTAATTTTGGGGAGAAAGGAAGGCAATGGAGGGGCGGGTTTTTACATGGGGCGGCGGGGGGCTTTGAGGCAGAAGAGGCCGATGAGGCCGCCCAGCAGGAAGATGAATATCCAGCCGGCGCCGGTCATGACAAAGACGAGGCTTAAGAGAATGAAGGCCACCGCCAGCGCCAGCAGGGCGGCGACAGCCAGGAAGCCCCCTTTGAGAAAGGCGAAGAGGTAATCCAGCCAAAGCCCGCTGGCTTCGGGCGGCGGGGCTTCTTCGGGCGGCGGAATGAAGTCGTCCGGCAGGGCCAGGGCGCCCTCCACGTCGGCCAGCAGTTTTTGTGCGCGTTCGAGATCTTTTTGATGCACCAGGATGCGGATGCCGCCGGAGGCCCCGGTCAGGCCAGGATGAATGTTTTGCAGGAGGTCATCCGCCACGAAGCTTTCGATGCCTTCGGACTGCAGAAGACCCTGGCCGACTTCGGCCTCTTCGGCTCTCAAAAATCTTGCCGCCATGACCACGTCATCCATGGGGAAATCCTATCAGGTGACCGGCCCCGCGGCAAATAGGTTCCACGGCCTTTTGTGTTCCGCAAAAAAGGGGTGAAAATGTTTTCCAAACCTTGGAAGAAAAATGATAGGATTTTCCGAACCTTGGAAAACCCATTGGGCGCGGGTTGTGTGGCGCTGTCATGGAGGCTCGAACCGTGAAAAAGTTTGGCGTGTTGTTCCTGCTGTTGTCCGTGCTGGTTTTTGCTGTGCCGGCCTATTCGCAATCGGGCCATACGATCACCAATAATGCGGAGCTGATGCGCAATCCGTATGCGTTCTGGTCCACGACGGTCCGTTTTACGGACGAGTTCGAGTCGATTTCGACGAATCTGGTTCGTTTTGGATGGTCGCGCTATACGGAGGTGAAGGGGCGGGAAGTCACGTTTTATGTTCCGCAGGACGTGGCGGGGATGCTGGACCGGCTGACGCCCGGAGACCGGATCACGGTCAATGCGATGATTCAAAGCGAGCGGCAGGGATTGGTGGTTGTGGCCCTGCGGATTGAGGTCAGCACGCACACGATCCGCGCCTCGGCGGTGGGGGGAGGGACCGTCACGCCAGAGGGCTCGGTGAAGGTGGGGCGCGGGGAAAATGCGGAATTCAAGGCGGAGGCGAAGGACCGGCATGCCATATCAAAGGCGCTGGTGGATGGCCGTCCGGCCGCTTCGGCCGTTGGGCAGAAGACGTATTCCCAGGTGTTTGAGAATGTGACCCGCTCGCACACGCTGGAGGTTTTCTTTGAACGGGAACGGCGCACCCTGTCGGTTCAATCGGCGTATGGCACTCCCGCGCCCGCGGCGGGGACGCATTCGGTGGAGGACGGCGAGGAGGTGGAGCTCCGGGTGGATTCGGCGGAGAGAACGGAGGCGGGGAGCCGCTATTCTCCGGCGGGATGGGAGGGAACTGGCGACATTCCTGCGAAGGGGACGGGCACGGTGGTGAAGGCCTCGCTGACCCGAGATTCCTCGATTCTTTGGAAGTGGCGCGTTGAGCATGAGCTGAAGGTTCGGGTGGGTTTGGGCGGAGAGGTGGATGGCGGCGGCTGGTTCCCCGCGCAGGCGGAGGCCACCCTGAAAGCGGCGCCCGGCGAGGGGTTTCGTTTTGCCGGCTGGAAAGGCGATCTTCCGGACGACGCGCGGTTGTCCAATCCTCTGCGCCTGAAGATGGACCGCCCCCGGAGCCTGACGGCTTTCTTTGAGAAGGATGTGCTGGCGATCACGGCGTCGGCCGGAAAAAATGGCACGGTCGAGCCGCAGGGGCGCATGGAGGTGGCGCGGGGCCAGGGGGCTAAATTCACCATTCGCGCGCGCGAGCATTACCACATTGACGAGGTGTTGGTGAACGGCCAGGCGCTGGGGGACATTGACGGCGAGATGACGGAGTACACCAAGGTTTTTGATGCGGTGAATGAGCCGCAGATCCTGGAAGCTCGCTTTGCGCCCAATCTGCATGAGCTGATGGTGGAGTCGCGCTGGGGGAGCCCACAGCCCGCCGTGGGCAGTCACGTGTTTGCCTATGGGGAAGAGGTGGAGGTTTCCTGTCCGCCGGATCCGGTGGCGGGCGCCAGTGCGCGGACGCGGTTTGTGGCCGTGGGTTGGACGGGAAGCGGCGCGGCTCCGGCGAAGGGGACCGGGCTGGTGGCGCGGTTCAAGATGACGGGGGATGCGAGCGTGCAATGGCAATGGGGCGAGCAGGCCCTGCTGGAAACCACCGCGGAGGCCGGGGGATCGGTATCCGCTGGCGGGTGGGTGGCGATGGGGGCGTCCGTGCTGGTGCGCGCAACGCCGCTGGCGGCCTCGCGTTTTGCGGGCTGGAGCGGTGATGTGGCCAAGGGCCAGCAGATGGAGAACCCTCTGAAGTTGTTGATGGACAAGCCCCGCAAGGTGACGGCGCGGTTTGAGCGGGATACGGTGGCGATCCGGGCGCAGGCGGGCCCGAACGGCGTGGTGGAGCCGTCCGGCGAGGTGCTGGTGGATCGCGGGACAAGCGCAAGGTTTGTGATCGAAGCCCAGCCCCACCACCATATTGCGGAGATTCAGATCAACGGGGCGCCGGTGACGGGGCTGGCCGCCGGATGGGTAGCCTACACGCAGATGTTTGACCGGGTGCAGGAGCCCCAGCAGTTTTCTGTTTCGTTTGCCAAGGACCGGTATGAATTGCGGATTGAGTCCGAGCATGAATTGTCCGATCCGGAAACGGGCCTGTACGAGCTGGAGTATGGCGAGGTATTGCCGGTGCGCCTGGAGAAAACGGTGGTGGAGGGGGCGGAGCCTGGAAGCCGGCATATTTCACGGGGGTGGAGTGGGTCGGGGGACGTGCCCGCGCGGGGGACGGGGGCGCTGGTGCGTTTGACGGCATCGCAGAACTCATCGCTGTCGTGGTTGTGGCAGACCGAGCACGAGCTGAAATTGCGTGCGGGGGATGGGGGCCGGATTGAAGGACAGCCGGGCTGGTATGCCCAGGGTTCGTCGGTGAAGTTGCAGGCGATCCCCGAGGAAGGCTCCAAGTTCCTGGGCTGGAGCGGAGACGTTCCGGAGGCCCGGCGCAAGGACAATCCGCTGACGGTGGTCATGGATCAGCGGCGGCTGATTGCCGTGGAGTTTCAGCAGGACTTGGTGACGGTCAGCGCCGCCGCCGGGGAAAACGGCGAGATCAGCCCGGCGGGCGAGGTGGGCGTCCGCCGCGGCCAGCGCGCGGAATTTTTCATCCAGGCGGCCAGCCATTTCCATATCAGCAAGGTGCTGGTGGACGGAGAGCCGATCGAGGCGTTTGAGGATCAGCGGGGCACGTATGCCTATGTGTTTGACAAAGTGTCGGCCCCGCGCCGGATCGAGGCGTATTTTGCACGCAACCGTTACGCGTTGGAGATTGAGTCTTCGCAGGGCCATTCGACGCCCCCGCCGGGTGTGCATCGTTTTGAGCAAGGGGCCGAAGTCACGGTCACGATGAAGGAGCCGCTGGTGGAGGGTTCCGAGCCGGGGACGCGGCATGTGCTCAAAGGCTGGACGGGCGCCGGGGATGTCCCTTCGGTGGGGACGGGGACCGTGGCGCGTTTTGTCATGGACCGCCCATCCTCGTTGAAATGGATCTGGGTCACGGAAAATGAGTTGAAGCTGGCCGCGGTGGGGGATGGCGGCATTTCAGGGCGCGCCGGATGGCATCCGGACGGGGTCAAGGTAACGCTGGCCGCGGAGCCCCGCAACCGAAGCCATTTCGAAAACTGGATGGGCGATGTTCCTGCCGGGCGCGAGCGGCTCAATCCGGTCGAGATTTCCATGGACCGCCCGCGAACGGTGACCGCTGTTTTTGCCCGTGAGCAGGGCGAATTGAACCTGGTGGTCAATCCGGATTTCGGCGTGTGGAAGTTTCTCTCCGCGCCGCCGGATTTTGCGGGCCCGATTTGCGGAACGGGCTCGGTGGTTCATCTGAAGGCGCCGGCGGGGGCCTATGTGCTGGAGTTCCTGCCGATTCCCTATTACAAGGCGCCGCCCTCGCAGTCGTTCACCCTGGCGGCCAAGACGCGCTCCTCATTTTCAGGGACGTATGTTCCCGTGCCGGAGCTGGCCGTTTCCGCGGAGCGTCTGGACCAGCATGTCCTGGCCGGGCAGGGGGCTTCCAACCTGGAGTTTAGGGTTTGGAATGCGGGACATGGGACCTTGAAATATGCCATTTCCCGCAATGTGGCCTGGCTGTGGCTGACGCCCAAGATTGGCACCAGCACGGGCGAGCACGACCGCATTCGTGTGGACTTCAACACCGCGGGCATGAGCGCGGGCTCGCATACGGCCTTGCTCACGGTGGCGGTGCGCGATGCCGAAGCGCTCCCCCGCGAAATTCCCGTGGTGTTGCATGTGCATAACGAGCCGGGCTGGAGCACCACCCCGCTGGCGGGGTCTTCGACGCCCGCCCGGGGCGGGTTGGAGAGCGGTCTGGTGGCGTATTTTCCGTTCGATGGCGACACGCTGGATTACAGTGTCCATCGCCAGCCGGGCCTGGTGTATGGGGCGCTGTCCTATGCCAGCCATGCGCCATTCGGGCAGGCGGGGATTTTCAACCAGCGGGGCAAGGTGTATGTGGAGGCGCCGCACCAGGAGGCATGGGTGTTGTCCGGATCGTTCAGCATCGCCTTTTGGTACAAGGCCGGCGAGAAGGATGGCCGCATTCTGCAAAAGATGTGGCCCACCCAGCGCTCTGACCGGCGGGAGTGGGAAATCTTGATCCGTGACAAGACGCGCATGCTGTTCAAATACACCTCGCCGGGGTCCGGTGATGGATTTGAGTTCTTGTGTCCGCTGGACAGCGAGTGGGCGCCGGGCGCTTGGAATCATTATGTGTATGCTTATTCGGAAGAGGACAACCAGATGACCGGCTACTTGAACGGGGTGCCGGTGACCAACCAGGTCCCGAAGTACCGCATGGTTCCGCTGGATACCCCCCTTTCGCTCCTGATGATGAATGACCGCTATCAGGCCTCCACCCCCGGCACGCGTTTTGATGCCGAGGGTTGGTTGGATGAAGTGGCGGTTTGGAACCGGCGGCTTTCAGAGGATGAGGTTCGCCGGCTCTATTCCGCACCGCTGTCGCGGGAAGGATCGGGGGAAGGCTCCGCGCCTTGATCTCCGCCGCTCGGGTTGGGCCATGAAACGCACCTTCCAGGCTCTTTGGATGGCCGCCAGCGTGATGGTGGCGGGGGGGGCGGCCTCCTGCTCGCCCCGTGCGCCGGTTCAGCGGGCGTCTTTGCCCCCGCCCGATGTGGTTTGTATTTTTCGTCCGGCCCTTTCCAACCGCGTCACGGAAGCTTCCCTGCAGGTGCTGGGCGATTGGTTCCCCGGGGCGGACACGATGGGCATGGAGGATGGGGTGAATGGGTTTGAGCGCTGTTTGCAGAGCCGGAAGGTCCTGATTCTGCCCTCCTCCACCTATCTGCCCCTGCCGGTCTGGCCGGCCCTGCGCGATTACCTGGAGAAGGGGGGGGCGGCGGTTCTGACCGGATGCGACCCCTTTCAGGCTCGCGTCGTCCGCCAGGGAGACCGCTATGTTACAGAAAAGGAATACTTTGCCGCGCAGGCGGAGACGGCGGAAGAGGTGGAGGGGTTCAGCGATGTTCAGCTTTGGCGGCATCAGAATGATCGGGGCGGGTTGCGGGGATCCGTCCGGGTGGCCCGCAAAACGGGGATTCCCTGGCCCGCCGTGCAGGTGGAAGTGGAGGAGTTCAATGAATGGGCGGCCTTGGTGCTGGAGGATATTCCGGCGCGGCTGGGCGGCCTCCGGAAAAACAGCCTGGCGTTTTACGCCCGGGGGGATGAACAAACAAGCCAGTTGGTGCTGGAGTGTGTGGAAGATGATGGTGCGTGCTGGTACAAGCGGATTTCCCTGAGCGAGGACTGGCGTTTGTACGTGCTGAACGAAGCCCTTTTTACCTACGCCCGCGGGGCGCCCACCGCGCCTCGGAACCGGCGGCTGAAGTTTTCCCGAATGCGGAAGATGTCGGCGGGCCTGTTTGCGGCGCAAGCCCCACAGGCCCCCGGAAACCACGTGTTTGGCCTTTCCAACCTCCGCTTGTTGGACGATGAGCGCCCCCTGGAGGAGCTGGCGGAAGAGCCTGATTTGCCCCTCGTCTCTCCGGCTTATCGGCGGCACTCCTTCAAGGCCCGGCTGATTCACGCCCTGGCCTCGGATGATACGATTCTGGCCGGCACCTTGAACATGCAAGGCCCATTGCCCCGGCCCCGGGGATGGGGGGGCGAAGAGGCTCCGAGCGGCCGCTGGATTCCCGTGGCGGAAGGCGTGGATGCCAAGGGGCATGTTTTTGGCTGGCCGGCTTCCCTTTTCGTACGCACAGGCGAGGATCAGCGGCCCATCATGCGCTGGGGATGGGTGGGGCTGAATTTTTCGCCGGCCACCGCGCGCCCGGCCCGGTTGTTGCTGGCGGAATGCATCCAGCGCCTGCGCGATGGGCTTTTTCTGTACCGGGCGGGTTGCTCCCAGATGGCCTTTGAAGAGGGGCAGGAAATCAAGGCCAGCGCCCGCTGGACCTCTGGGCAGGGGCAGGTCTCCGTGGCCCGCGTCATGGCCGAGTTATTGAACGAGAACCGGCGTGTGGAGCGCCGCGTGGTGTCCGCGCCCAGCGCGTATGGAGCTCCCGTCCATCTCCATATGGGCCGGGTGGGGCGCCTGGAGGAGGAGTCTTCCGACATGATTCTGCGCTTGAGCCTGCTGGATGCGCGCGTGCCGGGCAAATTGTATGATCAGCTGGAACAGCCCTTGAAATTCATCAAGCCGCCGCAGGCGCCGGCGGAATCCTCCCGGCTGGCCGCCTCCGGGCCTCATTTCGTCTTTGGGCGTCGTCCGGTCTTTCTGCTGGGGGTCCACTACGAGCCGGTGAGCGTCAACGGCCGGGCGCCCTCTGAAGCGCCCCTGCATTGGCTGGAGGCGGCGGCCTTTGATCCGGCCTTGATCCGCCGCGATTTCGACCGGCTGGAGGCGGCGGGGGTCAATGCCTTGTCCCTTCGCTATCTGCAGGAGCGTCAGGCGCCACAATTATGGGTGGTTTTGGACGAGGCGAGAAAGAGGGGCCTCTGGATTCATCTTTATGTGGAAGGGCTTCAGCCCCTGCAGATGGATCTTCCCCGGGCGCGCCGATTGATTGAGGCGGCTCGGTTGGACCGCCAATGGGCTGTCTTTGCCCTGGATCTGGCGTGGGGGCCGTGTCTTGGAACGTACCAAGAGCGGGCGGCGTTGAATGCCGAATGGAAGCTGTGGCTGAAGGAGCAGTTTGGTTCTGAGGATCACGCTGAAACGGTGCTGGGCCGCCCCCTGTGGCGCATTGCCGGGCAGGTGACCGGCCCCTCCGATGAAGAGCTGGCCAGCGATGGGGAGCACCGGCAGGCGGTGGCCTTGTACCGCCGGTTTGTGGACGATTTCATCAGCCGCCGGCAAGGGGAGATCAAGCGCTTTCTTCGTTCGCTGGAGTGCCGCCAATTGATGAGTGCCCGCACGGGTTCTGGCGGCTTCGGCAAGGCCCGGGACGAACGCTTGTTCCCGGCGGACCCGGCCACCGGCGCCGTGCATTTCGATTTCATCAGCCTGGACGCCGGTGGATTGCGGGGGGCGGCGGATCAGTTTTATGAAGCCGGGTTTCTCACCGCCTATGGGCGGGGAGTCAGCGATGGAAAACCGGTGGCGTGGCTGGAGTTCGGGGAATCGGTGGGCGCTGAGCCCCAGCCGGCGGATTATGAAAACCAGGCGAGGGTGTACCGCCAGATGTTTGACCTGGCGATGAAGAGCGATGCCTCCGGCGCTTTTGCCTGGTGGTATCCTGGCGGGTTGCGGGTGGAAGAGGGCACCGACATGGGGATGATGGAGCCCGACGGGCTCTGGAGGTCTTCCGGTGGAGTCATTCGCCGTTTTGCGCATCAGTTGCGGCAGTCCATCCGCCCGGTGTCGGGATGGCGCGGGCGTGAGATGGACCGGTCCGCGGATGCCCGCGGTCTTTCGGGTCTCTGGGAAAAATGGAAGGATGTTTACCGCGCTGAAACACAAGCCGGGCGCATGGAGGAAATTCGTCCGTCCGGGTTTGGACGGTTGAGCACCGAAGTGCCCTTGGTGGCCGTGGGCGGCGTGCCTTACCTGCCGCCATCGCCGCTGGAGCTGATGAACGCCGAATGGGGCGAGGTGGCCATGGACGGCAAGCCTGTGGTGCGCCGGGCTGGAGAGCCGATCACGGCCTTGGCGCGCCAGCGCCTCCAACTGGAACTGATCAACACAGGCCCCGTGACCTGGGACGCCTCGTCTGAACGGAATCCCAAGACCGTCTGGGTTCGTTCGGTTCATCCTGAACTGGAGCCCCAGTATGTGAAGACCGAGCGTCTGCCCTATGGAAAGAGCATCCGAATATCCTGGATTCCCCCGGATCCGGGGACCTGGCGGCTTCGCCCGTGGCTTTGGGGGGCCGGAGGCTTTGGAGAAGAGTTGGTGGTGGAGGTTCGGAGCCGGTAGGAAGGTGGCGCCGGCGGGCTTTCTGCTGATCCATTTCAGGCTTGCATGAGCGCATCCCTCTCCTTTTTCCCCGTTATCCTGCGAGCAAAAAAAAGCCCGGATGCGGGCATCCGGGCATAAAGAGCATGAGGGTCTTTTTTTTACTTCTTGATGAACTCGTATTTGCCCTTGATGTTTTTGACGAAGTAGGAGCCCTTGGACTCCGCGGCCATCAGTTCCTCGTACACGGATGAGGGAACGTTTTTGAATTCGTAGGTCTCGTTTCCTTCCACCATGACTACGGTCAGCGTGCTGGATGCCGCGTCATACGCCACGGATTTCAGCAGGCTGGATTCGACGGCCTGGGCCACAGCCGTCTCTTCGGCTTGAACATTCACAACGGCCAGGCAGACCAACACCATCAACACAGAACACAATAATTTCACTGCGCACCTCCTATGGGTTAAAGTGCGCCCCAATGTACCCTGGACGGGCGTTTAACTCAAATCAAAAATGGCGCGCCTGAACGTCCCGCCTGCCGGGCCTTATTCCGGCGGCCAAACAGTGACGCGCAGGCTTTTTCGGCCCCATTGCAGGGCCTGTTTGTGGGCAGGAAAGTAGAGATCAATGCAATAGCCTTTGATTTTCTCGCCCCGGTCTTCCACCCGTCCATAGCCGTACCCGGGGATGAACAGGATGGATCCGAAGGGGAAGATGCGGGTGTCGGCGGCGAGGGTGCCGGGACGGGCCCGGGTGCCGGAGGCGGTTTGCCCCACCTTCTTGGGCTGGCCCTTGAGCGGGCCGGAGGCAAACACGGGAATCCCTCTCCAGTTGCGCCGCCAGCCACAACAACTGGCGCAAGGGCAGTACCCGGTGGTCTCCAACAGGATGGCCCGTCCGGGCCCGCGTGGAAGGGAAACGGGCCTTTGAGAGGGGGTGGCACAGCCCCCCGCGCACAAGAGGCCCGCCACCAACAGCGCCAGCCTGCGCCGGTGTGTGCTCTCGTTTCTGGGTATTGGGCCTTGCATGGTTGGACCACAACCTTAAAGGAGCGGAGGTCCGAAAGCAAATCCCCTCTGGCTTTTGTCTTGCTATTCAACCCTCTTCCTGTGGCATTGTTCCGCTCACTGTATGAGCACACGACGACATTCTGCGGAATCCTCCTCGCGCGAAGTGGCGGCCCGATTGCTGGCCGAATGGCTGGAGACAGGGCTGTTTCCGGATCGCCTGATGGCCTCCGTGCGCGCCGACCGGGCCTTTGTCATGGAACTGGTCTATGGCGTGGTGCGAGGGTTTCGCGCCCTCGATTTCCTGGCGGGTTGCATGTTGCCTTCGCCCCCTGAACCCAGGGTGCGCGCCGCCCTGCTGGCGGGCCTGTACCAATTATTCTTTTTGACGGAGGTGGAGGCCTATGCGGCGGTGAATGAAACGGTTGAAGCCGTCAAGAAACTGGCCAGCCCCAAGGAAGCTTCCCTGGTCAACGCGGTTCTCCGCCGCGCCCAGCGGGAGGAGCCTTCCCTGCGGGAGCGGCTGGCGCGGCAACCGGCGGGCGTCCGTCTTTCCCATCCCGATTTTCTGGTTCGCCGCTGGTCCAAGCGTTTTGGCCAGGAGCGGGCCCTGCGTTTATGCGAGTGGAACAACAGCCGGCCTAAAACGGTCATCCGCATGAAAGCCTCCGTGCGCGAAGTTTTGTTGAAGGCGCTGGCCGGGGCTGGAGTGGCCGTGGAGCCGCACCCGTCGCGTCCGGAGCAATGCCTGGTGATTCCGCACGGATTTCGGGTGGAGGAATTGCCGGGCTATCGGGAAGGCTGGTTTGTGGTGCAGGATCCTTCCACCCTGCTGGCCCCGGAAGCCCTGAATCCGCGCCCGGGCGAGGCGGTGCTGGATGCCTGTGCGGCGCCGGGCGGAAAGGCGTTGTATTTGGCCGAGCTCATGGAGGATTGCGGGTTTCTGGCGGCGGCGGATGTGCATGAGGACCGCCTGGCCCGGTTAAGGGAGAATGTTCAGCGGAGCGGATGGACGTGCCTGCATGTTCTGCAGGCGGACGCCACGTTCGAAGAGTCCTTGCGCTCCGCCCTGCAAAAGGGCGGAGGACCGGAACAATTTGATGCGATCCTGCTGGATGTGCCCTGCTCCAATACGGGGGTCCTGCGCCGCCGGGTGGATGCCCGCTGGAGGGTCTCGGCGGAGCGGCTCAAGCTGTTGCTCTCGAACCAGCGGGCCATGCTCTCCTCCGCCGGCGCCCTGCTGAAGCCCGGCGGGCGGATGGTGTACAGCACGTGCAGTCTGGAAACCGAGGAAAACGAGGAGCAGGTGGCCGCCTGGATGCGGGAGCATCCCTCGTTTGAGCTGGTGGAGAGCCGTCAGATGGTTCCCGGCGAAGACCAGGCCGATGGCGCCTTCCTGGCCTTGATTCGGCGAAAGGAGCCCTCTTGATTCGGTGGTGCCTGCTTCTGCTCGTTTTTCCGATGTTCCTGTCCAGCGCCCATTGCGCGCCGCCCGCGCCGGTTGAGGAAATCAACCTGGCCATCTGGTGTGAGTTTCTTCCGTATGCGCAGGTGCGGGAGCACCTGCCCCTGCTGGCGCAATCCCGGTGCGATTTGATTCTGCATGTGGAGCGCGGTGATGTGGGTTCTGAAGAACTGGCCGCCTTGTGCCGGGAGGCGAAGGCCCTGGGGGTGGAGGTGGTGGCGTGGCTGTTGTTGCCGTACGAGGAGCATTTGTATGTGGGCGAGGAGAGTCTTGAAACGACCCGCGCCCTGGCGTTTGATTTTTTGGAGTGGTCCGGGCGCGAGCAGTTGGGGGTGAGCAACATGGTCTTTGATTGCGAGCCCTCGCCCCTGCTGGGCCGCCAGTTGTTTGAGGCCGTCCGGCGAGGCCGCATCATCAAGCTGGCCCGCCTGCTCAAGGCGGAGAAAGACCCCGTCCGGTTTCAGCAGTCGGTGAAGGAGTTGAATGGGCTGGTGGATGATTTGCGTGCCCGAGGCTTCCGGATTTGGGGCGCCGGCAACCGGGTGTTCCTGGATTTTCTGGCGCGCGGCCAGACGAGCATAGAGGACGCCCTGAATGCGCCGTTCACCATGGTGGAATGGGATCGCATCTCCTTTTTGGCTTATCGGTACCGGGCTTCCCAGGTGGATTACGTGGCCATGATCAACCGTTACGCCCTCTTGGGGCGGAAGTTTTTTGGAGAGCGCGCCGGGCTGGATGTCGGCTTGATGGGCGACCATCGCCAGATTCCAGAGAATACGAGCCGGGCGGAGCTGTTTGGGGGCGGAGAGTTCTTTATGAAATACCTGGAGGGCATGAGGTCGGTTCTGGACCTGCGGGAGATTGTCAGCGTGGCGCGAGCCGCCGGAATTCGAGACATCAACCTGTATTCGCTGGATGGCGCGGTGGATTCGGAGGCCGGGCTTGAGCTCTGGCTGAAGGCCGCCCGGGAGGCCCGGCCAGCCTCCCGCCAGGAGGCCTGGACACCGGTGCGTTCCGCCAAGCTGGGGTTGACCGCCAAGCTCCTGCGCGGGGCGTACCGGGTCTTCGTGGGGGCTGAGCAAGCGGTTCCCGCGCGGGAATGACGTGCGGTGGAGCATTCTTTCCGCCAAAACTCTTTGCAGAAATGGGGGCCTGGTGTATGTTCCCGGCCATGACGACCGCCGCCACTCAACCGGAGATTATCCTGGCCAGCGCCTCGCCCCGCCGGCGCGAGTTGCTGGCGCGGATGGGCCTGCCCTGCCGGGTTTTTGTTCCCCAGGTGGAGGAGAAGGTGCGCGGTTCCGAAAAGGCCCGTGATTATGCCCTGCGCAATGCCCTTTCGAAGGCCCGCCATGTGGCCCAGCATCTGCCGGTGGGCGGCCAGGACAGCCAGGGCCGCTACGTGGTGATTGCCGCGGACACCATCGTGGTGCTTGAGGGGCGCATCCTTGAAAAACCGCGGGATGCCGGGCATGCCCGTGCCATGTTGAGTTCGCTGAGTGGACGGCGGCACCAGGTGATCTCCGGCTTGTGCGTGCTGGGCCTGGGGTTCCCGGGTGGCGTGCGCGAGAAGAGCCTCATCGTCTCCACCGAGGTGGAAATGAAGCCGCTGACCGAGGCGGAAATCACCGCATACATCGCGGATGGAGAGCCCATGGACAAGGCGGGGTCTTACGCTATTCAGGGCCGCGGATGCTACATGATCCGCTCCGTCAACGGGTCCTACACCAATGTGGTGGGGTTGCCCATGAGCGAGCTGGTGGACATCCTGGAAAAGGACTACGGCATCCTGCCGCTGGCTGTGGCCCGGTGAAGAAGGCCCTCCGCGCCTTTTCGTCCGTTAGAGAATTTGCGTCACATAGTCCAGCAGGATGGCCCGGGGATTGGACTGGAGCATGCGGCTGACATCCGCCAGGCGTTTCTCGACAATTTTCTTTTCCGCCGCCACGGTCACGAAGGCCAGTTCCGTGGCCTGCCATTTGTCCTGCTTGCCGACCTCCGCCGCGCTGACGTTGATTTCGTTGCGAATGCGGTCTTTCAGACTGCGCAGAACCATCCGCTTGTCCTTCAGCGAGTGGGACTCCGGGATGCTCAAAGAAGCGTGTACAAGTCCAATAATCATGCTATCAATTTACCCGTGTCCGGCCATGCAGGCAAGCGAATCGTATGAAGGAGGTCATGATGAATGGATGGCGTCGTGTAATTTTGTGGGGCATCCTGTCCGCCGTTTTTTTGTTGCCACCGGTGGTGCGTGCCAACGAAGCCAACTATCAACACTACCAGCTCGGTGACCGGGCGGCGGGCATGGGCGGCGGCATTTCCGCGATGGCCGATGGCATAGATGCCTGCTTCTACAATCCCGCGGGTTTGTCACGAACCAAGAACAACACGCTTTCTCTTTCGGCCAATCTCTACGGGTTTCAACAGTATACAGCGGACGACGCCATGTTCCCCGGTGAATCCTTTGAGACGGATTCCTTCCATAGCGTGCCCTCCACCGCAGGTGGCATTTTCAGGCTGGGAACCAACTGGGTGGCGTCCTTCTCCGCCTTTATTCCCAAGAAAGGCTCCTACTTCGAGACGATTGCCTTTCCAGAGGCCACGCACTACTACAACTTGAGCATGGATTTTCAAACGATGTGGCTGGGGCCTTCCGTGGGCTGGCAGGTGAACGACCGCCTGTCGCTGGGTTTGTCGGTGTTTGGGGTGTACGACACGTATAACAATCAGCAAAGTCTGGTGTGGGAGGACTATAAGCAGGCCTACGCCTTGGGCATTCGGTACAACAGTTTGTCCACACTGGGCGTCTTGGGGTTGCAGTACCGGCTGGATGAGGCTTGGAGCGTGGGGTTTGTGTTTCAGACCCCCACCGCCAACATCAGCAGTGATGGCGAATGGCTGGAGGATGTCGTCAACGCCGAGGACCGGGACAGCCAGGTCTTTTACGCCGACAAGCTGGAGGCGGAGAATCTGATGCCCGCCAAGTTCACCTTGGGCATTTCCCGCGAGATTCCCGGAGTCTGGGCGGTTGGCGCGGATATTTCCTATCACCTTTCCAGAAACTATATCCGCATAAAAGGGCAGGGTGAGCAAGGGGAGGAGCTTGAAGTGCCGCTCGAGCGGGATGCGGTGCTGGACCTCAATGTGGGCGGCGAGTATATTGTCGTTGGGAGATATCCGCTTCGCGCCGGGTTCTTTACCAGCCACTCCTCCGCGCCGGATATGGATGCCGAGCAGTCCCATTTCCCCGCCAAGATTAACCTGTATGGACTGACTTGCAGCGTGGGCACCCTAACCAAAAACACGGCGGTCAGCCTGGGGGTGAACTACATCTTTGGAAAAGGCAATGACTATGGCTGGGCCTTTGAGGAGGACGAGATTCAGCGCGTCGTCGTGGATGCCTCCGAGCGCTACCTCTACTTCTTCTTCAACACGTCGTACTTTTTCTAGCCGAACTTCGCTATTCGAGGATCTGGCCCATCGTGCCGACGACCACCTTCAGCTCGAAGGTCTGAATCGGGGGGATCTCTTTTTCGAACGTCCGGTGGTAGATGAACTTCAGCGTGGTCTGTCCGTCGGCCACGGATTGAAAGCGGAAGGTATAGAGCCCGCCCGCCCCGATGGCCTGGCGTTCGGCCTGGTAGTTCGGCTCGCCCAGTTGCTTGACGACCGTGGTGTCGAAGGGTTCCAGCTCCCAGGTGTAACCGGTGGTGGGATTGCCCTTCAGCACGACCTCGAACGGATCATCGGTGGACAGGTTGACAGTCTTCCCATTGTCCTTTTCCGTGAACGGTTTTGCGCAGGCGCAACCGCTGATGCAGAGCGATGCCGCGAGCAGAAGAATCGGCAATTTTTTCATGAAAGCCTCCCTTTTAATTGACAGGATACCCGGCGGCGCACCCGCAGGCAATGGCGTTGTTTGCCGCGATGGCTCCGTGCCCCCCCCCGCATATTCCAAGCTTGAGCTGATGGGGGGCGGCACCGTATGGTCTCTCAAAACACGGGGAGGTCCTGCCATGAAAAATGTTCACGTCCTTGAGCATCCGCTGGTTCAGCATCACCTGGTCAGCCTGCGTGACCGGCGGACCCGGTCTGGCGGCTTTCGACGGATGGTTCAGCGGCTTTCCATTTTGCTGACGTATGAAGCGGCCAAGGATCTGGAGGTTCAGCCGGTCAAGGTTCGCACTCCTTTGGCGATGGCCCGGGGGAGCGTCCTGAAGAAACGCATTGGCCTCATCCCCATCCTGCGCGCGGGGTTGGGGATGGTGGATGGCGTGCTGAACCTGATTTCCGGCGCCGAGGTCTGGCATTTGGGGTTTTATCGCGATGAAAAGACCCTCAAGCCGGTCGAGTACTACAAGAAACTGCCGGATTCCGACCCCGTGGATGTGGCATTGATTCTGGATCCGATGCTGGCCACGGGTGGTTCCGCCGTGGCCGCGATTGAGGCGATGAAGCGGTGGGGGGTCAAGCGCATCAAGCTTCTTTGCATGATTGCCGCACCGGAAGGCATCCGCAAGGTGCAGTCCCGTTTTCCGGAGACGCAGATTTATGTCTGCGCCATTGATGAGCGCCTGAACAAGAACGGCTATATCCTGCCGGGCCTGGGGGATGCCGGCGACCGCATCTTCAATGCCAAGACGCCCTAGGGAGGCCTCAGCTCGACGGAATCATGAGGGTGACTTTCATGCCGGTCCCCTCCGGGCTATCGGCCCACGCGGACCCGCCATGGGCTTCGATGATGCCGCGGGCCAGAAAATAGGCTTCGGTTGACCGGCCGGCCTTTTCACCGGAGGCTTCAAACAGGCCGGGAAGCTCGGCGGCGGGGAGTCCGGGTCCTGCATCCTGGATGGACAGGCCCGCGTTTTCGCCGAGTTCCGCCAGCTTGAGCGTGACCCTTCCCCCCGACGGCGAGGCCTGGAGGGCGGGGAGCAGGAAAAGCCTTAATGCGGTGTCCAAGAGGCTGGAGTCGGCCTGGATGCGCAGGGGCGCCAGCGAGGTTTGAAGGTCGAGGCCCGCCGCGGTTATTTGTGCGCCGTATTCTTTCAGAAGGCCCTGGATGGATTCATCGAGCCCCAGGGGTTCGCGTTTCAGAGCGCCGGCCAAGGTTCGGCTCTCAACGGCCAGCCGTGTGCCGTGGCTGGACAAAAGGAGGAGCGCCTCCTCGCTCCGCAGAGCCAGCCGCGCTCTTTTGTCCGGTGAAAGCGGCGGCTCCTGAGCCAGCTCTCGCACCAGCCTTTGCAGTGTGGCGAGCGTTTCCTGTCCTGCCGGTTCTGCCGGCTGGGCGGGGGCCGCCACCGGGCGCACGCGGATCAGCTTGTAGGGCTCTGTTCCCTCCCGGTTTATGATGGGCTTGATGCTGATATGCAGGAGGGGGCCGCCTTTTGAAAACGGAGTTTCGAGTTCGCCCGCCTGGCCGGAGGAGAGCATTCGCCCGATTCGTTCGTCCACGAGTTCCTCGAGCTTTTTCCCGAGCGCCGTGATTTCGGAAATTCCGGTCAGCGCGGAAGCGCTGGCATTGAGCAAGAGCAATTGGTTTTCGGGCCCGGCGAGGAGGATGCCCTCCTCCAGGTTTTCCACCAGCGAGTGGGTCTTGATTTTTTCATCCACCATGTGGGCGGAGAGATCGAGACTGCGCTGTTTGAGATAGGCGATATAGATCCAGACCAAGATGGCCACAAAAGCGATCTGTTGCCAGGCGGGGATGTCTTCCCGGGTGATGATCATGGCATAGAGCGCCAGAAGGATGAAGCTTGTCTCCAACAGCAAGCCTCCCACGAGAAGGGCCTGCCAGAGGAGTTGCTTGCGCCGCCGGGATCGTGTGTTCATGGGGAGCCCTCTTTACGGTTTTCCTGGTAGTTGCTGACGATTCCCGCGACCTTGTCGTATTGAAGGGTCACGGCATTCAATTGCCGGGTGATTTCCGTGATTTCGTTGACGATTTGCACCCGCACGGGCGGGTAAATGCTGTCGAGCACCTGGATGCTGGCCGAGAGAAAGTCCGCGAGGCTCCTGGAGAGCCGGTCGCGCCGCCGGGCCAGGCTCCGCAATTCAGACTGCGAATTGGATTCCTTGCGCAGGACGCCGATATAAATCTCCTGTTTGTCGGGCGAAAGCTGTTCCACGCGCACGTGGGCCTTGACCAGTTGGTTTTTCAGGTCCGCAATCCGCCGGAGATTGTCCTCGTGCAGTTTGATGTGCTCCGTGATGGATTTGAGGCGGGGGGTGCTCAGGAAATCCTTGCCCACGATGGTTTCTGTGAGCATGCCAAACTCCGAGCCGATGGTGCGCGCGGAAATGGCCTTGAGCGCCTGGATGGAGCCGCCGGTGATCATGCCCTTGTTGGAGGTCACCCGGACCTGGTCCGTGCTGACGACCTTGCTGTTGATGATGGCGTTGGTCATGACAATCTGGCCCAGCGCCGAGATCTCCGCCTCGCTCGCGAAGGAGGCGTACACCTCTCCGTCTGTTTCGATCATGCTGGCCCGGTGCCCGATGATGCCGCCCGTAATGAAGACATCCCCCTGGGCCACGATGTTCATTTGCTCGCAATTGCCCGCCACGTACAGATCTTCGCACCGGATGAACCCGGGGCCCTGCAGGTTTCCGCGGACCAGCACGCCGCCATCGAAGGTGAAGTCCGCGAACGATTGGGGGGCCGGATTTTCCACGATGTACAACGGCTCCAGCAGGACCCGGTTGCCATCGAGGAGAAGATGGCCGGGGGCCAGCGCCACGAGCCGGTCATCCTCCAGGCGCAGGTCGCGCTCGTACTCGTAGGAACGGACATGGAGTTCCGGAGGCGGGTAGGTCTTGTCAAACACGTCGCGCCCGGCGATGCCGGGCTCGGGCTTGCACAGGCGTCCGGCCACGGCGCCCTCCCGGAGGGGTTCGCCGAGGCTGGAGAACAGGGAGGACAGCAGGGAGGGGTTGGTGCGCAGGGCGCCTTTGTCCAGAACCGGATAGGAAAATTCCATGCGCAGAGGCTTTCCGGGAATGGGCGGTTCGCCTCGTGCGATGGGGGCGGAGAGAACCAGGTCGTTGCGCTCCCGGACGGTTTCAAGGGCCTGGTGGATCATGGAAAGATCCAGCCCATGGCAAATCCCCTTGTTTTCAAGGGCCAGCAGAACCTTGTTCAAGGTGGGAACGCTTCCCTCCGCCCGGGGAGGGGTCAGGGTGAGAAGGGCTTGAAAGCCATTCTTGGCCACGGTCAGCACAATCTGGCCGTCATTGAGGGAGGGTTCTTTGCGCGAGGGGACTTGGAACCAGGTTTGAAAATCATTCAGCAGGTTTTCCAGATGCTGTTTGCGCAGGGGATCCTGTTCGGATTCCTGGGCGTGCCGAAGCGTTTGAAGGAGGCCGATGGGCGCGGGGGACGGCGGTTTAAAGTTTAGCAGGGAGAGCGCCCGCTGAATCAGCGCGGACAATTCAGGATGAAGGCCCTCCAGCCCCATCTCCGGCGAGGAAGAGGTCATGGCAGGCCCCCCCGCCCTTGCTTTATGGCTTCTTTGGGCACGGGATTGAACATACCCCAGGCGCACCCGGAAAGAAAGGCGGAAACGGGCCTAGGCCCAGACATTGATATAGCGTCCGAGAGCGGGAAGGGGGGCTGTGCCGGGGCCGGCGCCGGACAGGGTTTCGGGGGTGGCCGAAGCGGCTGGGCGGTCCTCGGGGGCTTGGCGCTCCCGCTGGGGCTGGAGCAGGCTGTTCATGGAATACGTGAAGTTGGCTTTATCAACGGACCCGGGTTGTTGTATATTCATATCGCTCTCTCCCATTAAGGGGAGCCAAGCAGGGCAGATGCCATGGAGTGGAGAGGAAACGGGCAACCCAGTTGTTTTCGAGGACCTTTGTGTGTAGCATGCGGAATCTATGAGATTTCTATTGTATAACGTCCGGTATTGCGCGGGGGCTGGCAAGGGGTTTCATTTTCCGCTTCCCTTTGGAGGCTATCTGCGCCCCACCTCGCGCAACTTGGACCGCATCATTGATTTTATCTGGTCCCATCAGCCCGATATTGTGGGGTTGGTGGAGGTGGACAGCGGCTCCTACCGCTCCGCCAAGCTCAACCAGGCGGAAATCATGGCCAAGGCCCTGGGGCATTATCATTCCTTCCAGTCCAAGTATGGCGAAGCCTCGGTGGCCAGAAAGCTCCCGCTGTTCAGCAAGCAGGTGAACGCCTTTTTGACCAAGGATGAAATCCGGACAGAGAAATTTCACTATTTCGACAGCGGCGTTAAACGCCTGGTGATCGAGCTGGAGCTGGAGGATCTGACCATTTTCCTGGTGCATCTTTCTTTGAAATTCCGCCACCGGCAATACCAGCTGAGGGATCTGCACGCCCTGGTGAAGGCGGTGAAGAAACCCTGCATTGTGGCCGGCGATTTTAATGTGCTGTGGGGGCATAAGGAACTGCAGTTGTTCCTGGCGGCGGCTGGATTGCGCAATGCAAACGAGCAGGGCGCGCCCACCTTTCCCAACTGGCGGCCCAAGCGGCAGTTGGATTTCATCCTGTGCAGTCCGGAGGTGAAGGTCACCCGCTTCCAGGTGCCGCAGGTGGCGCTTTCTGACCACCTGCCTATTGTGTGCGATTTTACCATTGCCCGTGCGGAGGACGCGCCGCTCCGTGTGTCCGGTGTAACGGGGCGGGAGGCCTCTTTGGCATGAGCTGGGGCCCTTTTTCCAAGAGCTGGAAATGCCCGTTCCGTGCGATCCTGCTCCGGATTTTGCGTGCTTGTGCGGGGGATTCTGACGCCTCCCGCCTCCAGTTGCAGGCGGAGTTTCAGCGCTATCAGACGGTGGCGGACAACACCTATGACTGGGAGTCCTGGCTGGCGCCGGACGGCACGTGGCTGTACGCGTCCCCTTCCTGCAAGCGGCTGACGGGGCATCCGCCGGAGGATTTCCTCAACGAGGCCAGCTTGCTCGAAAGCCTCATTCATCCGGAGGACCGGGAGGTCTGGCGGGGGCATGTCCAGTGGATCGCCCAGTCACGGGCGCCGGGCCGGGTGGAATTTCGCCTGCAAGGAACGGAGGGTGAAGAGCGATGGATGGAAGTGGCCAGCCAGCCGGTTCTGGATGCGCAAGGGAGGTATGCCGGCTTGCGAGCCAGCGCACGGGACATCACCCGCCGCCGGAAAGCGGAGCAGGCGCTGGAGGAACTGGAGCGCCGATATGAGGCCATTGTCGAGGATCAGTCCGAATTGATCTGCCGGTTCCTTCCGGATGGCACGCTGACCTTTGTCAATGGCGCCTACTGCCGGTATTTCGGGAAAACAAAAGAGGAGCTGATGGGCGTCAGCTTTCTTTCGTTGATTCCGGAGACTGAGCGGACCCGGTGTTTCCAGCATCTGGACGCGGTGAAGAAGGCCCGCCAGCCCTTGGTGGTGGAGCATCAGGTGACGATGGCGGATGGGACCCTGCGCTGGCAGAGATGGACGGACCGGCCCATCTTTGATGAGCAGGGACGGCTGGTGGAGATTCAATCGGTGGGGCAGGATGTGACGGAGCGGTGGGAGCTGGAGCGGCGTGTCCAGGAAATCAGCGAATGGGAACGCCGCCGGCTGGGCCAGGAATTGCATGATGGCCTTGGCCAGTATTTGACAGGTGTGACCTACAAAGGGGCGGCCCTGCAGTTCCAGCTGGAGGAGCTGGGCTTGTCACAGCAGGCTGACCTGGCGGAGGAGCTGGTTCAAATGACGAATCGGGCGGTGCGGCAGACGCGCAATCTGTCGGCGTTATTATTGCCCGTGGCGATTGAGCGCGACGGGCTGGTTTTCGCCTTGGAGGAGATGGCGTCCCAGGCCACCTGCGAGCGGCATGTGAAGTGTTCTTTTACGTCGGAGGGTGGGGTGGAGGGACTTGAGTTTTCGTCGGCGGTGCATCTGTATCGAATTGCGCAGGAATCCACCCATAATGCCATCCAGCATGGCGAGGCCTTGAATGTTTGGATTGATTTGCGCCTGGAAGAAGGCAAACTGTCGCTGGTCATTCGCGATGACGGGGTCGGATTCCATCCAGAAGACAAGCCGGATGGGGGGTTGGGGCTGAGCATCATGCAGTACCGGGCCCGTATGATGGGGGGTGTCTTGACAGTGGAAAGCGCTCCAGAGAAGGGGACGGTTGTGCGGTGTGAGTTGTCCGTGCCGCAGGGAGGATCCACATGAGCCATCCAGAACGTTCAGAACATGGCACGCGCATCAACGTGTTGATTGTGGACGATCATCCGCTGGTCCGGCAGGGGCTGGAGGTGTTGATCAATCAGCAGGACGACATGGTGGTCTGCGGCCAGGCGGGAGACCTGCGGGAGGCCATGAGTGCGATTCAGTCCAGCAGGCCGCACCTGGCCGTGGTGGATCTGGCGTTGAATAATGAGAGCGGCCTCAACTTGATTGCAGACATCAAGAAGCTTCATCCCGATGTTTTAACGCTGGCCCTTTCCATGCATGATGAGAATCTTTATGCCGAACGGGCCTTGCGGGCGGGTGCCCGTGGGTATGTCATGAAGTCCGAGAATCCTCGCCGATTGATTGAGGGAATCCGGGAGGTGATGAGCGGGCGGGTTTTTCTCAGCAACGCCATAAGCACCCGCCTGCTGACCCCCGTGGAGGCTGGGGCGGATTCCCGGCCGCCCCTGTTTTCCCTGACCGACCGTGAGCTGGAGGTGTTCCGTCTGCTGGCCGAAGGGCATAACAGCCGGGAAATGGCGGCCCGGCTGGGCATCAGCATCAAGACCGTGGAAGTGCATCGGCAGAACATCAAAAACAAGCTGGGCTTGCGTCACTCGACCGAGCTGGTCAAGAAGGCCGTGGAAATCATGGGGGCTCTGCCCCGGCCTTTCTGAGGGATGTGCCTGTGGATCCAACTCCCAGCATACAAAAGCAGTAAACGATTACCAATTCATCGATGCTTAAAAATAAAGCATTAAGCATGAATTTCCGCATTTACACAGGTAAGAGAATTACCTACATTAAGCTACGTAAAACGCTTAGACCTGGTGGGGTTCTTTTTGGGGGGATAAAGAGTGGCCGGCGCGGGAGCAAGTTCTAGCTGGGCGGCGATATACAGGAAGGAGCAGAAGGCATGGCGACCACAGTGCAAATCAGCCCCCTGACCCGGATCGAGGGCCATCTGGCCATACATACGGAAACCCAGCCCTTGAAGCTGGAGGATGGGCGCGAGGTTCACCAGATCATCGAAGCCAAATGTGAAGGCGAAATGTTCCGCGGCTTCGAAAAAATCCTGGAAGGGCGCGACCCGCTGGACGCCCAGCAGTTCACTCAGCGCATCTGCGGGGTCTGTTCCCTGGAGCATGGCATCGCCTCCTGCCGCGCGCAGGAGATGGCGTATGGCATCCAGATCAAGGGCAACGGGCGCCTGTTGCAGAACCTGATGCTCGCCGCGGAATTTGCGCATTCGCATCTGTTGCATTTCTACCATCTGAGCGCGGTGGACTTTGTGGACATCACCGCGATCTTGAAATACACCGGCAAGGACCGGGCCCTGCTGGGGATCAAGGGCTGGGCCGAGGCCGCGCTGGCCCGCTCGAAGGCGGGGAACGAAGCATTTCCCATCGCGCCTTTTTTGCCCCGGTATGAAGGCGATTTCTATATCAAGGATGTGGACACCAACTGCGCGCTGATTGCGCACTATGCGGAGGCGCTGGACATGCGCCGCATCGCGCACGAGATGTGCGCGGTCTTCGGCGCGCGCCTTCCACACAGCACGGCCCTGGTGCCGGGCGGATGCACGCAGGCTCCGACGGAGGAGCGGTATCTGACGTATCTCTCCCGCCTCAAGCGTGTGCGCGATTTTGTGGAGCAGGTGTATTTCCCGGACATTGTCACGGCGGCCCAGGCCTTCCCCGAATATTGGGACGTGGGCGCCGGCTATGGGCACATGCTGGCATATGGCGTGTATGAAAACGACGACAGCGGGCGAACCCTGTTCTCGCCGGGGGCGTTGATCAATGGGAAATACGAGCCGCTGGATGTCTCCGCCATTTCCGAGGAGGTGGGCTTTTCCCGTTTTTCCTCCGGCTCCGGCCTGCATCCCTCCAAGGGCGCTACCACGCCCGACCCCAGGAAGGCCAGGGCCTATTCCTGGTTGAAGGCTCCGCGCTACAAGGGCCTGCCGATGGAGGTGGGTCCGCTGGCGCGGGTGCTGGTGGATTACCATTCGCCGGGCGGAGGCGTGGTCAAGAACGAGGTGGATGGATTGCTCAAGGCGCTGGGCCTGCCCGCGGCCAAGCTTAATTCCGTGCTGGGCCGCATCCTGGCCCGCGCCGTGGAGTTGCGGATCATCTTGAAGCGCTCCTTCGACTGGCTGGAGGAACTCAAACTCAACGAGAACCCCGCTCAGGATTTCACCCTGCCCAAGAGCGGCTCGGGCTATGGGCTGACCGAGGCGGCGCGCGGTGCGCTGGGGCACTGGATTTCCATCGAGAACCACAAAATCTCAAATTATCAGTGTGTTGTGCCCACCACGTGGAATTGCTCCCCGAGGGATGACAAGGGCCAGCCGGGGCCGGTGGAAAAGGCCTTGGAGGGTGTGACGGTGGTGGATCCCAAACAGCCGATGGAGGCCGCTCGCGTGGTGCGCTCCTATGATCCGTGCCTGGCGTGCGCAATTCATTAATTGGGGAGGAGAACGTTCATGAAGCAATTGACTCGGCGTGACTTTCTGAAGGTGGGAGGCCTGCTGGCCGCCGGCATGGGCCT
>CAZFSE010000011.1:25198-41493 GCA_964521805.1 uncultured Verrucomicrobiota bacterium
ACCTATGGCGGCATGCCCGCCGCCGAAGGCAACCAGACCGGCGCCATCAGCGTCATGGAATTCATGGCGAAAAATGGGATCAAGACCGACGGGTTTCTGGTCAACGTGCCGAGTTGCCCCGCGCATCCGGACTCCGTGGTGGGCACCCTGGCTTATCTGGCGGGCCGTGGCTATCCCGGCGTGAACAAGGAATTGCTGACCCCTGACATGTTTTTTGCGCATTCGACGCACGATGATTGCCCTCGCTTCCATTACTACAGCAAGCATATCTATGCCGGGAAACTGGGCGACCAGTATGGGTGCCTCTTCAAGCTGGGATGCCTGGGCATGCTCAGCTACACCGAATGCCCCCGCCGCCAGTGGAACAGCGGCGTCAATTGGTGCATCCGAGCCTCCGCGCCGTGCGTGGGATGCAGTCATCCGCAGTTTGGGAAGAAGAAGGATTTCCCGTTTTACCGGATTGGGGAACATTCGCACAAGGTCGGCTATAGCGAAGCAGACCGCAAAGGAGGAGCATCATGAGTCTGGGCAAGCGAATCTTTCTGGTGACGACGGCCCTGTTTGTTGTTTCGCTGGTTCTGCTTCAGGTCATCACCCTGCGCATGACGACCAGGGGATTCACGTCGGTGATGAAGGATTTTGAAGCCTCCATGGGCCATGTGCAGGAGATGACGTCGGCCAATATGAGGGAGATGGCCATTCAATCCGCCCACGACCTGCTGGAGGAAATCAAGATTGCGGCCGGCGAATCCCTGCAACCGGGTGAGGGGGCCAAGTTCATGTACCTGGCCAAACAGCAGGAAGCCTTGAAGGATATGCGCGAGTTTTCCTTCTACGGCCCGGATGGCGCTGTGGAGCTTTCCTCTGACAAAACCGCCAAGGGCCGGCGTGTGCCCGCCGATGTGTGGACGGATGGACAGCAGAAAAAGGAAGTGGTGGTGAGGGAAGAGGCCGATGCGTTCTCCTTGTATGAGCCGTTGTTTGTGGATGCCGACATGGTGCGTTTCCGCCCGGATTGGAAGGTGGGGAGCTTCTATGGCATGCTGTATATCAAGATCGCCAAGGACCGGCTGGTGCAGACGGTGGAGATGAGCACCCAGAAGATTGCGGAAACCATGGAGGGCGGACAGGCGGTCTATCAAAAAGCCATGTCGAGGATCCTGTGGGTGGGCCTTTCCATCATGCTGATTTGCCTGGTGCTGATTGTGGCCACCCTGGGGTGGGTCATTCATTCCGGCATCACCAAGCCGATCGGTCGGGTGATTGCCGGATTAACCCAGGGGGCGGATGCGGTGACCAATGCATCGGGCCAGGTGAACAGCGCCAGCCAGCTTTTGGCGGAGGGTTCGAATCAGCAGGCGTCCAGCCTGGAGGAAACCTCGGCCTCCCTGCAACAGATGGCCTCCATGACGCGGCAGAACTCCGATACAGCGCATCACGCCAACACGGCCGCCAAAGAGGCGCACGAGCAGGCGGAGCGCGGGGTCCAGGCCATGGGCCAGATGTCCGCGGCCATTGAACGCATCAAGAAATCTTCCGATGAGACCGCCAAGATCATCAAGACGATTGATGAAATCGCCTTCCAGACGAACCTGCTGGCGTTGAATGCCGCCGTGGAAGCCGCGCGCGCCGGCGAGGCGGGCAAGGGTTTTGCGGTGGTGGCGGAGGAGGTTCGCAACCTCGCGCGGAGAAGCGCCGAGGCGGCGCGAAACACGGCGGAACTGATCGATGGGTCGCAGAAAAATGCCGATGCCGGGGTGCAGGTGGCCAAGAACGTGGCGTCCAATCTCGCGGCCATTCAGGAGAGCGCCGGGAAGGCCGCCACGTTGATTGGGGAGATCACAGCGGCCTCCAAGGAGCAGGCGCAGGGCATTGAGCAGATCAACACGGCGGTTTCGGAGATGGACAAGGTGGTCCAGCAGAATGCCGCCACGGCGGAGGAGTCGGCTGGCGCGGTGTCCGAGCTGTCTTCCCAGTCGGAGGATCTCAACCGCATGGTGGGGCAGTTGATGAAGATCGTGGGCGGAAAGGTCGCTTCCGTGGAAGAGGCTCCCGCGCTAACGGCGGCGCCAAGACGCCGGGCCCTGCCGCGCAGGTCTTGAATCAGCCGGTAGAGAGGCCCAGCCGGTTGAGCACGTCCTGAGTGTCGGCGAGGCTGTCCAGCACATGGATGGCGCCGGCGGCTTTCAATTCGTCCGCCGTGAATTTTCCGGTGGCCACGCCGATGGGCACGGCGCCGATGCTAATTGCGGCGGCCACGTCAAAGGGGGTGTCGCCAATCAGGCAACAGTGGTCCAGGGTGCTGTCTGGAGGCAGGGCGGCCTGGACTTGATTCAGCGCGTGCCGCGCGATTTCCGCGCGGTCCGCATGATGATCCCCGAATCCCCCCAGCACAAAATGGCCATGCAGATCAAACTGCCGGAGCTTGATGCGCGCACAGGCCTCGATATTGCCGGTCACCAGCCCCAGGAGGACGCGCGGATGGTCCGAAAGCGCCTCCAGCAAATCCCGCACGCCGGGATAAAGAATCAATTCGGCTTTCTGCGCCTCGCGCTCCAGCTCCAGGGGCACCTGGGCCAGAAAGCGCGCCATCCGCGCCGGGTCCGCCTCCTCCTGATGATGCGCCAGGACCTGCCGGAGCACATTCAGATCCGTGTTGCCGGCGAAGTTGACGTAGGCGATGTCGTCCTTCCATCCGAACACCCGCTCCAGCGCCAGAACAAAAGATCGCCGCCCCGCTCCACGCATATCCAGGAGCGTGCCATCAATATCGAAAAGCACGGCCGTGATGGAATCCATAAAATCTTCCAATCCTTGGAAACTTTTTTTTGATTTTTTCCAACCCTTGGAAAAAATCTCAAGCCTCGGCGGTGAGGCCGGCCTCGGTTTCAACCAGGCGGATGGTGCGGGGTTTGGAGAGCTCGCGCAGGAGCGTATCGGAGGCTTCGATGTGCAGGCGCAGGCCTTCCATGGTTTTTCGGAACTCCTCGGAGGAGGCCATGCCCTTGAGGGTTTCCTCCACGGCCGCGTTGACGTGCAGGACCTCTTCGACGCGGCCTGAGACGGAGGCGATCTTTTCCATCTGGGCGGAAAGATTTTTTGTGGCATCCTTGAGTGTGGCGATGTGGGTGGACAGCACGTCCTGCAGTTGTTTGTTCCACGCGCCGCTGTTCTGGGTCATCAGCTCCATGTGGGTCTTCATCGCCGCCTGGAATTGGCCGGCGCCCTCCACGTTGCTGTGCTTGAGGAACGCGCCCGCCTCATCAAAGAGTTTCTTCAATTCCTGCGTATGGTGGGTGAGCACCTGTTGCATCTGCTTGGCGTTTTGGCTGAGACCGCCGGTCAGGTCGCCGACCACGGTGGAGAGCGCCTTTTCCACGTCGCGCAATTCGGAGGTGGTGGTTTTGGCGGCCGACGACCAGGTTTGCACCATGGCGGCCTGGTTTTGGGCCAGGGATTCATGCAACTCCTTGATTTGAGCGGCAACCCCCTGGGTGGCCTGCTCGATGCTGGCGCGCAGGGCCTCCGCCGTTTCGCGGGGTTGGGGAATGTATTTCTGGAAGGCCTGCTCTATGCGCCCGCCCAGTTCACCCGCCAGTTCGGAGGCCGTCATCGCGGTCTGGGGCAGGTTGCCCGGCAGGCGGGCGAGCAGGCGCCGCTCGATATAGGAATCTTCCTGGGTGAGGAGCGCATGGCGCGCGGCCAGCGCCAGGCCGAGGCCCAGGAGGGCGCCCAGGGTAATCAGGTCCTGTCCACTGCTCCAGAAAGCCACCAGGAGCAGGATGAACATGAAGACGGCTTCCGGCCCGGTGGAGCGCCGCGCGCTTGCGCTTTGATGGCGGGCCATTTCAATGACGGCGCGGGGATCCCAGCCGTTCATCCAGACCTCCAGCAGGCGCGCCAGGCGGGTTGAAAGAGGGCCTGTTCCCAGCCGTTCCTTGAGTGCGTCCACTCCGGGGCGGTTGGCCAGGTTTGCATCGGCCGGCAGGGGATCCGCCAGCAGGGAAAAGGTTTGTCCGACCAGATCCACGCCTTGCAGGAACAGGAATGCCGCCACGATGCCCCAGCAAAGTGCGGCAAGAATCGAGACGGGAGGGGTTAAAAAAAGATCGCCGGTGAACAGGTATCCGGCCAGTGCGCCCATCACAAGGGCGGGGATCAGGCCGGTGCCGGAGAGGGATAAGCCGTGCGTCGGGCGTTTTATTTTTGTCATGGGCGGATCCTCAATTTATGCACTCCACTGTACGGCAATTCCGGGGGGCTTGTCAAAGCTAGTTCCCTTACGCGCTGGCGGCGGAGATGACGCGCGGGGCGACCTTGTCCAGCGGCAGGATGTCGCAGGCGCCGCCTCGCTTGGCGGCCTCAGCGGGCATTCCATAGACCACCGAGGTGGCCTGGTCCTGGGCGATGGTGTAGGCCCCGGCCTTGCGCATTTCGAGCAGGCCATCGGCGCCGTCGGCCCCCATGCCGGTGAGGATGACGCCGATGGCATTGGCGCCGGCGTATTTGGCGACGGACTTGAACAGCACCTCGACCGCGGGCCGCTGATGGTGGACCAAGGGGCCGGTCTTGACCTGGACATAATACCGCGCGCCGCTCCGGCGCAGGATCATGTGGTAGTTGCCGGGCGCGATAAGGGCGACGCCGGGAATGACGGTGTCGTTGTCCTGGGCCTCCCGCACTTCCATGGCGCACAGGCCGTTGAGCCGGTCGGCGAACGACCGGGTGAAGTGTTCGGGCATGTGCTGGACGATGACCGTGCCGGGGGCATTATGCGGGAATTGGGTGAGCACCCTCTCGATGGCCTGGGTGCCGCCCGTCGAAGCGCCAATGGCAATGAGCTTTTCCGTTGTTTTCTGAAGGGAGAGGCGGGCCGGTGGCGCGGCGCTGGCGGGCGCGGATCGATTTTTCAGGTTGGCAAAGGCCGCGCCCTTGATCTTGTCGATGAGGGTGACGGACATATCCGCCACGGAATAGGCGGAACCCGGCTTGCACATCACATCAATGGCTCCGGCCTCGACGGCCTCCATCGCCATGGCGCCGCCCTTTTCGGTCAGCGAGGAAACAATGATGACCGGGATGGGGTGGTAATGCATCAGCTTGCGCAGAAAGGTCAGTCCGTCCATCCGGGGCATTTCGATGTCGAGGATGACCACCTGGGGTTGGAGTTGGACAATCTTGTCGCGGGCGACATACGGATCTGGCGCGGTGCCGACGATCTCAATCTCGGGATCCTTTCCCAACTCGGTGGCAAAGACATGGCGCACAATGGCCGAGTCATCCACGATCAGCACTTTGATTTTTGCCATGCTCAGATATCCTCCAGTCGCACGAGAACGGGGCCCTCGTCCGCCAGGAGGGCGGTCCAGTCCGGCGACTCGGCCCGCTCCGCCCAGGCCTGCGCGGGCTGGCGGGATATCTCGGGGATGGAAAGATCAAACACGGGCTCCCGTCCCGCGGATTTTTCCAGGTATTCGCCCACAATGACGTTGAGGAGCTCCTTGAGGGCGTCGTTGCCGGCTTCGTCCGTGATGTTGCCTTCTTCCAGCCCCAGCACATTGGCGGCCAGATGGATGCAGAAGCTCTCCGGGGCGGCCAGGAAGACCTGGCCTTTCCGCGGGCCTGTGAAGGAGAGCGAGGCTTCACGGAATTCTTCTTCCGGGGCGGGGACCTCGTCCATGCCGGACGGCTCGACAAACATGAAGGCAAATCGTTCGAGCACATCGGCCACGGACTGAATCAACAGCTCCTTGTATTCCTCCATGTCAGGCCTCCTTTTCGTTGGACGCCGAGGCGGCGCCCAGGATGCGGTCTGCCGTTTGCTTGATGTTTTCCGGAGTGAAGGGCTTGTTAATGTAATCGCGCACGCCGGCCGCCTTGAGCTCGGCGATGCGCGTGGCACTGCGCTCGGTAGACACGATGACGACCGGGATGGTTTGCATGAGCCCGTCTTTGCGCATTTGCTGGACCATTTCCACGCCGGTCATTTCGGGCATGTTGATGTCCGCCAGGACCAGGTCGATCCACTCTGCGCGCAGGACATCGAGCGCCTTGCGCCCGTTTTCGGCCTCGTACAAAGTCCCAATGTTCAGCCCCGCCAGTTGCAGGGCTTTGATAATGAACGCACGGGCCGTCCGGGAGTCATCCACCACCAAAATGTTATATGCCATGCGAGCCTCCTAACCTTTCAAGATTTTCTCCAGATCGCACATCTTAAAGAGCGTGCGGCTGGCCACCCACTCGAGATCCTTGGGGCGCACTCCCAAATGGTCAATGGCCTCCTGCGAGAGGCGGTAGCTTAAGCCATCGATGCCGGTGCCCAGGCCTTGGGAATAGGACAGGAATTCCGCCAAATGCACCACCGAGGCGATCGTTTTATGCTCGCCGGCCTGCTCCGGCTTGTGGTGCCAGCGGGCGGTGGCCACCAGTTCGGGAGGGAAGTGCCAGTGGTCCACGATGGCCGCGCCGGCCTCGGCGTGGCAGATGCCCAGCACCTTGGTCTCAATGGTGTCGAAGGAGCGTTTTTTCTCGTCCAGCAAGGACTGGATGCGGGTCTTTTCGAGGGCGATGAAGTCATCCAGGATCAGCTTGCCCAAATCATGCAGAAGGCCGGCCGTGAACAGCAGATCCGGCATGGGCATGGACAGCCGGGTGCAGAATTCCTCCGCCGCCAGGGCCGCCCAGAGTGAGTGCCGGAGCAATTCATCCGGTTGCAGGTCATAGCCGGGCATGGGGCGCGAGTACCGTGAGGTCATTCCATTGGCGACCACCAGCTGGAAGAGTTGTTTGAGGCCCAGGCGCACCACGGCCTCCTGAAGACTGCGCACGGAACGGCGAGCGCCAAACTCGGCGGAGTTGGCCAGGCGCAGGATGTTGGCGGTCATGCCGGGGTCAAACTTGACCTGGCTGGCAATGAGAGCGGCATCGGCATGAGGGTCGTTGAGCAGTGTGATGACCTGGGTGACGAAGGCCGGCATGGCCGGGAAGGTTCGAATCCGCTCCAGCACCTTGGTGCGGGCAGGCGTTGGCTCACTAAAGCCGTTTTCAAGAAGGGTGGTCATAGTTCCCTCTCCGCGCCACAGGATTTAATAATGAAGCGTCCAGTGGCAATTTCCAGGCGGATGGTGCGGGAGATGTTTCCGCCCACATCCTCGCCTTTGATCAGCAGGCTGTTTTTCCAGAGAATTTTCCGGAAGACGGCGTAGTTGCGCTCGCCGATGCGGAAGAGCCCCTTGCTGTCCAGCACGGCGGAGGCCCCTGCAATCCGGGTGATCAGGTCATTTTTCCGGCATCCCTGGTTGAAGAGGGTGGTGAGCAGCAACGGGGTGCCGGTGTCCACAAACATGCAGGGGTTTTCCTTGGCCTTCTGCTGGTCAATCTGGGAGAGCGGTAACATGCAATGCATCATGCCGCCGATGCGCCGCTGGGTGTCATAAAACGTGACGCCGAGGCAGGAGCCCAGCGAATAGGTGATCAGGACATCCTCCGGGTTGTCCGAGACCGCCATTTCCGATATGCCCACGATGACGTTGTTCATGGCTTGGTATAGACCGATGGTTCCACGCTCTTGAAATGACTCAACATGCCGGAAAGGCTTTCGGCATGCCCCACCATCAGGTACCCGCCCGGCTTCAGCAGATCATACATGTTATTGAGCAGTCGGGTTCGGACCTGGTTGTCAAAGTAGATCATCACATTCCGGCAGAAGACCACATCCAGGGGGCCCTTCAGAGGAAAGGGCGGCTTGGCCAGGTTGATGCGGCCAAAGGTGAGCAGGCGCTTCAGTTCGGGTTTGACGTGGAACAGGCCCCGTTCCTTGGTGAAGTATTTGGACGGATATGGGCGAGGCACCGATTCCATGTGCCGTTCCTCGTAAAGCCCCTGCCGGGCCTTTTCCAGAACCCGGGTGGAGATGTCGGTGGCCAAGATCTTGGCGTCGTCGGGATCCTGAAGATTTTCCAGCAACGTCATGGCGATGGAGTAGGGCTCTTCGCCGGTGGAGCTCGCGGCGCACCAGATTCGAAAGCGGGACTGGCCCTGTTTTTCCCATTGCCGCAGGAGCTGTCCGAACAGGTCAAAATGGCGCGCCTCACGAAAGAAGTGGGTGACGTTGGTGGAGATGGCATCGAGCAGGGCCGTGACTTCGTCGCCGGCTTCGTCCTTTTCCACAAGGTCAAAGTAGGCTTTAAAATCTGACACCCCCAGGGCGCGCATGCGCTTGCCAACCCGGGCCTGCACCAGGGCTTCCTTCTTTTCGCCCAAGGTGATCCCGCATTTTTCGTAGATCAACTGCGCGAATTTCTGAAACGTTTTCTTATCCAGATCACCAGGTTCTGTCATAGTCCGCCCATGGAGGAAAAGACTACCCGGCGTGCCGGAGCCCGTCGAGGGCAAAGTGCGGCCAGCAGGCCTTTCGGGCCAATCCATCAGAAAAGCATTGATCTGCGGATAATTCACGCTAGTTTAGTGCATGACCGCACAGGATCTTTATGGAGGGGTGGCTGAGTGGTTGAAGGCACTCGACTCGAAATCGAGCGACCGCCCAAAAAGTGGTCCGTGGGTTCAAATCCCACCCCCTCCGCCAGCTTGAACGCTTCCTCAGGCTTCCGTGGAGTCTGGAGAATGCGGGGAAAAAGGGCTCACCAGCGAGAACACGATGATCCGCTCCCCCGTAATCGTGCTGATGTCGGTATGCAGGCTTCTTATGCTCTGGCCCGTGATGTCACGGATAATAACTTCCAGAAGAGGGCGCGCCTTCTCCAGCAATTCCATGCGCACTTGCTTAATCAACGTTCGGCCGTGGGATTCGCTCTCGCTTTTGGCCAGTTGCTTCTCCGCCGGGGTGAGTACGCCTTGCAACCGTACAACAATAAGATCATCAATAAGATAGGTTCGGGCGCTCTCCGGCCCCCGGCCCATATACTCGCGCTCGAATTTGATGATGGCTTCGCCGATCTCTGCTTCAAGCTGGCCTTTTGTCTTGGCCTCGGAGTCTGACTTCACTCTCATGTTCTGCCCTGGTTCGGATGACACATAACCGGATGATAAGCGCTGGTCCATGGCGCCGTCAAGCGCCGGGGGGCATCAACGGCCCCGCGTTCGCTTTGGCGATGCGGACCCCATGGAGCCCCCCGCGGCGCAGGCCGCACACAAGGGGCTCCGAACCTAAAATCCGCAAGAAATGCTGTGACGGAGAACGATCTGCTGGCCCTTCGCTCAGGCGCTGTCTGCACTCGCCTGCATCGCGCGATCCGCCTTTACCACATCGGCGGTCATTTGTTCGCGATAGGCCGCCAGCCTCGCATCAAGATCCTTGTTTTCAAGGGCCAGGATGGCGATGGCCAGCAGTCCGGCGTTCTTGGCGCCCGCTTTGCCAATGGCGACGGCCGCCACGGGGATGCCGCCGGGCATCTGCACCGTCGAGAGGAGGGAATCCAGCCCGCCAAGGTCGCTGGTGGTCATGGGCACGCCGATGACCGGCAGAGTGGTTAGAGCGGCCATCACCCCCGCCAGGTGAGCCGCCTTGCCCGCGCCGGCAACGATGAGTTTCAGGCCGCGGCTTTTGGCCGTGAGCGCGTATTCGCGGGCGACCTCCGGCGTGCGGTGCGCCGAGATGATCCGCATTTCGTGCGGCACGGCAAACTGCTTCAATACGGACGCCGTTTCCTGAAACGTCTCCGCATCGGACTGACTTCCCATGACGATGGACACAACCGGTTTTTCTTTCATGCCATTAGTTCCTTTCCTTGTGGTTGATGATTTCCTGCCGCACGCATAAGTCTGTCGTTGATTGCCAGGCCAAGCCCGATATTGGGCACCAGTTCGGCGACAATCAGGTCCAAGGCCTGCGCATCCAGTTTGCGCAGGGCGGCAAAGAGGTTGCTGGCCGCTTCCCGCAAATCGCCGTTTGAGGAGAGAAACTCCGCGGCGGCAAAGGACCCCGCACCATGTCCCTTTCTCAAGGCCAGAAGGCCGGTCCTTTCTTCCGAATGTGGGGCGAAGCCCTCCATGTCGCGGATCACCCGAAAGGGTGTTCGCGGCGCGTAGTGGCGAGGCAACATGCCGGGTGCAGACATCGGCTGTGTCCCCTTCGCGGGCGCCCTTTCCAAAGTTCCGATGAGTCCTTCGATCTCCTCCGCGGGCAGTCCTCCAGGCCGCAACAGGGTGGGTTTGTCGCCTGCGAAGGAGACGATGGTGGACTCGACTCCCACAGGACATGCGCCACCGTCCAGCACCAGGTCCGCCTTCCCGGCCAGATGATCAAGAACGTGCGGAGCGGTCGTGGGGCTGGTGTGCCCGAATGGATTGGCGCTCGGGGCGGCCAGCGGAGCTCCTGTCCGGCGAATCAGCTCCAGCGCCAGCGGATGCCTTGGCATGCGCACAGCGACCGTTGGCAGGCCTGCCGTGACCAAATCGGGCACCTGTGACGACTTCCGCAACACGAGGGTCAAGGGCCCCGGCCAGAAGCGTTCCATCAAGATTTGGGCGACAGCGGGAACCTTCTTTGCCACGAGCGGCAGGTGGCCCAATCCGCTCACATGAACGATCAGGGGGTCGAACCGCGGGCGCGCCTTGATCTCGAAAACCCTGGCAACCGCCTTTTCATTGAAGGCGACAGCCCCCAGCCCGTACACCGTTTCGGTGGGAAACGCCACAACGCCGCCATCGCGCAGGATGCTTGCCGCGGTGTTGAGCAACCCGGGGTGCTCGTGGTCCTGCCGTTGCATTTCGAGGCATGCGAGAATCCAGTCGGCGGCCTCGCGAATCCCCGGGACGGCCGTCGCGCCCGGCCGAAGGTCCGCGCGGTGTCTTGCGCCGTGCCCGGTCAGCACATAGAGGCCGGTGGCCCCGGCATTGTCCGCGCATTCGACGTCATGGGGGTGGTCGCCGACGACAAACGAACGGCGCAGGTCAAGCCCGTGTTCAGCGGCCGCCTGATGCAGGAAGAGGGGGCGTGGTTTGATGCAGGCGCAGTCCTCGTCGCGCCGGTGCGGACAGCAGTAGGCCGCGACAATGTGCACGCCGGCCTCCCGAAGCCGGTCCACGACAAAGGCATTCACGCGGTCGGCGTCAGCCTGCGTGAGCAGGCCCATTCCCACGCCGGATTGGTTGGTGACGATGAACAGACGCGCATGCGCCTGCAGACGCCGTAGAGCGTCAACGGTGTCCGCGAAGAACACCACCTCGTCCGGATCGCGCAGATGGCCGCGGTCTTCAATCAGCGTCCCGTCGCGATCGAGGAAGACGGCGGCCTGCCCGGGGGGCTGAGCTTCCTGATTATGGTCGGAACGAGTCATCCTCTTTCCTGAATCGGCACGTAATGGTTCAGTGTCGGGCCCATGTAGACTTGGCGGGGCCTGTAGATGCGCGTCTTGGGCTCGTCCATGATCTCCTTGTAATTCGCGATCCAGCCCGGCATGCGCCCCATGGCGAAAATGACCGTGAACATCTCCGTCGGAATCCCAAGGGCGCGCATGATGATGCCGCTGTAAAAATCCACGTTCGGATACAGCTTGCGTTCGATGAAGTACGGATCCTTTAGCGCGTGCTCCTCCAGCCTCTTGGCGATGTCCAGCAACGGGTCGGTGATCCGAAGCGTTTTGAGAAGGTCGTCGCACGCTTTCTTGATGATCGTGGCGCGCGGATCGTAGTGCCGGTAGATCCGGTGGCCAAACCCCATCAGGCGCCTCCCGCTGTTCTTGTCTTTCGCGTCCGCGATGAAGCGCGTCCCGTCGTCGCCGGACCGATGGACATCCTCCAGCATTTCGATCACGGCCTGGTTGGCGCCCCCGTGCAGAGGCCCCCAAAGGGCGCACACGCCGGCCGCCGCGCTGGCCAGCAGGTTGGCCTGGCTGGACGCCACCATGCGCACGGTGGAGGTGGAGCAGTTCTGCTCGTGGTCGGCATGGAGGATCAGGATCAGGTCCAGCGCCCGCGCCACCTCCGGCTTCAGGGTGTAATCCTCGTAGGGATCCGAGAACATCATGTGCAGGAAGTTCTGCACGTACTTGTAGGACGGCTTGGGATAGATGACCGGCATCCCGTGGGACTTGCGATACGAGAACGCGGCGATGGTGCGCACCTGCGAAATCAGCCGCGCGGCGTGAAGATCGAAAACAGGCGCCGTGGGCCGGCCGACGGCCATCGCCGGATAGAAGCAACTGCTCGCGTTGATCATGGCCGACAGGATAGCCATGGGGTGGGCATTGGAAGGGAACCCCTCGAAGTGGTACTTCATGTCCTCGTGCAGGTTCTCGTTCTGCGTCAGCAGATCCGAAAAACGCTGGAGTTCCGCCTTCGCGGGCAACGTGCCGTAGATCAACAGATACGCGGTCTCTACGAAGGTGGATTTCTCCGCCAACTCCTCAATGGGTATGCCGCGATAGCGCAGGATGCCCTTCTCGCCGTCAATGAACGTGATCCGGCTGGCGCAGGAACCCGTGTTGGAGTATCCGTCATCCCTCGTGATGTAGCCGGTGCTGTCGCGCAGCGTCGAGATATCGACCGCCTTCTCGCCCTCCGTTCCAACAACGAGCGGGAGTTCAATCTGCCGGCCTTCCAGTTCGATTCGCGCCGATGAGTTCACGACTTTTCCTCCGTTTGACCGCTATGACAAGCTCCGCACAAAACGTTCCATGCGCTCCAAGCCCTTCTCGATATTGGCCATGCCGGTGGCATAGCTGATGCGGACGTAGTCATCCGCTCCGAAGGCGATGCCTGGAACGGCGGCGACTTTTTCCTGCTCCAACAGCTTTGCGCAAAACTCCGTGGACTTCAACCCGGATGCCGAGATGTTAGGGAACAGGTAGAACGCGCCCTTCGCATTGCAGCAGGTGACGCCGGGGATGGCGTTGAGCCGCTGATGCGCGAATCGGCGGCGCTTGTCGAACTCCGCCAGCCACTTCGCCAGGTGGTCCTGCGGGCCCGTCAACGCGGCGACGCCACCCTTCTGAGCGAAGCTGGTCGGGTTGCTCGTGCTGTGGCTCTGGACGGCGTCGATGGCCTTGGCGATGGGTTCCGGCGCCGCGCAGAAACCCAGGCGCCAGCCCGTCATGCTCCACGCCTTGGCAAAGCCGTGCACGATGATGGTATGGTCAAGGTGCGCGGGACTGAACGAGGCCACGCTCTTGTGGGCCGCTCCGTCATACAGCAGGTGTTCATAGATCTCATCGCTCATAATGAGCACGCTTTTCTCCACGCAGACGTCGCCGAGCGCCTTGATTTCCTCCGGTGTGTAGACGGTCCCGGTTGGATTGCTGGGGGAATTGAGGATGAACAGGCGGGTGCGCGGCGTAATGGCGGCCCGCAACTGCTCCGGCGTGATTTTGAACTCCGCCTGATCGGTCGTCTCCACGACAACCGGCTTGGCGCCGGCCAGCTTGACCATCTCGGGGTAGCTGAGCCAGTAGGGCGCGGGGATGATGACCTCGCCGCCCTCCTGGCAAGTCGCCATGATCACGTTGAAGCAGGAATGCTTGCCTCCGCAGGAGACGAGGATCTGTCCCGGTTTGAAGGACAGGCCGTTCTCGCGCTTGAACTTGTCGGCAATCGCCTCGCGCAGTTCCGGGATTCCACTGCTGGGCGTGTACTTGGTGAACCCCGCGGCGAGCGCTTTGGCGGCCGCGTCTTTAATATGCTGGGGCGTGTCAAAATCCGGCTCCCCGGCCCCGAACCCGACCACGTCGAGCCCTTCGGCCTTCATCTGTTTGGCCTTGGCGTCAATCGCCAGGGTCAGCGACGGCGACAGCGCCGCGGCGCGTTGAGTGATTTTATAGTTCATCTTTTTTCTCCTTGTTAGGGCTGGCCTGCCAGGCGCCTCAGGGCTTCCTGATACTTCTGAGAAGTTCGTTCCACAATCTCCGGAGGCAAGGCGGGCGCGGGCGGCGTTTTCTCCCACCCGATGCCCTCGAGCCAGTCCCTCACGTACTGCTTGTCGTAGCTCGGCTGGGGCCCGCCCGGCGCATAACCGTCCGCCGGCCAGAAGCGCGACGAATCGGGTGTCAGCACTTCGTCAATCAGCATCAGCTCGTCTCCGGCCAGACCGAACTCGAACTTGGTGTCCGCGATGATGATGCCCCGCTTGAGCGCGATCTCTGCCGCCGCCGTGTAGAGCCGCAGGCTGGCATCCCGCACCTGCCGCGCGAGTTTTTCACCGAGCAACTGGATGGTTTCCTCAAACGTAATGTTCTCGTCGTGCAAGCCCTGCCCGGCCTTGGTCGAGGGGGTATAGAACGGTTCGGGGAGGCGGTCGGATTCCCGCAACCCGGATGGCAGTTCCAGGCCGCGAAATGCGCCGGTCTTCGCGTATTCCTTCCACGCCGAACCGCTTAGGAAGCCCCGCACGATGGCCTCCACGGGCAGGGGCTTGGCCTTGCGAACGACCATGGAGCGCCCCTCCAGATCCGCCAGGCTCTTGGGGTTTGTGGTGTATCTCGACACCTCCATGCTGAGGAAATGGTGAGGGATGATGTCCTTCAGCGTCTCAAACCAGAACCTCGACATCTGCGCCAGCACACGGCCCTTGCCGGGGATCGGCGTGGGCAGAACAACGTCAAAGCAGGATATCCGGTCGGTTGCCACAATGAGCAAGGCGTCGCCCAGGTCATACACATCCCGAACCTTGCCGCGAGAGGACAATGCCCATTCCCGCTCGGTTGTATACATCAACGTCTTCTCTGTCATGATCATGCTCCTCATTGTCTATGGTGCTGTCTGTGCCTGTAATCCAGCCTGGAAAAACAAAAAAGGCCAGCACAACCCGGGAAAGGTTGCCGCTGACCTTGCGCTTCGAATAGCCACCCGCACAGGCGGGCCGCACTCAACACACAACAGTATTATCACCACGCTCAAAAGCGCGGATGCCAACAGTTCCGAAAACTCCACGTGCGGCCGTCACACCTGCGCCCCCATTCGTGGAAACCCCAGTACTGTCGTAGCGGGCTTTTAATACCATCGAACGGAAACAAGTCAAGAACATATCAAAACGAACGATCAAAACGTGAAGGAAGATTCTCTGTTTCGTTTCGTGTTTTCGTGGCCGAAAAGGCCTCGTTCCGCCTTCGCTCAGAACTCTGGCGAGGCGCGCACGGAGGATTGCATCCCGCGCCGCGCTGGAGGGGCCATGGCCCGGCGGATTTTGGCGGCGGCCCGCTCTTCCCCTGCGCGGGCGGTTTGCGTATGATGGGACGGATGAGGTCCTGTGGTGCTATGGTGCTGGCGATCGGATGGCTGGCGGCGTCTTCTGTCTGGGCGCAGAGAGAGGCGGGCGTGGCAAGTCTTCTGCCTGCTCAATTTGAGTTGACCAGCGGATATGTGCACTCTGCTTTGGGCTTTATTCATCGGGATCGCTGGTTGGACAAGATGCCCTCCTTCCGATTGACGCTGGTGCGGGATTCCGATTTCTATCGCTACCAGATTGGCGGCGTGACGGTGCAGGTCCCGAACACGCCCATTTGGCTCGGTTACGAATACCTGGTCAACTCAGAGGTCATGGGAACCGCCCAGTGGATGATGGCGTGGTGAATCTCCTCTTTTTTCCCTGAACACGGAGGGGGAGAAGAACATGCTGGAAGAAGGGGCCGTGCGGGGGATGGAGAAAAAGGCCGGGTTGACGGCTTGGCGGGGAGGCCTTGCCTTGCCCTTTACAGGAAGCCAGGATGGCCTCAGCCTTATACGCCCCGGCGTACCCGCCTGCGGCCTGCCCGCAAGGCAGGGAATTGTGATCCGCACAGAGGGCAGGCGGGGTCGCGTGCCAGGGCGATTTTTTGGAAGCTCATGTGGAGGGCATCGAAGACGAGGAGGGCATTGGTCAGCGGGGTGCCCACGGCGAGCAGGTGCTTGATGGCCTCGGCGGCCTGAAGGGCGCCGATGACGCCAGGGACCACGCCCAGCGGCCCTTGGGCAGGGGTCTTGCCCGGAAATTTCCGGTACAGGCATCGGAGGCACGCGGTTTTGCCGGGATGCACGGTGAGGAGTTGCCCGCAATAGCCTGAAATGCCGGCATGGGAATAGGGTTTTCGTGTGGCGTGGCAGGCGGAGGCGATCAGCTTCTTGGCCTCAAAATTATCCGTGGCATCGAGCACGAAATCGTAGGGCAGAAGTGTTTTCGCGGCATTCTTCCCGGTGAGCCTGCGGGGGTGCAGGATCAGGTTCACTCCAGGATTCAATGCTCGCAGTTTGTCCGCCGCGGAATCTGTCTTGAGACGCCCAAGATCGGGGGTGGCATGCAGGATTTGGCGCTGGAGGTTGCTGAGGCATACCCGGTCGTGATCCATCAGGCCCACCGTGCCCACCCC
>CAZFSE010000012.1:0-12862 GCA_964521805.1 uncultured Verrucomicrobiota bacterium
GGGATTTAGAGCAGGTTGGCCGCCAGTTCGGCCACCTCCGACCGCACCCCTTTGGACAGCAGGATATGCGCCGCCAGCCCATAGGGCCGGAAGCGCTCCACAATCGTGGACAGGCCATTGGACATCGCATCCACATAGGGATTGTCAATCTGGTAAATATCGCCGGTGAGGATGATCTTCGTGCCGGGCCCCACGCGGGTGATCACGGTCTTTGCCTCCAGCGGGGTGAGGTTTTGCGCCTCATCCAGAATGATGAACTGGTTGGCAATGCTTCGCCCCCGGATGTAGGTCAGCGGTTCAATGCTGATGCGCCCGGATTCATCGAAGCCCTCGGCACTGCGCTTGCCGCCGCCCCGGCTGTTGGAAAGCCAGTCCATGGCATCAAAGATGGGCTGCATCCAGGGGTTGAGCTTTTCCTCCACGGTCCCTGGCAGAAATCCGATGTCCTTGCCCATGGCAAAGGTGGGGCGGCAGACCAGCATTTTCCGATACGCTTTGCAATCAAGGGTCTTGTGGAGCCCCGCCGCCACGGCCAGCAGGGTCTTCCCTGTGCCCGCTTTTCCAATGATCGTCACGAGCTTGATGTGATCGTTCAACAGCGCATCCAAGGCGTAGTGTTGTTCGCGGTTGCGAGGCTGGACCTGCCGGAGTTCCTCGGAAAGGCCGACAAGCGGGACCAGGGCATCGCCATCAAAGCGCGCCAGCAGGGTGTGCCCGCTTTCCGCGGTGTTTCGAGCCATGACATATTGGTTGGGAGCCAGGTTGTGGCCGGGCAGGGCCAGCTGGCCATCCCGCTTGAATGCCTCCATCTGCTCGGGTGCCAAGCCAATGTCCGTGTGGCCGGTGTACAGCTCGGAAATGTCCACATGATCGGTCTCGTAATCCTCCGCGTCCAACCCCAGCGCATCCGCTTTCAGGCGCATGTTGATGTCCTTGCTGACCACGATGCAGGGCACCTCGGGGGCAAGGCCCTTGAGCTTCATGGCCATCTTGAGGATCTGGTCGTCGGCGGAAAGTCCGTTGTGGTATTGATCCCGCTCGCCAGGGAAGGCGATGCGAACCGTGCCCCCGTTGTCGAGTTGCACCCCCTCTGACAGCTTGCTTTTCTTGCGCAGTTCGTCCAGGGATCTGGAAATCTGCCGGGCATTGCGGCCCAGTTCGCTGAGATCTCGCTTGAACTGGTCAATCTCTTCGAGAACCTTCAGGGGGATGACCACCTCATTGTCTTCAAAATGCGAAAAGGCCTTGGGGTCGTGAAGCAACACATTGGTATCGAGCACGTACGTCTTTTTCATGTCAATAAAAAATGAACTTTCCTTCCGTCGCGGTTGTTGGTCGCCGGAAATCTCTAGCCGCTTTGGGCCGGTTGCGCAAGCATGGAACGATGAGAATCGCGTGAAGGTGGGCCGGGAAGGATGCCGGGTGCGTGATCAAGAAGGGCCTGAGGTGTTCCTTTCGACCAGACCATGGCCTCTCCTGTCCGGTCTGCCTCAGAGCGGCACCCACCGGCATGTTTCGCCCCCCCCCGCCCCGAGGAGGGTCCGACTTCTGTCTGGACGGGGTGTGGGCGTTTCCCTCACAATGGCCCGCAACAGGGGAACATCCACTCAGCATGAAGGAGGATCACATGAAGAAAACCTATACGCCTGAACAGCGAAAAAGCCATTTGCGCAATCTGGCGGCGCTGGCGATGAAAGATGGCCGTTTGGACCGCAAGGAAAAGGATTTGCTGGAAGTGATGGCCCGGGAATGGGGCCTGTCCACGGATGAGGTGCGCACCATCGGAGAGCATCCCAATGAGATTGAGTTTGTCGTGCCGGACTCGCCCGAGACCTGTTTTGCCATGCTGTATGATGTGGTGGAGATGGCGATCATTGACGGCGAGCTGAAGAAGATGGAACGCGACATTTGCGACGCCATGGCGCACCGGCTTGGGTTTCAGGCGGATGCGGTGCGCATCATCATCAACGGCATCCTGGAAGGCAATCGGAATTTGACGGACCCTGAGGATATTCGCAAGGCCACACGCCTGAAGCTGAAGAGGTAGGGAGAGGGGGATCAGCCCCAGAGCTTTTCGGGATATAGGCCGCGCGCAACCAGTGCGCGGATTTCCTGAACCACGCGCTCTTTGTCCTCCTTGTAGGTCACCCCAAACCAGTGGTCCGGGGTGCGCAGAACCTTCACGCGGGCCTCATGGGTGCGGATCAAGTCGTCGAGCACGCTGGGGATGAAGAACTCGGCTTTGAGATCGTTGCCGGCGGTTGCCAGGAATTGTGCAAAGCGTTCCTCCAGCTGGCGGAAGATGGCGGGGGAGAAGCCCAGCAGGTTCATGGAGACGAGTTCATCGCCGCTGAGGGGGTGGGACTGGCCGTCTGCGGAGGTCCAGCGGGCATTCTCGCCATCGGGTTCAATGCGTGTGTGTTCACGCACCTGCTGGAGAAATCCCTGTTCGTCGGTGCGGCACAATCCGCGGGCCACGCTCCCGAACTTGGAGAGGGTATGCCGCAGAACAAAAGCCACCATGGAATAGTCGGTGGAGTCCACGGAGGTCTCTTGAAGAGCGGCGGCTTGCAGTTGAAACGACGTGGCCCCATAAAAATCATCCGCGTTAATGGCGGCAAAGGGTTCCTGCACCGCGCTGGCGGCGGAGAGGATGGCATGGGCGGTGCCCCAGGGTTTGACGCGTCCGGGCGGCAAGACCTGTCCGGGCGGCAGAGCGGTTAGCTCCTGGAAGGCGTAGTCCACGGGAGCATGCATCCCGATGCGGCGTCCGATGGCCTCATGAAAGGTGTCCTGAAGATCGCGGCGGATGACGAATACGACACGGCCAAAGCCCGCGCGCAGGGCGTCATAGATGGAATAGTCAATGACCAGTTCGCCGTGGGGTCCAACGGGGTCAATCTGCTTGAGGCCGCCATAGCGGCTTCCCATGCCGGCGGCCAGTACTACGAGGGCGGGGGCCGTCATGGAAAGCCTCAGCCCCCCTCGGCGCGGATGGAGTTGGAGTCCACGTGGGCCGTGGTCAGCAACCATTCGAGATTCGCGGTGGCGAAGGCCTTGTTGAGGACCGCCTCCGTAAGGCTCACGCCGGCGCGAAGGAGGAACTTGCCATCAATGGATTTCAAATCGCGGGCCAGCACCATGCCGGGTTTCAGGGCGCTGAAGGGAAGCTCCACGGTCTTTTTGTCCTGCCGGTGGAGGTCGTCGCTGGTGGTGACGATAAACAGGAAGCGGTTGGCCATGTCGGGGTCCAGGGCCCGCCCTCGCTCTTGAAGAATGCGTTTGCGGACATTTTCAATATCCGGGGCGGTATAGCCGGTGGGGTGGGATTCCAAATCAAATAAATCGGCCACGGCAATCAGGCGGGAGAACAGGGGAATCTCCTCGCCGCGCAGTTTTTTGGGGTAGCCGGAGCCATCGAATCGTTCGTGATGATGAAGAATGGCGGTGGCAATTCGTTCAAAGCCGGGGATGGGGGAGAGGACGGAGAAGCCCAGCAGGGGGTGGCGTTTGGTTTTCTCATCCACGGTCTTGTCGGCGGACTGCAGGTTGAGGGGGGTGATGCTGGAAGACAGCAGGCCGATGTCGTGCAAGAGGGCGGCGGCCTCCAGTTCGTCCAGATCCGCGTCGGAAAGCATGTTGAGGGCGCCCAATTCCCGGGCCCAGCGGGCGACGCGGCGGCAGTGGGCAATCACCGGAGCCTTCTCGATTTCCAGCAGGGTGGTGAACCCGATGGCCACGGCCTTTTGAAGGGCGGAAGGCGGGGTCTCCGTGGCCGGTGCTGGATTGGTTTCTTGCTCACTCATGATAAATTGTTGCTACGACTGGGGATTATCAGACCACATTGGAGCCTTCCTGTGCAATGATATTTCTTTTGGGGCACTTAATTTTTTTGCGCACGCTCCGATACAAGGAGCATGAACTGGTCCGCATGCCATCTGGAAGTGCAGAAATACCTTGCCTTGGTGCAACAGGACTATGCCGAGGCGTTTTCGGCGGGCGATGAGGAGGGCATGGCCGAAATCAGCTTTGAGCTGAGCTGGGCGTATGCCTCCCTGGGCCAGTCCGTGCTGGCCGCCAAATGGAACGACGAAAGCCTGCGCATGCTGACCGTTGCGGGTTGTTGACCCCGCCGCCCCCGGCCATTCGGGGGCACAGCCCGGCAAGAGTCAGCCTGCGGCGCTCTGAGGCCGGCCGGGTTCGCCGAAAATCTCCGAGGATTGGTGCCTTCCCCGTCGTCACACCCAGCCGCGCAATTTGATGGCTTCGGCGACGCGGCCAATGGCCACCAGATAGGCCGCGAGGCGCATGTGAATGTTGCGCTCCTGATGCACGCGGAACACCTGCTGGTAGGCTTCGGTGATTTTGCGGTCCAGCTGGCGGTGAATTTCGTCCAGGGACCAGAAATAGTTGCAGACGCCCTGCACCTGCTCAAAGTAGCTGACAACGGCGCCGCCGGCATTGGCCAGGAAATCGGGAATGACGTGGACTCCGTTGACGTGCAGGATGCGGTCGGCCTCGGGGGTGGAGGGGCCATTGGCCAGCTCGCACACGATGCGGGCCTTGATGCGCTCCGCATTCTCGCCGGTGATGACGCTTTCCATCGCGGCGGGATACAGGATGTCCACATCCAGCTCCAGCAGGTCTTCATTGGTGATGGGTTTGGCGCCCGGGAACCCGGCGAGCCGCCCGGTTTTTTTCTTGTGCTCGATCAAGGCCTTGGGGTCGAGTCCGTTGGGATCGTACAAGCCTGCGCTGGTATCGGACACGGCCACCAGGCGCCCTCCGCCCAGTACTTCGGGATGGAGCAGGGCCACATGGCGTCCGGCGTTTCCAAAGCCCTGGATGGCGAAGTCGCCGCAAGGGTCCAGATGGAGCGCACCGCAGGCCTCGCGCACGGCATAGACGCCGCCCCGGGCGGCGGCATCCTGGCGTCCGAGCGAGCCGCCCAGCGCCAGGGGTTTTCCGGTGATGATGGCGGGGTGGGACTGCCCGGTAATGGCTTCATATTCGTCCAGCATCCAGGCCATGATCTGGGGGGTGGTGTAGACATCCGGGGCGGGGATATCCCGGTTCTCGCCTAGCTCGCGCGCGGCGGCGCGCATCCAGCCGCGGGCGAGGCGCTCCTTCTCGGCGAGGGAGAGCTTCTTGGGATCGCAGGTAATGCCGCCCTGGCCGCCGCCCAGGGGGATGTCGGCGACGGCGCAGGTCCACGTCATCCAGGCCGCCAGCGCCCGGATGGTGTCGATCGTTTCGCTGGCGTGCCAGCGGATGCCGCCCTTGCAGGGGCCGCGGGCGGAGTTGTACTGCACCCGGTAGCCGTGAAAGACGCGCGTGGAGCCGTCATCCATGCGCAGGGGGATGGTGAATTGGAATTCGCGGCTGGGCCAGCGCAATAGATCGCGCGCCGCCGGTTCGAGGGCCAGGAAGGCGGCGGCCTCGTCAAACTGGGCCTGCGCCATTTCGAAGGGATTTTGATAAGAGGGCATGGGCATTCTCCTTATTCTTGCACCGTTGTCTTGGGTTCTTCTGCAGTGGCATTTCGGAAAAAGCAGACGGCTTTTTGGTCCAGGGCATTGGCCATGAACGTGATGGCGCGGCCATCGCCCTGCACGTCGCGGGCGTCCACGACCTTGACCATGCCCGCCCACTTGGCGGCGGCGGGCAGGAGGTCGCGGAGGCGGTTGGGCGCATGGAGGAAGAAGCGCTCATCCAGGAAGTTCTTGGTTTGCTTGGGGAAGAGCGCGAGATAGAGCATGTTCATTTCGACCAGCTCATTGAGGAAGTGGGTTCCCAGCGAGACATCCGGGATCAGGTTTTCGCGCATGGCGACAATTTCGCACAGGATGGAGACGTGGTTGATCTCGCCAAAATGGACGGGAATACCCAGTTCGGGACTGCTGGTGCCCCAGCGCCCGGGCCCCAGCAACATGATGTTCAAAGGCTGGTCGCCCCGGTTCAGCCGGTTGATCTCGCCAATGAGATGGGCGACTTCGTGGCGGGTGGCGAGGGGCAGTTCGCCGTAGGCCGAGGGCAGGACGTAGATGAAGCGGTGCACATCCAGGATGCGGCTTTGGCCAATGATGGCCCCATGCGCCTCGAGGATGCGGTCCTTGTCCTGAATGTCAATCTCCGGCAGGTGGATGAGTTCAGCGCCCTGGACCTGGAGCGGGCGGCACTGCAGGAGGTTGATCTTGTAGCGGCGCTCATCGAGGAAGTTGATGGCGAATTCAATGTCCACCGGATACTGGTAAGCCTCCTGCAGAAGCCGCAGGCTGTCCTTCAGGATGGAGACAAAATCCGTCGAGGAAAGCAGTCGGTCGAAGGTGAGCACGCGGTTGGGGGGCGCGTTTTCCTCGTCGTGCCCGGAGTCCCGGGAGGTGAAGAGGTCCAGGGGGATGTCCGGGTTTTCTGCCAGGAGATCGGAGAAATAGCCGGAGGTGAGCTGGTTGCTGGCGAGGTCCAGATAATCCACGCGCCGCTGGGCGTACTGGCAGACCTCGTCGAAGTTGGCTTCGGGGCGGCGCTCGGGGGCGTTGAGGGCGACCAGCCGGGTGTAGTCATCATCCGCGCGGTCCACGGCGCGGGTGCCAAGGCCAAAGACGAGCCGCACGACGCCGGCCTTGGGATCAATGTATTCGTTCCAGGCATAGGGGTTGTAGGAGAAGCCCACACCGGCAATCTGGGGGTAAAACTTTTGCCCGTAGACCGCCCCGGAGACGCGCATGACCAGCAGGGCCATCTGTTCGTCGCGGTCGAGCATGTCGCGCTGGGCACGGTACTGCAGGGCTTTCTCGCTGAGCGTGCTGGCATAGACCTGCCGCACCGCCTGGAGAAATTCCTCCAGCCGCTTTTCGCGGGAGCCCTGATTGACGCAAAAGACGCTGTCGTACTTGCCCGCGAAGGCATTGCCGTAGTTATCCTCCAGCAGGGAGCTGGAGCGCACGATGTACGGGGACTCGCCGAAGTAATCCAGCATTTCGCGGAACTGCTCGACCGTGTAATCCGGGAAGTCGCCCTGCATGATCTTGGCCTGGGCCTCTTCCACTCCCTCCAGAAAGGAGTCTGGGTGGCGCTGTTTCTGGCGGATCCACCAGAGGCCATTGCGGACCATGAAGGTGTAAAACACGTCCGACCCGATGAAGAAGGAGTCGTGCGTTTCGAGCAGGTTCGCAAAGCGGGGATCGGCCTTGAGCAGGATGGCGCGGGCCAGCAACATGCCGACGGCCTTGCCGCCGATGCGCCCGATGCCGATCATCCGGTCGCGGATGTCGAAGATGTCCTTGAGCTTGAGGTAGGCATATACCAGGCGAAGGATGCCTTCGTCGTCGGAGAGCACCATCCGGCTCAGGCGCTGGAAGAGATCCTTCTCCTGGGCGGGGGGGCAATGCCCGGACTGGATCTGATCGTAGGTGGTTTGCGCCTCCGCGAAGATGCGCCGCCAAAAGCCCTGCCGGCTGTCGGCGCGCAGGCCGGGCCACTTGGAGGCCACCAGCAATTCCGACACGATGGGGCTGGCGGTGACGGGCTTGAAGGTGTCGCCCTCCCAGGCATGAATCATGTTCATGGCGGAGGTTGAGCGGTATTGCACCTTGATGGGGCGGATGTAGAGGCGCTCCTGATGGCGGAAAATATCCAGCAGGAATTGCGTGGTGTCCGTGATGGGACGCAGGGCGAACGAGGCATGGAAGTTTCGATAGATGGAAAAATAGGTGACCGTCTCGAGGATCAGGAGGCGGGGGCAGGTCAGCATGAAGAAGTTGCCCAGCATCTGGTCGGAGCACCAGGTCGAGGCCAGCTCAGAAAGGCAGTCGAACACATAGATGGCGCCGGGGCCGGCCTCGCCGATGACCTGATGCACCTCGGTGGTGAAGCTCTCGAACCCCAGCTCCGGGCGGGGGCGGTAAATGGCGGCGCCGAAGTCATCTGGCAGGAGCTGGGGATGGGAGGCGAACCGGAAGTAAATCAGCTTGCGTCCGGAGTCGCGGTAGGCCGTGGCGTAGGGCTTGACCAGCGCGAGGTAGTCGTCAATCGAGTCCACCTTCCAGACTATGTTGTCTCCGGGCATGACGCCCTTGAGGACTTGGTCCAGTCCGGGCAGGCCGGTGGTCAGATTGGCGGTGGTCTGGCTCATCGTTTTTCTTTCTTCCAAAACGGCTGTTTCTCTGTGGCTTTCCCACGCCTTCCAAGGGCGTTGGGGAACCTCAGATGCGCGGCAGTTTATGGCAACCCGGCCCGCAAGGTAAGTCTTTTTTTTTGGGGGTTCAAAAATCGCAGGGCCGAAGTCTGTTGGGCCTGGAGGCATGAGAAGAAGTAGCCCCACGGATGCGGAAATGCAGAGCTGAGAAGAATGTTTGGCAACGAATGGGACAAGCAACGAATGAGGAAGAGAACGAGGCCATGCTTTGCGGGTTTTTGGAGGGTTGCGCTCCGTCGCAACCGGGAGAGCAGGTTGTGATTGGCCACAGAAGACACATAAGACACAAATTTTTTCGGTGTGGCCCTTTCATCTCCTGTCTTTTCTTGATCCGCGGGACGCTTCTGGCATCTGTGGGGACCTGAACAAACCGGTTGATTGCGGTCCGAGAATGTCGTAGTCTTTGTGGCGAAGAGAGGGAGAAATACGAATGTCACCCCGATTGATGGATTGTGAGGCCCAGGCGTTGCAACTGCCACCGTCCGAGAGGGCTGAGCTGGCCGAACACCTGATTGCCAGCCTAGACTTGCTCGACGATGCACAGTATGACCATCTCTGGATCGAAGAGGCGGAGCGCCGCTATCGTGAGTACAAGATTGGGAATATTTCCGCGCGATCCGCGGAAGATGTTCTTCGGGATTCCCGGGTAGCAATCGGATGAAGCCGGTTCGCTTTCTTCAGCCTGCCGAACTGGAAATGCTCGACGCCGCGAAGTACTACGAACTTCAGGCAACTGGTCTCGGCGACAACTTTCTGGACAAGATCGCCACAGCGGTTCAAGAGATCCGCAACAATCCGGAACGCTGGCCGATCATTGGAGATGATATCCGCCGCCGTCTTCTTCACCACTTTCCGTATGCACTTTTATATCGCGTTGATCCTGATGAGATCGTAATCCAGGCAACGATGCATTTGCGCCGCAGGCCGGGCTACTGGATCAATCGACCGTGAAAAAGAAGGATGGTTGGCGGGACAGGGGGCCGGCGAAGTGATGCGGAAATGCAGAGCTGAGAAGAATGTTTGGCAACGAATGAAAAAAGCAACCAATGGGGAAGAAGAGGAGGCCATGGGTTGCGGGTTTTTGGAGGGTTGCGCTCCGTCGCAACCGGGAGAGCAGGTTGTGATTGGCCACAGAAGACACATAAGACACAAATTTTTTTGGTGTGGCCTGTCGAACGCGAAGGGTTGAAGGCGGGGGGCATGAGCGACGGTACGTGCGACGGCCCGGCGGATGGCCTCCCGAAGCACCAATTTCTCATTGACTGCCTGTGCTTCTATTGCAGAATACAGCATGTTTTCCGAGGGGAGGGGAGCTGGTGGGTTACAACAGGCTTTTCATGGATGGTGGAATCAGCGCCACGGCGCGCTTGAGATTGATAATCCTCTCCTCGTCATGTAGAGTCCCCCAATGAACTACACGGTTGGATTGAAGCCAAAGGCAAGCAAGGACTTGCGCCGCATGCAGAAGCAAGACGCTACTCGACTGGAAAAAGATGGGAAAAAGGCTTTCGCTGTTTTGCCTTATGAGGAGTTTCAGAATCTACAAGAGGAGCTCGATGAGTACGAAGATCTTAAGGACCTTCGTTCGGCCAAGGCAAAAGAGGCAAACGCCCCCGTCGCTTCCCTTCGTTCTGTGCGAAGCGCGCTCAAGATCTGAGCGGACAAGACACCTGGACACGCACCATCAAAAGCCGCCTTCAGCGGCTGTTGTTAGCCAGAGAAATATGAAAAATATACTCCACATCGCCCTCCTAATCCTCGTGTGTCCCATGGCCACACTTTCATTCCCCGTCGAGGATATCCATGGCTTACCAGATGGCTCAGGAAGCACCTCGCTAACCAATGTCACAGTACAAATGCGGCATAATTCGCATGACTTGATTTCTTATACGATTGTCATAGGCGATTCCATCGGCATGGTAAACTCCGTCAATATTGCGTCCATCGATACCAACGGGATACCAGAGTTCTCTGCACCCCTACGCTCAGTCCGCAGAACGGGAGAGCAACACTATGGGTTTATGATCCAGAAACGATATATTGAGACCGGGGTTATCGATATTTTGACCGATACTTCTCATTACCGGCTTCAGCTGAAAACACTAAATGACAAAAACGGCGAACAAGGGGTCCAGGCTGTCGGCGCCAAAGCGCGCCTCCAGCCTGACCCCTGACGTTGGACGAGGAAATATGACGGAGAACGACCTCCAGAAGTTAGAAAGTGCATTGGGTCACACACTCCCAGAGTACTATCGCGCCACGATGTTTGCCTACCCCTTCCCTTCAGATTCAGAAGCTGCAGCTTATTCGCTGGATAACAATCCCACAACACTTCTGCGCAACCAGATACCCAAGCTTACCTTGCCCGGCATAGCCAAGATGTTCTGTATTGGAGGCGACGGCAGTGAAGAAGTGTTCTTCATCGATGCGGAAAACCCCGACTCGACGGTTTACGTTTACGACATGGAAGCTGGCACACACCGGGTTCTGTGCAAAGATTGGCCGCAGTTCTTGGAGTGGCTCAGAGCCAACGGGGAGGACAAGGCGGGAAGTGCAAGCGTCAAGAGCACGCCCACGTTTGACAAGTGGGTCGGGGCAATCGTCATCATTGCGATCATAGTCCTCAGCGTGATCGCGTTGGTGACGATGTGAAAGCCTCATCCCGAACAACAGAATGATGAGTAGGGTGTCGCTTCGGGGACAGAGCACAAGGAATGTACAGAGGCAAAGAGCGATTTGTTGAGCCTCCTCCGCCATGCTTTGCACTTTGTTCAATGAGTAAAAAAAGACGAGGGCCTGAAGAATGCCGGTCTTCCGAGGGAGTGGGGCGAGCCTTTTTTATGCTGGTAAAAAAAGTTCCAAGGATTGGAAAAATTGTCAAAAAAGTTCCAACCCTTGGAACTTTTCAGAAAAAAGTTTCCAATCCTTGGAAACTTTTTTTGGCCCTTTCATCTCCTGTCTTTTCTTCATCCGTGGGGTCAATGGGGGCTATTTGCTGACATCAATCCGATAGATGCGCTGGTGTTGGGTGGGGGATTCGTCGTAGCGGGCGACGTTGTTTTCGATGACGACACTGCCGCCGGCGGGCTCGAAGCTGGCGTTGTTGGAGAGGGCGGCGGTGAAGTAGAGCTGGTAGTGGCGTCCGGAGACGGCGGGCCATTGGATTCGAAGAAAGTCAGCGGTGGGTTGCGTAATGGCGGTGAGTTCAAACAGGTCGCTCGCATTCCACGGGTCGGTTCCGGCCATGGATTCCGCACGGTCGTCCTGTCCGTCGGCATCGGTATCCCGGCGGGTGGGATCGCTGACCTGTCCTCCCAGGCCGTACTGTGTTTCGAGGCCGTCGGGCAGGCCATCGCCGTCCGTATCGGCGATGGACAGGGAGGTTCCGGCGGTCTCTTCCTCGCGGTCGCCCAGGCCGTCTCCATCGCTGTCGAGCGCAAGTCCCTCCGGCCCCTGGGGGCCGAGGTAGAAACAATCCAGGTTGATGGCGCGTGCGGCCTCCTCGGGCACGGAGAGGCGCACGGTGTACGGGCGGTCCTCCAGCGCGCCCAGGAAGGCGGAGGCCCGGTCGAAGTGGCCCGCGCGCTCTCCCCAGCCGGCGGTGGGTGGGGCATAGAGGCGCGCCCGGTGCTGGCCATCGAGGGCCACATCCAGCACGGTACCGGTGGGCGCGTAACGGGCAAACCACAGGTGAAACCAGGCGCCGGTTTGCGCCCCGGCGGTGACGTTGGAATAGAGGGCCTCTGAGCTGGCGGTCTGGCCCCAGGAGTGGCCCAGTGTTGCGCCGCCGGAGGCGCCGGCCTTGAGGTCAAGATCGCCGCCTGATTGGGTGTCAAAGTCCTCGCACTCCCGATAGGCGCTTCCCCCGTCGGTGAGCCACCAGCAGTCTAAGTTCACGGGCACGTCCAGGCCATTGGCGTAAAAAGTCAGCTTGTGATAGGTGCTGGTTGCGGAGGGAAGAATCAGTGTGGCCAGGCTGAACTGGTTGCTGGTCTCGCCCCAGCCGCCGGTATTGGTGCCGTTCACGGTGCCGACCAGCTGTCCGTTCCAGCGCACATCGAGCAGGCGGCCGTTGCCTTCGCCGCAGGCGTATTGAAGATGAAGGGTTGGGGTGCTCAGATCTCGCGCGAGGTAGAATTCATACTCCGCGTAGTCGCCTCCATCCATACCCCAGCCCCAGCCCAGCACTTCTCCGGCCGAGGCGGCCGCCTTCATGTCTCGCTGGGAGGAGCCGCTTTGCCGCGTCCACCGCTCCGCCTCGGTGAACGACGTCCCGCCCAAGTGGCTCCGCTGGTCCTGGAGAAATCCGATCTCTGCCAGAAAGACGGTTCCGGACGCCAGGTGCGTGATGGACAAGTTGTCCAATGCGCTTCGGTCCACCTGGGCAAAGTCCGAAAGAGGAAGGATGACCTGGGTCCAGTTGGTGGTCACTCCGCCGGGCAGAATCTGGTCGAGGTCAATCTTGGTTTCCCGCAAGGAGGCATCCTTGAGGCCGGCGAGGATGCGTTCTCCCCCCGCGGCGCCGCGAATGTAAAAACTGAGCGCGCAATAATCGGCCAGATCGCCTTGTTCGAGATCTATGTAATGGCCGGATTCCGTGGAGGAAACCTGGGAGCGGCGGGTCCAGATGGCGGTGCCGTCCGGGCCGTTGGTGAATACAAACGA
>CAZFSE010000012.1:12962-41081 GCA_964521805.1 uncultured Verrucomicrobiota bacterium
GCGTGTGAAGCCGCTGGTCGCATCGGTCCTCCGCCAGACGTGATAGCCGACGACATCCCGCTCGGCGCCGGCGGGATCCCAGAAAACGCGGGCCTGGTTGCCGATCATTGCCAGGCCGAAGGCATTGGTTGGGCGGATGGGCGCGATGGTGTCCGTCGTAAAGGCGACATAATCCAGATCAATGGTTCCACCGCCCTCGCTGGTGAACGCGAAGGAGAGCAGGGAAAGACTGCCGGGCCAGGTGTCGTTCGTGACCTGGCCGGTCAGGCAAAACCGTTCGATGGGGATGGCGACCTCGGTCCAATTGGTGGGGGCGATGCCGCCCGTGAACTCTGTCAGAGGCACCTTGTTCTCCTTGCCGAACTGATCCTTCAAGCCGATGTCGAGCCGAAGGGAGGGGCTGGAGGCCTTCATCCAAAACACGACCTGGGCTTTTGCGCGCTGGTCGCAGTGGTTGAGATCAATCCAGCCTCCTTCGTTGGAGTTGTCGGCCACGATGCGCACGACCTTGCCGCCGACATAGGCGTTGGTGAAATCGGCGTCCTCATACGAAACGCTGACCGGAGTTCCATCGTTTTCCCAGTGGCCAAAACTCAAGCCGAATTCGTTCGTGCCGTTCTCGAACCGGGCGCAGGTTACGTTTTGTGGCGGGCCAAAGCCGATGGTGTACATGCCCGAGCTGATGGAAGGGTGTTGCATGAACCAGCGCCAGGTGGAGCCGATTTTGTAGTTCTCCAGCATCAGGACGTTGGGGCCATAGTCAATGCCGGCATTGACGGGGTGGAAGCGATTGCTGACGGCGGGATTCCAGGTGGACACATACGGCTTGCCCTTGTTGAGGCAATTCAGGAAGCCGTAGCGGTCGCTCCACACAGGGCGTTCCCCTTTGGCGGGGTCCCACCCCTTGATGTAGTACTCGTCCATGAGGTGTTTCATGGCCGCCATGGTTTCCGTCCCCGCATAGATCATGCAGGGAGGAAGGGCGAACGGGGTGATGGACCCGCTGTCCGAGGCGTGGTCTTCGTCGTAGTATTCTCCGAGCCAGAGCGGCCAGGGCGCCATCTGGCGGTAGTGACCCCACAGGTTGTTGGCGTCCCCGGAACTGCTGGCGGCGGTCCAGCCCCAGCAGTTGGACCCGAGCATGTCATACTTCACGGGATCGGCGTTGTGCATTTCGATGGCGCGTTCGCGTTGATAGAGAATGCTCTGCTGGGCGATGACGGCATGGTTCTCGCCGCGGAAATCCCAGCGGGAGCGGAAATCAACCCAGCAGTGGGGATACTGCCAGAAGTACAGTTGCAGGGTGCGCGGCCATGGGGGGGTGCAGTAGTCGCGCCAGATGTTGTGCGCCTCGACGCCTTTCTTGTATTGCGGTGCTTCGGCGGATTCAATGATGCCGAGCAGATTCTCGCTGTAGCCAAAGTTGTAGTCGCCGTTGGGCCGCGAGGACCAGGTGGTTTCGCGATACAGCCGCGCGCCCAGCTCGCCCGCCTCCGTGCCCTTGAAATACTCGCTGACGAAAATACAGCCGGCGATGAAGAGCGAGTGATCCAGGAAGGAGAGTCCATCGTCCATATGGAAGCGGGTGCCGGCCGGATGAGTTTCATCACCATCCAGCCAGTAGGTATGCCAGGTCCATCCGTTGACCCGTTCGCCCACCAAGGGGTTGGTGGAGGCCATGCCGGCAAACAGCCGGAGCGGTTGAAGCACTTGCTCATAGGCGTTGGAGTAGGAAATCCAGCCGCGGTAATGGCCGAGGCAGATGGAGGTCAGTTCAAAGCCGATGCCGGCCACGCTGGAGTAGGGTGCCCAGGGGTGGGGCTGGGTGGCGTCGTAGTCGGCGATGTCAATCAGCAGGTTGTAAGGCCCGCGCTTTTGCTCCTGGAAAAAACGCAGATTGGCTTGCTCGATGGACTCCAGGAATTGCCAGTCGTTGGTATCCCATGCCGCGGCGGGCCAGCAGAAGGCCAGCCAGCAGACCACCGTCCCCCATGACAGAAAATTACGCATAATGCCATACTGCAAACGCTCTCAATATGAAGAAAGTACCCTCCGTGGTTCTGCCTGTCAACGGCCGCTAGTTGGGCGGATACAGGCGCAGGATGCGCCAGGCGGCCCAGTCCAGCGGCACCTCGCCGAGATAGGTGCGGGCGGCGCAGAGCACCCGGTCGGGATTTCCCAGCACGGCCAGGGGAATATGCACCGTGCGCGAGCGCGGCCCCGATTCCACCTGTACGGTACCCTGTGGAAGAGGGGTCTGCTGGTCGAGTACAACCACTCTGTCGAGGCCAAAGCGGATGTGCAGTTTGGGCATGTGTTCGAATGCGCGTCCTGGGTGATACCCAAAAAAGAGCAGGGAAACGCCCACCGTCCGGGCCATGGGCTTGGAGAAGGTGATGGTGGCCACCAGGTTGCTGTCATCCATCCGAATGCTTTCGCCATCAATGCCGGTATAGACCGATGCCTCCGTGTCGCTGAGTTCCTCGGAGGGTTCCGTTTCCCCGGGCGCATCCCGGCCGTCCACGGGAAAATTGTTTTTCGGTTGCGCCCACAACGGCACCTCCGGGAATTCGCCAAACAGCTCATTTTTTCGAATGAAGGAGCTGAGGTAGGCGGCGGCGTAGGCGTACTGGGTGGCGTGTTGCCGGATGGCCTGGGCTTTCACCGCCACCTCGTTGGAGGATAGGGCCAGCGTGTGCCAGGCCACCGCGTCCAGGGTCAGCGGCGGCGCCAGAGCGCGCTGGGGTTGGAAGCTCTTGGGCGCGGGCCAGCGCTTGAAATGAACCAGGTACGGCCATACCTGCGGCTGGATTTCCGTTTCCAGATTCCAGAGCGCGATGCGCGTAAAAAGATACAGGGCCTGATGGTCTGGGTTGTGGTCCGCCGGATGCGACACCATGATCTTTGTCGGCTGGAAGGCCTGGATCACCGATTCGAGATTGCGCACGATGCTTTCTCCTTTATAGGGGGCGGAAGGTTCCAGGGCATTGGCGTATGGCACTGCTGTGACGCGCGTCAGCATGCTTTGGAAGGGGGCCGCGGCGCCCCAATGGGCATCCCAGATGTGGAGGGTTCCAAAGTCTGGATAGCCCAGAAAAGTTAGATGTTCAGGTGCGAGGCCCAACGTATGATCTGCGCGAATGGTTTCGCCGTGCCGGACCTCGCCCATGGCTTGCACGGCGGCTGGCGACAGGACGGGATGCTTGCGATACAGCATGAACGACCACTGGTTGTTGTCTCCGTAGGTCAGGAAGGCCACATGAACCGGAATTCCTTGCTGGGCGCACTGCTGGATCAGGCCTCCGCAGGCAATCACCTCGTCATCCGGATGTGGGGCCAGCACCAGAATCCGATCGTTCTTTTCCAGCGGCCAGGATGGAATGTGATCCACCAGTTCCTCCTCTGCCTGGGGGCATCCACACAACAAAATCGCCGACAAGGAGAGACCTGCAATCAACGGCGGAAACGATCTCTTCATGGTGTTGTTTTCCTTTCCTGCAATTTCTTGACCAAGATCCAAGCTGTCCGGGGGCTTCCATCCTCCACGGAAGGAATCTGGAAGGCGGCATGTTCTTCAAATCCCATCTGCTTAAAAAAGGCCCAGCCGGACGGACTGCCCACGGATACGTGGAGGCCCGGAACTCCCGCCGTGGAGGCCTCCTGTAGAAATGTCCCGACCAGGCGGCGGCCAACACCTGCGCCGCGATAAGCGGGCGCGAGGTTGACATGGAGATGCGCAGGATAGCGTGCCAGGAACTCGTCATTCCGAATGGCCTTGCACTGCGCGGCTTGCACCGCCCCGGCGCGAAGGAAGCGCCAAACCGCCGGGTTCCAGGCATGCCCCTTCGCCAGAAAGCGTCCCAGCAGGCCCGGCAGGATGCGCCAGGCATGGCGGCTCGAGAAAAAAGAGGCCTCCAAGCCTCCGCAAACGTAACCGGCCAGGGCCGTCTCCGAGACGGCCACCCAGAAGTGCGACCGCTCAAACCGCAGGTAAGAGCCCAACAGGGCCTGGGTTACCAGCCGCTCATCGCGAAGAATTGGCCTGATGGATTTTCCGTAGAGCGCCGTGTCAAAGCAGATGCGCCGCACGGAGGCTTCGTCACGGTCTTGGAGAAGGCGTATGGCAAGGTCTTTGCTCATGGCTGGCATGGGATCATTGCACTTTGGCCCCAGCATCGTCAAGGTGTACGGCATATCCCGGGGGAGCATCGGTCGAGGGGGCACAAGTTCTTTTTACAGTGTCCCCCGGCGGGGGTACCTTCTTTTCAGCCGTTGCTGATCAAAGAGGTTGTTCATGAAAATTGCTGTTTCAGCCGCATTGATTCTGATGGCTTTTTCGGTTGTGACGCAGGCGGCGGATTCTCCTTCAGGCGCCTTTTTCCCCTATCTGCAGGGGGACAGTCTTGAGGCCCTGCGCGACAAGATTACCCTCAATGGCGGCGAATTCACGGTGGCGACCAACTGGGTCTACAACAAGACGCCTGAGGAGAAAGCGGCGTTCTTCTCCCGCCGCCCTTCGGCTTTTCCCTTGTTGGAGGGCCGTGGAGATGATGCGGGCCCCATTCGGGATTTGACCGCGCCCTCGGAGCCTTATTTTTCGTGGACCAATTATGGCGGGCAGGCGTACATCGGCCCGGTGCGCGATCAGGGCGATTGCGGCTCCTGCTATGCGTTTGGCGCGGCCGCGGCCGCGGAAGGCACCTACAATGTGGCCATGAACCGGACCGGTGCCAACTGCGTGGATTTCTCGGAATCCTTCATCGCCTGGTGCCTGTCCACACTCCCGGCCTACAGCAGTCACTTCTCGGGGTGTGATGGGGCGGATTATGAATATGCCGAGGTGCTGGCGCTGACGGTCGAGGGCCTCACCTATGAAACGAACTTCCCGTATCAGGAGACCGCGCCGTCCTCCTGCACTCATTGGGGCGATCCTCGGGTGACGTTTACCTCATGGCACCGGGTGCCGTGCAACGACATTGACGCCATCAAGACGGCCATCCGCAACTACGGCGTGGTGGATGCGGCGGTCGAGGTGACTTCCGCGTTCGAGGCCTATAGCGGCGGCATCTACAGCGACGCGAATACGGGATGCAGTGGGTCCCCCTGTTCAGAAACCACCACGGACCATGCCATTTCCCTGGTGGGCTGGAATGACAACGGCGACCCCGTCAATAATGGATATTGGATTTTGCGCAATAGCTGGGGATCGTCCTGGGGCGAGGGCGGGTACATGCGCATCAAGTATAAAGCCGCCGCCGTGGGGTGTTCCGTGGTTTACCTGGTCTACTCCAATGCCGCGCCCGCGCCGCCCGTGGTGTCCACGGAACCCGCCACGGGCATCACCACCAACCGGGCGGCGCTCAACGGCACGGTCAATCCGCAGGGCCGGACCACCACCTATTGGTTTGAGTATGGGCTGACCACCGGGTATGGAAGCCAGACGCCCGCCCTTTCTGCCGGCAGTGGAAGCGGGGCCGTGGCGGTCAGCAATGTGCTCTCGGGACTGAATCCGGGAGCCACGTACAACTTCCGACTGGTGGCGACCAACGCCGGAGGGCGGGCCAATGGCGCCAATCGCACCTTCACCACGCCGGCGGAACCCGAGCCCTCGGATGTTCTGTTGAGCGAGGGGTTTGAGAACGGCGGCACCCTGCCTTCCGGATGGACGATGGCCTATCTGTCGGGTTCCATTCCCTGGACCTTTCGGAATGGGGATGGGGGCTATGGCCACCCCTCCGCGGCGCATGGCGGATCGTACAACGCATTCATGTACAATGAATCCTACACGGCCTACCGAACACAGCTGATTACCCCCGTCATTAATTTTGGGGCCCGGACCAACCAGGCGGCGCTGGTCTTCTGGCACTACATGGAGGAGTGGTGCTACAGTGAAGTATGTGACCAGGACGAACTGCGGGTGTATTACAAAACCTCCTCTGGTGGTTCCTGGAATTTGCTGGCCACCTACAACGCCAATGTCACAGCCTGGACCAGGCGCATTCTCACCCTGCCCAATCCCGGCGCCACCTACACCATTGCCTTTGAAGGCCGCCCGGCCTATGGCTACGGAATCTGCGTGGATGATGTCAGTGTGGTGGGCCGTCTGGCCCCCTCTCGGCCGGATTTCAACATGCCTCCACAAATTTTGCCGGGCGCCAGCCAGTTCATTATCCGATGGGCCAGCGAAGCGGGCAAGGCGTATACGGTGTTTCAGTCCACGAATTTGTTGCACGGCTTTTCGCCGTTGCAGACCGGATTGGTCGCCACGCCGTTTATCAACAGCTACACCGATTCCATCCCCGTGGCCGGACAGCGTTATTATAAGATCGAGGAATTCACGGCGCCATGACAACCCCCGTATTCATTCCGCCTGCAAAATGACGGATGGCGGTGCACGGCAGGCCTGGTTCCAAGAACCTGAAAACCCTCCAGAAAGCGCCTAATTTTGATTGCATTCATGTGCCGGAGTTTCTAGCTTCCGGGCCGGAGGAAAAGGTATGAAGGCATGGAAATGGGTGATGGTTGGATTGTGGTTGCTGGGTTTGGAGGGATGGGCGGCCATCCGCTACGTGGATGTGAATGCCGTCTCGCCTCAGCCGCCCTACACGAACTGGAGCATGGCCGCCAGCACGATTCAGGCGGCCATTGACAGCTCATTGAAGGGCGACACGGTTCTGGTGGCGCCGGGTGTATACATTCTGACGGGCAATCCGGTCTCCATTCCTCTCACCAATTCGATCTATCTGAAGAGCACTCAAAGCCGGGCGGCCATCATTGATGCCCAGCACTTGAGTTCTTGCGTATCCTTGCTGGGTACCAACAGTGTCCTGGAGGGGTTCACCCTGCGCCATGGCTGGCATGCCAGCTATGGCGGCGGAGTGGCTATGTACCGCCCTGCGACGGTGCGCGATTGTCTGATCGTCAGCAATGAGGCATCTGGCGGCGCCGGTATCGCGCTGTATACAACCGGCTTGGTGGAGAATTGCACTGTGGAGGACAATCATGCCTCTAGCGTGGGGGGAGGGGTTCTTTTTTATTACACCGATGGAGGCTTGGTTCGGAACTGCGTGATTCGCGACAATACCAGTGGGGATTCTGGGGCGGGCGTGGCGATTTATACGGCGGGCACGGTGGACCGTTGCCTGGTGTATAGCAACCATAGCGTGGCGTATGGCGGAGGGGTGAACATGGATGGCGGCGTTTTGTGCAATTCCATCTTGTATGGCAATTATGCCGGTAGCATGGGCGGTGGCGTGTATGCCGGCGGCTCTGGTGGGGCGCGCATTCTTCATTGCACCATTGTCTCCAATTCGGCGAGCACGAATGCGGGAGGCGCGATCCTCTATAACAATAGCTCGTGCTGGAACAGCATTATTCAGGGAAACAACGCCCGCACGAACAGCAATCTCTTTTTGGAGGATTCCACGGCCAGCAACTGCTGTGTCACGCCCAGTCCCAGCGCCTCAAACTTCACCAATGACCCCGCCTTCCTGAACGCCGCCGGGCACGATTACCGGCTGAATGCCGGCTCGCCCTGCGTGGATGCGGGATGCGCCAGCAATGCGATGGCCTATGATGTCAACAGCCTCTTCCGCCCGGAAAACGGGAGCATCTCCACCGTGCTTCGCTATGATGTGGGTGCGCATGAGTATGCCCTGCACTTCAAGCCTGAGCTCTCCATCAGCAACAACACGGCGACCCTCCGCTGGGACATGGTGAATCGGGGCGGATACACACTGGAAGCCGCCACCAACGCGGTCAATCCCTTCTGGTTCCGGCTGACCGGAACCAACTGGTGGATGGGCGACAATCCGTCCGTACAGACTCAGTCGGTCATCCTGAACGGCCCGGGGCTGATGTTCCGTGTGAGGGCCGAGCACTCGTTCTTTTAAGGTGCTGATGGTCCTGCCTGGATGCGGGCGTGGGGTGGTGGCTCTGGCAAAGGCCTATTTTGATGGCTCGACACAGGCGGCCCTTTTTCTGCTATAGTGCGCGGGCGTATGAACACAACTCATGGAACATGGCCCCGGGAGCAACTCAAGAAGTTGCTGTTTGGCAAGCGCTGGCTCTCCAAGAGGCGCTTGAAGGAAATCATTGATCTGCTGGGCCCGGTGGATGGGCAGGATTGCCTCGACCTGGTGAACGATGACGCCATGAGCTGGCAGTTGCGCCAGGCCAACGTGCTGAAGGGTTGCCGGTGGAACAGCCTGGCGTTGAACGAGCGGCAGTTGGAGGATCTGCATATGATGGTGGGCGAGCATGTCCATCTGATTGGCGAAGCCCGGCTCCCGTTCGAGGAGGGCGCCTTTGATGCGATCGTGGTCTCCGATTACCTGGAATACCTGGATACCGATGAGGCCTTTGTCCAGGAGTGCCACCGGGTGCTGAAGGCCTCCGGAAGGCTGATTGTGGTTGTGCCGCGCGCCAAGTCCTGGTCGTTGCTGGACGGCCTGCGGGAGCTTGTGGGGCTGGTGGACAAAAAACGAAATCCCCGCCCGGCGGGTTATTCCGAAGCCCGGTTGTTCGATGCGCTGAAGGATGGCTTCGATGTGCAGGAGTCGCGGACCCTGGGCCACTTTTTTACAGAGTTTTATGACCTGGTGTGCCAGTTGATCTCGCGGTACCCGCCCCCGTTGGCGGAACCTCCGTCGGAAGATTCCGCCCGCCTGCTTCAGCGGGCGCTGGTCATCTATCGCATCTTGTACCCGTTGTTCTGGGTGGCTTGGGTGCTGGATTTTGCCCTCTTTTTCATGCAGGGCCATTACCTGGCTGTCCGCGCCAAGCGGAGAATGTGGGTGCCCCGGAGAACGCCGCGCCTGCGCGATGGCCGTTCCATCGCCGAGGCCGCCCTCCAAAGCAAGATCGGCACCGCCGCTCCGTTTTGAGGACTCGCCCGTCCGGCTTTCTTTTCAGAGCAAATCGGGGCGGCGGTCGGACGTGCGCTGGCGGGATTGAGCGGCGCGCCATTGGGCAATTTGCTCATGATGGCCGGAGACCAGCACATCGGGCACCTTCATGCCGCGGAAATCCGGGGGGCGGGTGTAGTGGGGATATTCCAGCAGATTCGTGGTGAAGGACTCCTCCTCGGTGGCCCCTTCTCCGCCGAGAGCGCCGGGTAGCAAGCGCACCACGGCATCGATCACAACCGCCGCAGGCAGAACCCCATTCGTCAGCACATAGTCTCCAATGGAAATTTCGTCGGTCACCAAGGCTTGGCGGATGCGTTCATCCACGCCTTCGTAGTGCCCGCAGACAAAGATGAGGTGGGATTCCTTTGAGAGCTCGCGGGCCAGGGCTTGGTTGAAGGGGCGTCCTTGCGGGGTCATCAGGATGACCCGCGCGGCCCCCGACCGGACGGATTCCACCGCGCGGAAGATGGGTTCGGGTTTCATGACCATGCCGGCGCCGCCCCCGTAGGGGCGGTCGTCGGTGGTGCGGTGCGCGTCCTCCGTAAAATCACGGAGCTGAAGGGTGGAAAACTGGACCAACCCGGCCTGGGCGGCGCGCTTGAGCATGCTTTCGCCGATAAAACCGGCCAGCATTTGCGGAAAGATGGTGATGACATCAATCTTGAGCGGCTCGCCCATGCCCGGCCTTATTCGACGATTTCGAGCATGGCTCGCCGGCCCTGGCGGGCGGCGGCGGTGCTCAAGAGCGTGCGAATGGCGCCCACGGTCTTCCCATTTTTCCCGATGACCTTGCCCACATCCTCGGCATGACAGCGCAGTTCGAAGATGACGGTGCGTTCACCATCCACTTCCGTCAGCCGAATGTCGCCGGGATGGTCCACCAAGGCACGGACGATATATTCAATCAGTTCTTTCATGAGGGGAGAGCCTTATTGCGCCGCAGGGGCGGACGCCACTGCAGGAGCGGCGGCGGTTGCCTTGCGAACCCTTTTTGCCAGATTGCGCACCGTATCCGTCAATTGCGCGCCTTTTCCAACCCAGTAGTCCACTCGATCCAGCTGGATCTCACAGTCGTTGGATTTTTTCTTGGGGTCGTACCACCCCACCTGTTCCAGAAACAATCCACAATTGTTCCGGCGTGAATCTGCCACTACGATCCGAAAAAAGGGCTTCTTATTGCTGCCCATTCTTCGAAGTCTAATTTTAACTGCCATATCTTCCTCCAAACCATGCCAAGAACCCGGAAAGAATCCCTTTGAAAAGCCTCTTCCGGGACGCGAAAGGGCTGTTGATACCCTACTTCCTAAATTGAAGCAATCTTTTTTGTGCCTTTTTCATCTGCCGGGCCATTTTTCGGGCCCGGTCGAAGTTCCGAAGCAATTCATTGACGTCGCTCACCTGCGTCCCACTGCCCGCCGCAATCCGCCGTTTTCGGCGCGCATCAATCAGGTCTGGATGCCGCCGTTCGCGCGGGGTCATGCTCTGAATGATGGCCTCGGATTTCTTCATGCTGTCGCCGGAGGCGCCCGCCATCTGACTGCGGGCGGCCTCGGGGATCTGGGCCGCGCCGGGAAGCATTTCCAGCAGGTTCTCCAGGGGCCCCAGCTTTTTCATTTGCTGGAGCTGGAGCAGAAAGTCTTCCAGCGTGAAGGTGTTCTTCAGCAGGCGCTCTTCGGCCTGCGCCATGAGATTCACGTCCAGGGATTGCTGGGCCTTTTCGACCAGCGAGACGACATCGCCCATGCCCAGGATGCGGGAGGCCATCCGTTCGGGATGGAAGACCTCCAGATCCTCCTGCCGTTCGCCCTGGCCCGTCAGCAGGATGGGACAACCGGTGACGGACTGGACGGAAAGCGCGGCGCCGCCCCGGGCGTCGCCATCGAGCTTGGTGAGGATCAGGCCGGTCAGCCCGATTTCCTTGTGGAAGGTTTCGGCCACATGAACGGATTCCTGGCCGATGGCGGCATCGAGCACCAGCAACACATTGCGGGGCTCGACGGCGGTCCTCAACTCCTTGAGCTCCGCCACCAGCTCCTGGTCAATCTGAAAGCGCCCGCCGGTGTCATAGAGCACCACGTCGGCGCCGGTTTCGGCGGCCCTCGCGCGTGCGCGCCGGCCCAGGGCGGGCACGGATTCGCCCTTTTCGGGGGCCATCAGTTCCACGCCCGCCTGCTGGGCGAGAATGCGCAGTTGGTCCACTGCCGCCGGGCGGCGAATATCGCAGGCCGCCAGAAGCACTTTCTTGCCGTCGTTTCTCCAGCGGCGCGCCAGCTTTCCGCAGGTGGTGGTTTTGCCGGAGCCATGCAGGCCCAGCAACAGCACGCCGGCCGGCCGGCCGGACAAGTCCAGGTCCTTGTGGTTGCCGCCGAGAAGGGCCACCATTTCGTCATGCACCACTTTAACGATCTGCTGGCCGGGCGTGACACTGTCGAGGACCTCGGCCCCGAGGCTCTTTTCCTTGACGCGCGCAATGAAGTCGCGGGCCACCTGGAAATGGACATCGGCCTCGAGCAGGGCGGTGCGCACCTCCCGCAGGGCCTCCTGGACATTGCGCTCGCTGAGCTTGCCGTAGCCGCGCAGGTTTTTGAATACTTTTTGAAGGGAGCTGGAAAGCTTGTCGAACATGGGGGCCTCAAGGGGATGCAGATGGAGGGAATCGGTTGGAAAGGGATTCATCGCGGCGGATAATGCCGCGCCCGCCACAGCGCGGGCAGTCCTGGGCATAGCCGCTGGGTTCGTCCTGTACGCGGCCCATGCCGCCGCAGAGCGGACAGAGGACCTCCTCGCGGTCAAACTGCCGGACGGCATGGCGGCCCACGCCGAAGCAGATGGGACACACCTCCGAGCGGGTGGGATCTTTGCGGTTGCGGATCAGGCCGATTGCTCCGCAGGTGTCGCATTCGACCTGGCGGGTTTGCAGTTTCAGGATCATGCCTTTTCCGAACAGGTGGTCATTCTTCGAGATCCAGACGCTTTGCAACAAAATGAAGATGGGCATGAGAATAATGATGATGGCGGCATAGAGGCCGGTCTTGCTCCGGCCCTTGGCGGCATATAAGCGGCGCGATTTCATGGTTTGATGCCCGCCGCCATGCGGTCATGGCCGGCCCGGTCTTTCTTAATCCTTATGCGGCAAAATCCGGCGGTCTCCAGCAAGGCCCTCACCCGCGCGCCCTGATCCTCCCCGATTTCCATCCAGATCCTTCCGCCCGATTTAAGCGCAACCAGGGCCTCTTCCACAAGGCGGGAAATTAAAAAAAGCCCGCTGGGGCCTCCATCGAGCGCCAGGCGCGGCTCATGATCGCGAATATGCCGGGGCAATTCCGCCCACTCGGCGGTGCTGACATAGGGGGGATTCGAGACCACGGCGGAGAGGGTTTCCGGCGCCACTTCCGCCAGCAAATCGGATGGGAGGAATTCGATGCGGGCGTCCGCGCCCAGGGTTTGTGCATTTTCGCGGGCCAGCTCCAGGGCCGCGGGGCTTGTATCCAGCGCCAGAAGGCGGGCGTGGGGGCGCGCCAGCGCCAGGCTGATGGCGATGCATCCGCTTCCCGTTCCCACGTCTGCGACGATGGGGTGGGGGGCGTCCCAGATCGCGGCGTCTTCCAGCACGGCCTCGGCCAACTCCTCGGTTTCCGGGCGTGGAATCAGCGCCCGGGGATCGGTTTTGTAGCGGCCGCCCAGAAAATCCGTGGAGCCCACGACATATTGGAGCGGCACCCCGTCGCACAGGCGGCCGGCCAGTTGGTCCAGGGCTTGAGCGTGCGCGGCGTCCACGGGCTCCGCCGGGTTCAACAGGCAGGCCAGGCGCGGGCGGTCCAGGACATGCGCCAGCAGGTGCCCGGCCAACAGCCCGGGTTCATCATCGAGGCCGGCCTTCGACAGGCGCGCTGTGGCCGTATTCAGCAGGCTTTGTATGGTCAACGTCATGGTCTGCCTGTCCGCCAAAAAGGTCCGGCCCCGCCGCCTCCGGCTATCCCTTTGAGGTCGTGCTGTTCATCATCTGGCTCAGCCGCATTTCCATGTCTTTTTCCTGGAGCGGAGTCAACAGGGGCTCCAGGTCGCCCTCCACCAGGCGGTCCAGCGAATACAGCGTCAGATTGATGCGGTGATCGGTCAAGCGGTTCTGCGGAAAATTATACGTGCGAATGCGCTCGCTCCGGTCGCCCGAGCCGATTTGGGACTTTCGCTCGCTGGCCATCTTCTGTTGCTCATTCTGGCGGGAGAGGTCCAGCAGGCGGGCCTTCAGGACGCGCATGGCCTTCTCGCGGTTGCGTGATTGCGAGCGCTCATCCTGGCACTGCACCACCAGCCCGGACGGAAAATGGGTGATGCGGATGGCCGATTCCGTCTTGTTGACCTTTTGTCCGCCCGCCCCCGAGGCGCGAAAAAGGTCAATGCGAATCTCTTCCGGATTGATCTCAATCTCGTCAATTTCCTCGGCCTCCGGCAAGACCGCCACGGTGGCCGCGGAGGTATGCACGCGCCCCTGGGCCTCCGTCTCCGGCACCCGCTGGACCCGGTGGCCTCCGCTTTCATACTTCAACGTGCGGTAGACGTTGGTGCCTTCCACCGAAAAAACGATTTCCTTGTACCCGCCCATGTCCGAGGGACTGGCATCGATCAGCCCGATCTTCCACCCCCGGCCCTCGGCATACCGGCTGTACATGCGGAAAAGATCGGCGGCAAAGAGCGCGGCCTCCTCGCCCCCGGTGCCCGCACGGATTTCCATGATCGTGTTGCGGCTGTCGTCGGGATGCGGAGGGATCAGGGCCATCAGCAGATTTTTTTCGGCGGCGGGCCGCTGTTTTTCCAGCGAGGCCTGCTCGGCCAGCGCCATCTCCCGCAATTCAGGATCGGTATCCGCCGCCATCAGCAGTGCCCGATTATCCTCTTCCTGCTGGAGAAGCTTGAAATACTCATCCGCCAGATGCTGAAGGGCCTTCAACGTCGAATGCTCGCGCAACAAGGCCTGGTATTTCTTCTGATTGGCCGTCGTTCCCGGCGCGGAAAGCTCGGACTCCAGCTCTGAAATGCGGCCGATCAGCTTCTGCACATAGGCTTTGTCAACGATCATGGCGCGCCGCTTCCATTTCTGGAGATTTCCGGGGGTAAAAACAAAACGGGCCAGATGCGAAAACCACATCCGGCCCGGCTGTAGAACCTGCCTACTTGGCCACTTTGCGGGCGTACCGCTTGTTGAAGCGATCCACACGGCCTTCCGTGTCCATCAGCTTCGTGGATCCCGTAAAAAAGGGATGGCAGTGCGAACAGGTGTTCACATGCATTTCCTTGACAGATGAACGGGTCTTGACCGCATGCCCGCAGGCGCACGTAATTGTGGCCTCGCCATACTTCGGATGAATTTCTTTTTTCATGCTTCCACCGGATTAATAATACGTCTGAAGTCTTCTGGATCAGACAAAGCGTGTGGAATCTACGCACTCCCGGAGGAAATGACAAGCACGGAAAACAGGTTTTTTTGCCCGTGTCCAAGATCCCGTCTGTCCCCGGCCGCCGAACGCCCGCCCCCCGCCGCGCAAGACGGCAGGGGGCGGGAAGAGGCACCCCCCGTTGCGTGGAGGAAATCGCTTGACCCTTCCACGGGTCTTGAGCAGACTCCCGGCCCTATGAGCAAAAACAATGCGAATATGACGATGGAGGCGCTGGCTTCGCTGTGCAAGCGGCGCGGGTTTATTTTCCAAAGTTCGGAAATCTATGGCGGCATCAACGGCTTTTGGGACTATGGCCCGCTGGGCGTGGAACTGAAGCGCAACATCAAGGAAACCTGGTGGAAATCCATGGTGCAGTCGCGCGAGGATGTGGTGGGGCTGGATGCCTCGATCATCATGCATCCGCGGGTGTGGGAGGCCTCGGGCCATGTGGAAGGCTTTTCCGATCCCATGGTGGAATGCAAGAAGTGCAAGGGGCGCTGGCGGGCGGATCAACTGCCCGAAACCAAATGCCCGACGGGCGGCCCGCATGAGTACACCGAGGCGCGCAAGTTCAATTTGATGTTCAAGACCTTTGTGGGGCCGGTCGAGGAAAGCTCGGCGCTGGCGTATCTGCGCCCGGAGACGGCGCAGGGCATTTTTGCGCAATTCGACAATGTGCTCCAGGTTTCGCGCCAGAAGGTGCCCTTCGGCATTGCGCAGATCGGCAAGGCCTTCCGCAACGAGATCAACCCCCGCAATTACACCTTCCGCTCCCGTGAATTTGAGCAGATGGAGCTGGAGTTTTTCATCAAGCCGGGAACCGATGCGCAGTGGCATGAGTACTGGGTGGCGGAACGCATGAAGTGGTACCAGCTCATTGGCCTTCCGGCGGAGAGCCTGCATCAGTACGTGTATCCCAAGGAAGAACTGGCCCACTATGCCAGCGCCTGCGTGGACGTTCTGTATGACTTCCCGTTTGGCACGCAGGAGCTGGAGGGCATCGCCGCCCGCGGAAATTACGATTTGAGCCGGCATCAGGAATTCAGCGGGAAGTCCCTGCTGTACTTTGACCAGGAGGCCAACGAGAAGTTTCTTCCGCATGTGGTGGAACCCTCCGCCGGGGTGGATCGCATTGCGCTGGCGGTGCTGTGCAACGCCTATCGCGAGGAGTGGGTGCCCAAAGGAGACCAGGGCGGCGAGGTGCTGATCGCGGAGCCGGGCAAGCTGGCGCCGGAGGGCTATGAGCCGCGCACCGTCCTGCGGTTTGCGCCGTGCATCGCGCCGATCAAGGTTGCGGTATTCCCCCTGCTCAAGAACAAGCCCGAGCTGGTCGAGAAATCCCGCAAGATATTCGACCAGTTGCGGAGCCGCTGGCCGGCCTTCTATGACCAGACGGGCGCCATCGGCCGCCGCTACCGCCGCCAGGATGAGGTGGGCACGCCGTACGGGGTTACCATTGATTTCCAAACCTTGGAAGACGACACCGTCACGTTGCGCGAGCGCGATTCCATGAAGCAAATCCGGCTTCCCGTGGCGGAACTGGCCGGCAAGCTGGCGGAGACGCTGGGGTAGTCAAGGCCCGCCCGGAAGGTCACGGGTTGACGAAGACCGAGAGCGGGGGCTGGGTGTCTGGGGCCACGGCATAGCGCCGGGGCTTGCCCATCAGGGTTCGCCCGGCATTTTTCATGACGCCGGCTTCGGTCACCAGCACTTGTGCGCCCTGCGCCGTTTTGTAGGGCAGCACCTGGTCCCTTCGCAGGGTGTCCCATTCGATGGGCCGGGAACCATATTTCCCTACCGCCCAGGCCAGGCGCAAGGTATTCATCACCCCCAGGCGCGTGGAGACCTCGTTCTGAAGAAAGGGCAGGGCGCACAGCACCCGGAGACTCTTCGCGGGCGAGCGCAGTTCCACAAGAATGCGGTTGATCAGTTGCCGGTTCCGTTGCATCCGGCCATAGTCCAGGTCGGGTTTGCGGACCCGGATGTATTCCAGCGCCCGGCGGCCATCCAGGAAGTTCCAGCCGGATTCAAACCGCAGGGGATAGGCGTCTTGCCCGTCCATGCTGTGAAATTTCTTGTCGGCCACCGGTTTGTCAAAATACACCTCCACGCCGCCCAGTGTGTCTACGACTTCCTTGACCAGATTGAAACGGACCAGCACCACGCTGTCCACCGGGATGCCCAGCAGGTGGTGAATGGTTTCGCGGGCGGCGGTCAGGCCATCTGCTCCATAGTAGTCGCCCCAGAAAAGGGCGGAATTGATCCGGTCCTGCTTCCGGAACAGCGGGAGGCCCATGATGGGCACATAGAGATCGCGGGGGAGCGACAGGCCGCGGATGAGGCCCCGCTCGGGATCGGTGCGCAGGATGAAAATGGCATCTGAGCGCGAAGGGCCGTCCTCCCTGCGATTATCGGAGCCCAGGAGGAGCAGGGTGATGGGTTGGTTGAGGGTTCGTTGGAAGAGGGCCCATCCCGTACCCAGCAGGCATAAGACCGCTAAAGCCAGGACTCCCCTGCGGAGCCATCGCAGGAACCCCGGGCTCTGGAGCCGCGCCGCCTGCCGGGGCTGAAGTTTTGAGATCAATTTCATGATTCGACACGATCCTGCCTGAAATGGCGGGCTATTCTTGCCGGAAAGCCCCCAAAGTCAATAAAGAAACCTGCTGGATTCAGAATCCCGACCGGTTTAATATCCGCCCCAGTTAAGCGGTTGCACCTTTTGCGGGAGAATACCTATGGCTGGAAAACCTTTCAGTCTGACGATGAAAGCGGTGATCGTGGACGGGGAGGGGCGGACGCTCTTGATTCGGCGCTCCAAGGCCAACAAGAATTTCACCGGCAAATGGGAATGGCCCGGCGGCAAGGTGGATCCCGGCGAGGATTTCGCCGTGGCCGCCGTCCGAGAGGCCAAGGAAGAAACCGGCCTGGATGTCGAACTCACCGCCGTCGCCGGCGTCGCTCAGTTTGAAATGCCCAAGGCCTTCGTCGCCATCGGCGGGTGTGCTCTGGGCCTGGTGGCGCTCGGTGGCGCCGCTATAGGAGGGCTTGCCATCGGCGGGGGGGCTGTTGGCTTGGTGGCCATCGGCGGTGGAGCGGCCGGATATTATGCGTTCGGTGGCGGCGCGCTGGGCGTGCATGTCTTGAGCGGAATCCGGCACTAATCCATTGACCGGGCGGGGTTTCAACGGTACATAGTTCCCCCATGCTGGCTTGCACAAATCATCCGTCCGGTGCAGTTCCAATTTCTTGTGATGACCGGTGGCGGCACCGCCTGGGTGTGGATGTTGGATCCACCACGGTCAAAATGGTGCTGGTGGATTCAGAATCTCCCGGATCGCCGCTTGTTGCGGAGTATCGCCGCCATGAGATGCGTCCGGCTCAGTGCCTGCAGGGTCTGCTTGAATCGGCCATACAGCAGGTGGGGGATGTCCCGGTCGTATGTGGAATCACGGGGTCCATCGGGATGGAGATGGCTCGCCGCCTGGACGCGTCGTTCTTGCAGGAGATGGCGGCGGTTGCTTGTGCGGCCCGCCATTTCCATCCGCGTGCGCGCACGATCCTGGACATTGGCGGTGAGGATGCCAAGCTGATCTTTTTGGATGGCGGACGCGCCGACATGCGGATGAATGGACGCTGTGCGGGTGGCACCGGCGCTTTTCTGGACCACATGGCGGAGCTTCTTCATGTGCCCATCGAACAGTTCGATGAATTGGCCGCCGGCTATGAACGCCTGCATCCGGTGGCGGGCCGTTGTGGCGTATTTGCCAAAACAGATGCGCAGAACCTGCTGAGTGCCCATGTGCCGCGCGCCGATGTGGCGGCGTCCGTCCTGCGGGCGGTTGCACGGCAGACGCTGTCCACGCTTGGACGCGGGAGGAAGGCGAAAGAACGCCTGCTGTTCTGCGGAGGCCCGGCCACGCACATGCCCTTATTGCGGATCTTTCTTCTCGAGGAATTCAGCCTTTCCGCGCACGATACTGAGCCATGTTCCTACCCGCTTTTGCTGGGTGCCCTGGGGGCGGCCCTGCACGTGACGGAAGGCAAGGGCGTTCATGTTTCCACGCTCCATGCACTCACGCAGATTTGCCGGAAGGGGGAGGATCACCGGAGGTCCATCCGGCGTCTGCGCCCGCTGTTCGCCTCCTCCGCCGCCCATCGCCGTGGCGAGTCGAGGCGGCCTCTTTCGCTTCCAGAGGCGCCGCCGCGCCCTCCCGGCGACTGGAAAGTTTTTCTTGGCCTGGATGGAGGCTCGACCACGTCCAAGGCCGTTCTGGTGGATGAGGAAGGTCGCCTCGTGGCTTCCGCTTACCGCTCGAATGAGGGCCATCCGATGAAGGCCTTGCGGCAGTGCCTGCTGGAGGTCCGGGCGCAGTGCCGGCAAAAAGGATGCGAGCCCGTTGTTCTTCGCGCCGCCGCGACGGGTTATGGGTCACGGCACGCTTGCGAGGTGTTGGGTGTGGATGAGGATGTGATCGAAACACAGGCGCACGCGCGGGCGGCCTTCTTTTTGAATCCGGAGACCTCCTTTGTCTTTGACATGGGCGGACAGGATATGAAGGCCGTCTGGATGGATCGCGGGGCCGTCCGCCGTGTGGAGATCAACGAGGCTTGTTCCTCCGGCTGTGGTTCATTTATTGAGACCTTTGCCTCTTCGCTGGGGGTTTCGCTGGGCGAGTTTTCTGGCGAAGCCTGCCAGGCGAAGAGCCCGGTTGATCTGGGAAGCCGCTGTGCGGTATTCATGAATTCGAGGGTCAAGCAGTGCATTCGCGATGGATCGCCACGTCCGGATGTGTTCGCGGGCCTGGCCTATGCAGTCATTCGCAATGCCTTTACCAAGGCCCTGCACCTTCATGACTTTTCCGAACTAGGCCGCGAGATCATGGTGCAGGGCGGGGCGTTTCATCATGCCGCCGTGCACCGCGCCTTTGAGCGTCTGGTGGGGCGGCCCGTGCCCCGCCTGCGGCAGGCGGGGCTGATGGGGGCATTTGGCGCGGCCCTGCTCGCCAGGGAAGCTTGTCGTGCCGCCTCCGGACTTTCCCGTTTTCTATGGCCGGCGGGAGAAGGGGAGGGCATCCGGCAGGAACGGGTGAATGGCCCTGGCACGCCAGGCCCGGATGTGCCGCCCGGCAAGGATGGGTGGGCCTGGAAGCGGGAGCTGATCTTTGGCTCCGAGGAGACGGTTGCTGGGACCGCTCTGCTGACAATCGGACTGCCCAGGGCGTTGATTTTTTATGAACATTTTCCTTTCTGGAGCGCGTTTTTTGCGCGGTGTGGCATTGGTGTGCGGCTGTCGCCGCCCACCAATGATGACATCGCGCATGCCGGCTGTCAGACGGCGATTTCGGATGATCTCTGCCTGCCGGCGCAGATTGTGCATGGGCATGTGGCCTGGTTGCTCAACGCCGGCGTGGACCGGATCTTTTTTCCAGCCCTGCCCTCCGAGGTGAACCGGACGGGCGCGGTGTGCAGTTTTAACTGCCCCATTGTGGCAGGATATGCCGATGTGTTGCGCAGTGTCTTTCAGCCGGCGGGCATTCCCATTGACCGGCCTGTTCTACCGGTGAACCGGCCCGCGGCCTTGCGCCGGGCCTGCATCGCCTATGCGGGTTCCCTGGGGGTCTCGAAGAGGGTGGCGGCGCAGGCGTTTGATTCGGCGCAAACGAAAGCGGAGGACATTCGGGGGCGGGTGCGCGACGCCATGCAAAAGATCCTGAGCCAGCCCACGGACCGAGCCGTGGGGCATGTGGTGCTCTCGGGGCATCCGTATTTGCTGGATGAATGGCTGAACCGGGGCGTGCCGCGAATTCTTGCCGAGATGGGGCTACATGTGCTCACGAATGACGTGGTTCTGAACGAGCGTCCGCCGCCCGAGCTCATGGCCCTGGACCAGTGGGCCTATTCCTCCTGCGCCTATGCGGCCGCACATCAAGTCCGCGACAATCCCGCCGTGTGCTTTATTTCTCTGGTGCCTTTTGGCTGTGGGTTGAATGCGGTGGCTCTTCCTGAAATCACCCGATTGCTGAAGGCGCGCGGACGTCATCACGGGGTGATCAAGGTGGACATGGCCACCAGTCCCTCCTCCTTAAAACTGCGCCTGCGGTCCATCCTGTCGGTGGCTGGTGAGTCCGGCGTCCGGCCTGCGGCGCACAAGGCCGTTCCGCCGCGTGCGGAGGGCCGGCGGCTCCTGATTCCTCACCTGGCCGACTTTTATTCTGACATGATGCCCGCCATCCTGCAACGAATAGGCCTTCAGCTGGAATTGCTCCCCCGGCAGGATGAGGAGTCCCGGTTCTGGGGCTTGCGGTATGCGCCCAACGAGTTGTGTTATCCCTGCATCTTGCTGGTGGGCGATATCATCAAGGCTCTGAAGTCCGGGGCGCAGGATCCCCGTGAGGTGGCCTTTTCGCTTTTTCAAACAGGCGGGCCCTGCCGGGCCTCGAATTATCTGCCGATCATCCGCCGGGCGCTTGACGAGGCGGGATATCCAGAGGTTCCGCTGGTCTCGCTGGATCTTTGGGGCATTTTGCCGCCCGGCACAGATCGCATTTCCCTTCCGCCTTCCGCCTTCATGCGGCATGCGCTGGAGGCCTTTCTTTTTTGCGAGGGGCTTTCGCTCATCAGGCAGACGCTGACGCCTCGGGAAGCACGAAGAGGATCGGCGAAGGCCTTGCTGTCCGGCGCCCTGTGCGAGGGTCTCGAGCAATTTGGGCGCGGCGGGGAGGATGTCCTGTTCCCGATTCTGGCGGATGTGGTGCGGCAGGCCAACGAGATTCCCGTTGTGGCCGGGGCGCCTCCCCGGCGGATTGGGGTGATCGGCGAGATTGCCGCAAAATACATGCCCGCGATGAATCATCAGCTTCTGGACTGGCTGTTTGAGCGGCGCATTGAGCCGGTCCTGCCTCCTGCCCTTTGGTTTTATGCCGAGGAGCTTCCGAATTTTCGCTTCAACTGGCGGGCGGGCCTCTCGCCGTTCAGGCTGGCGGTGCCGGCCTCGCTCCTGGCGGAGCGGCGTTACCTGCGCGCCTCGCGGGGCCTTGGGCGCATCATGCAGGACTACCGCTATGACCGGGGATTGCACGACGTGCCGATGAGCGAGCTGGCCGGGCTTGCGTCGCAGGTCGAATCGCTGTCCAACCAAGCCGGTGAGGGCTGGTTGATTGCCGCCGAAGCGCTCCTGCTGGCGCGACGCGGCGTGACCGATATCGCCTGCCTGCAACCTTTCGGGTGCCTGGCCAACCAGGTCTGCGCCAAAGGGCTGGAGAGCGTGTTGCGCCGCCTGCACCCCGGCTTGCGCGTGCTGTTTCTCGATCTGGACCAGGACACCTCCGCCGCCAATTTGTTTAACCGCCTGCAGGGCCTGCTGGATGCCGTGGAATGTGAGGCGCCAGCCGCTGAAATAGGAGCTCTCGCATGAATGGACAAGCACAAGACGCCGCGGGGCGTTCGTCTTCTGAATCCTTGCGCAAGCTGGACGAATCCGCCCAGCGAGTGATCCGGGGGGACTACAATGCCGCGCGGGAGATGTTTCAGCTGACCGCCTCCGAGAGCGAATCTCCCGAGGTTCGTGAGTTGGCCGAAACCCTGGGTCTGATGAGCGTCAAGGTGGAGGCCCGTGAATTTTCCTTGGAGCAGAAGATCGAGGAGATCGGCGCCAAGAACCGGGAGCTGGAGCGTGCCGGCATCTTGCGGGCGGAGAGCGGTTTTCTGTTCTGCTCCATGGTGCTGATTCTTTCCGTGTATACGATGGTGCTCTCCGCCGGATTGTCCGAGCGCTGGATCAGCGATTCGACCGAGAAGCCGATCACGCTGGGGCTGATGTTTGTGATTCTTGTCTTTATGGGCGTGTTTGTCCGGCGTCATGTCCACCCCTGGACCACCTGGGGCTTGACGTGGAAAGGCGGGGGCCGCGCCATTGCGGAAAGCCTGCTCTGGTGCGTGCCTTGGGCGCTTCTGGCGGTGGGCATCAAGTGGCGGCTGGTTCATACGCCCTCGAACCCCCTTCATGGCCAGGCCCTGTTTGATTGGAATCTGCCAGCCGTGCCGGTGGCCATTTATCTGCTCGTGGCCATCGTTCAGGAAATCATCAACCGCGGGTTTGTCCAGTCTGCCATCGAACGGGTTTTGACAGGAAAACACAGGGCCCTGATGGCCGTTGTGACCACGTCGGTGATGTTTGCCGTGGCCCATCTGCACTATTCGACCGCCACCATGGTGGCCACCCTGGTGAGCGGTCTGTTTTTTGGCTGGCTCTACCGTCGGCATCAGACCGTTGTTGGCGTCAGCCTCGCGCATTTCCTGCTGGGAACGCTGGTCATGGATGTTTTGCACCTGATTGGCTGAGGATCGACGGACACCGACCGCTGATTCAGGAGGCGAACGTTTTCCTGACGAGACGGGGCTGAAGGCCGATCTTGTGCTTCAGCCGGAAGGCGGTCCAGGCGCACAGGGCGGGGATGAGGAGTGCGGACAGGGCCCGCTCCGAGGGTTTCCATGCGCCCAGGCCGGCGGCCAGTTTGTGCTCGAGGGCAAGCAGTTGTTGGGCCGCTTCGGGGCTGACGTACCGCCGGGCGGCGGGCAACAGGATGAGACCCTTTCGCGCGGACTGCGCATTTCGCACGGCTTTATCCCGAACTCGCTGGATCGGATGATGGCGCAAGGTTTCCCACCCCTCCAACCAGTCCTCGAATACCCTGAACACGGAAGGGCCCAGCCGGCGGAAGTCCTCCCGGTACAATTCCTGCTGAAGTTCCGATAATTGCTCCGCCGACAGATGCGGATGCCGGAACCCGAGGGTAAAGCCATCTTGCCGGCTGAAATCGCGTGCCACGTCCTCGCGCAGGCGTCCTTCGGCTTTGAGCCGCTCATAGAGCGGGGTTCCACGGGTCGGGCCATAGATGAGGAACTGGGCCATGCAGGGGCGCAGGGCCATGAGCGATTCGAACTCGGAGCGGATGATCTCCTCGTTCTGATAATCGAAGCCCATGATCATGGAGGCCAGCACGCTGATTCCATGACGGCGCAAATCTCTTACGAGTTCGTCAAAGGGACGCCCCCGCATCTTGGGGTAGTTGGCCCGGCGGCCCTCAAATCCAACCCAGACGCGGTCAATGCCCATCTCGACCAGTTCAGCGGGTTCAAATTGTGACAGCGCCTTCACACTGCTGAAAATGCGCAGGGACAGCGGCGGCAGGTCCGTTGCGCGCAAGGCGTCCAGATACGCGCGGCCCCGGCGTTCATCCAGCAGGAAGTCCTCATCGTTGATCCAGAAAGCGGTGATGGTGGGATGGCGCTCCCGCACCCGCTGGATGGCCTTCACGATCGAGCCGCCATCGGGCAGGAGCGGGATGTACCGCCGCTTGAAATAGTGCGAGGTGGCGCAGAAATCGCACCCGTTGGGGCATCCGAGCCCGGCAAAGACATAGGCGTTGGCCGAGGGGAGGGGAATGGAGCACAGACTCTGACGTTGCAGAATCACGGGTTGTTCAATGGGAGCGGAGGAGTCCTCGCCCAGCAGGTTCCGCATGAAGGCGACTCCTTCGCCCCGGCAGATGTAATCCGCGTGGGGCTTGAGCACCTCATCCTCCAGGGCAGTGCCATAGCCGCCCAGCACAATCTTGGATTGGGGGGCATGGCGGCGGATCGCCTCGCACATCGGAATCATTTTGTGAAACGTCGGCGCCACGAACGCGATGCCAATGTAGTCATAGCCTTTTTTGACCTCGGCAATAAACTCCTGCAGGCTGGGGTAATGCAGGGTGACCGCCGGTGTCTTGAGATTCTGGGCGATGAAATCAATGCCCCATTGTTCCGTAGCTCCCCGAACTTGGAAGATCCCCTGCGCCCACATGATCACATGCCCCCCCTCGTGAGAGACGCCAAACCCATCGCCATATTCCATGCCAAAAGGTCGGCACACACTGCTCAAGAGAATCCGCATGGTTTGTTTTTCCCGATTGTTTCCCGCAAGGCAATCGCTAGACTGCGGCGCATGCAGGACGTGTATCGTTTCAGAAAAAGGTTGGCAAGCTGTATCCCGTTCCTTTTTACAGCCGGAAACTTGCTGTGCGGGACGATGGCGGTTTTTGTGCTGTGCGAGCCATCCCGCTGGCCGGAGCGCCTGCCCGCCCTGCTGGTCCTGGCGGCCTGGGGATGTGACATGCTCGATGGACCCATTGCCCGCGCTTTGCGCGTGGAGGGCGAGTTTGGCAAGCATTTCGATATGCTGGCGGACTTGGTCAGCTTCGGTATTGCCCCCGCGTTGCTGGCGTTCCGAGCCCAGGGAACCGCGGGTCCGTTCTTCCTGGCGCCCTTGGTCTATGTCCTCTGCGGCGCGATCCGATTGGCGCGTTATGCCCTGTTGAGCCGGCGCCCGCAGGGAACCTGCTATTTCACGGGCTTTCCCCTTCCCGCATCGGCGTTAACCCTGGCGGCGCTTTCCGTGGCGCCGTCCCTGGCTTGGCTGATGGCCCCGCTGGTCTTGTTTCTGGGCGTCCTGATGCTGGCCCCGGTGCGCTTCCCCACCTTCCGTCATCCGGATTTTGCGCGTGCGTCCGTGTGGATGCGTTGCGCAGGGTGCGCGGGCATTCTGGTCGCCGCCGTGGTGGACCCCCGCTTGCTGTTGCTGGTGTCGGCGGCGTACCTGGCCGTGGGGGTTATGCAGACACTGTTTCAGCCCTTGCCACAGCCTGTGACGGCAACAAAGGAGTGCGGGCCTTCGGCTTGAAAGCGTTTCGGCCATGCTGAAAATGGCGCGCGGTCGGTGTTGGATCAAGCGTAGCGGGCTGGTTAAAGTAAGTGTGCGCATTTAGATGGAACAACTTTATTGAGAATGGTTTTGCTATAATGTCCCCGTTATCGCCTTTATCTTTGTGGTGAAAAGGTCTGGTTGTTTTCCGGGCAGAGCTTTGATAGCATCGCCTCATGATGAAAGTTGACCGAACCACATTGTCTGTCGTGGATCTCCATGACAATCAAACCGATGTGCAGTATTGGCGCAGTCGGACGCCCTTGGAGCGCTTGCGCGCAGTGCAGATCGACCGTCAGGTGGCCTATGGCAGAAGAAGCACTTCCCGAAGACTTCAAAGAGTTCTTGAGGTTGCTGAACGAATCTGAAGTTCAGTACCTTCTGATTGGCGGCTATGCTGTGGGGTTTCATGGCTACCCTCGGGCAACTGCTGACATGGATGTCTGGGTGGCGGCAACAAAGGAGAACGCCGCCAAACTGGTGAAGGTTTTCCAGCGGTTTGGCATGCAGGATCCGACGCTTACCCCGGCTCTTTTTCAGGAACAGGGGAAGATCATACGCATGGGAGTTCCGCCCATGCGAATCGAGGTGCTTACCGAGATTGATGGCGTTGACTTTGCAACGTGTTATGCTGAGCGTGTAACGACAGACATTGACGGACAAAGTGTCCATTTGATTTCCCGGAAACGCCTTCGCCAAAACAAGAAGGCATCCGGGCGGCATAAAGATCTTGATGATCTGGAGCACCTTCCTGACTAGTCCGGCCTTCTCTGAAAATCAGGCCAGATTGCCGCGACGTTTTTCCTTCAACCCAGTTTTTTAATCTGCACTTGTACACCGTTCGATGTCCAGCGCGGAGGGCAGTTGGGCCTTGAAGGCTCCGGGGTTCAAGCCGGTCGGGGGCGCAAAGACCCGCAGGGAGAGGGTGTCTGCGGCGGGCAGGTTTTCCAGCAAGAGCCGGTCCTGGCCGGGGCGGGTGACCTTCCATTGCGAGCCGGCCTGGATCAGCAGGCCCTGATGGGCGGGAAGCCGGATGGAGGCGGACCGGCAGGTGCCGGGGAGTGCGTAGTCCATCTGATAGCCTTCCGCATCCGTGGGGGTGTTCCAGGTGAACTGCAGGGGGCCGCCGGGGTGCGTGTTGCCGCTGACGACTTTGTGCTCAAAGTGGGGATGCTGGATGGCCTCGCGGTAGGCGGCCAGCGCGGGCTGTTCGGTGTAGCGTTCGGGATTCTCGAGATCTTCCAATTCCAGGCCCAGGCCGCCGCGGTCGCGGAACATGTAGTAGGTGATGTTCGTGAGCCAGGGCAGGTTGCGGCGAACCACCTCCTGATAGAAACGGGTGACCCAGGCGGCCTGCGCCTCCAGGCCGATGACATCGGCATCCTCGTTGATCTCGTGGACCTCGATGTTGACCTCTTCGCCGCGAAGTTCGCACATCTGCCGGTGGCAATCATCGAGCAATTTCCACCAGACGTCGAAGGGCAGGCGGAAGAACTCACTGGGGTTGTGGGGATCAAAGGCTGGGTTGGGCCAGCCCCAATGGAGAGAGGCATACTGGTCGTAGGAGATGATGTCCGCGGCGCGGAACATCGGGCCGAGGCTGTCGGGCGTCAGCCGTCCGCGCATGCTGGCGGCGCCTTCCGGTTTGGCATAATCTTCTCCGGGGCCGTTCCAGCAGGCGCAGGTCTGCACCTCCGGCGCCTGCTCGTGCAGGATGTTGTGAAAGCGGATGAAGAAGTCGCTGACCTGCGAATAGGACCAGCGCTGATTGAAGTAAAACCAGACGCCGTTGCATTCATGATTGATGCGGATGCGCATGCGTCCGCAGGGGGCGAGAGAGCGGGCGATGGCCTTCAGGGTGGTGTCCGGCGTGTCGGCATGCAGGGTCAGGGTGAGCTGGGGTTCCTGGCCATGGGCGCGGACCTCTTCGATCTGGCGCAGGTAGAGCTGGCCCCAGGGCCCGCCTTCCTCCAGAACGAGCGGGAAGTAGCCATCGCCCTTGTTGAGATTCGTGTTGCGGTAGAATCCGCGGTAGTTGACGCCCTGCGTGGGCCAGTTCTCCAGGTCGGGATAATACTGGAACATCAGATTGACGACATGATGGGGGCGTCCGGTCTGGCGGAGCAGATGGGCTTGCGGCACATAACTGCCGCGCTCCGAGCCATCCGTGATGCCGATGGTGCAGGGCGGGCGGGCCAGGCGGATGCGTCGAATCAGCGTGTTGTTCATTGTTGTCATAAAATGGGCACTCCTCTTTGTACACCTCCCACTATAAGGGAGCGCTCCCGCTTTGTTAAGAAAAATCTTTCTTTATTTTTCATGACTAAAGGGTAATCTGGTGCGGAATTGGTTGGGAGCGGTACGGAGGGCTTGCAGATGAAGGCGACAGGAAAAATCACGTTATATGAGATTGCGCGGCTGGCGGGGGCCTCGAAAAGCACGGTCAGCCGGGTCTTGATGAATCAGAACGGGGTCTCCCAGGAGACGCGCAAGAAGATTGAAAAGATCATGCGCGAGCACGGCTACCATCCCAATGCGATGGCGCGCGGGCTGGCGGGCGGGCGCACGGGGATGATCGCGGTGGTGACGCCCGGCATCTTCAGCGGGTATTACGCCGAGATTCTCAAGGGCGTGGATGTCGTCGCGCACAAGCGCAACGTTCATGTGATCTCCTCCTTTGCGCATGGCGATGAGGATTATCCCGAGTTGGTCGAGCGCCTGGCGCGCCCAGGGCAGGTGGATGGGGTGGTGCTGGTCGCGCCGCGTCTGGAGCTGTTCAAGAAAAAGGCGCCCTCCACGGCGGTGCCGATCGTGCTGGTGGGCGCGGAGCCGCCCCGCGAGAACCGGGGCTGGGCGAAGATGGATGCCGTGTTGCTCGACAACCGGTCGGCCCTGCGGGACTTGCTGGCGCACCTGGTGGCGCAGGGCTGTCGCCGCCTGTTGCATGTGACGGGGGCCAGCAACGTGCATGACTTCTGCGAGCGGCGTTTGGCCTTCGAGGAATTCTGCCGGGAGGCGAAGGGGGTGGAGG